>JBARXS010000152.1:0-23687 GCA_049647465.1 Erythrobacter sp.
GGCTGGCCGGACGTGTCTGACTGGCCGGAGTTGCCTGACTGGCCAGAGTCGTTTGACTGGCCAGAGCCGATTGACTGGAAGGAGCGCTTGTAGCGAAAATCGGCCACTTTGCCGGGCTTCGCTCCCCTTTTCTTTCCAGTTCTCCTGTCTTCGCCCGGCGGATATGTGTCCGCCATAATTCAAATCTTCCATCTCACTCACGCGCAATTAGCATGAGCACTTGAAACAAAAGCTAACCGATATGGGCTGTGAGAGCAAGAAGCTGAGCGTTCAGGCGCTTTGGCCTGAGGCGGAGGATGGATGCTCTTGACCTTGCGCCCGGGCAAACCTAAGTGCGCGGCTCTCTTGGCGCAGGGCGATTCCAACACTGCCTCCGCCAACTCTGGACACTGCCCCGTCGTCTAATGGTAAGACTACGGACTCTGACTCCGTCAATTGAGGTTCGAATCCTCACGGGGCATCCAGCGTTTCGGTATTTGGGCGCAAACGCACAAAGACCCCACTGGTCTCATATGAAGGTTCAGCGTTAGATTCCCTGTTCTAACAACAGCAAGGGAATCTGGTCATGGGTCAAACTAATCTTCGAGATTCACTGCGCCGAAGGTACTCGCGGCTTCTAGGCAAACGAGACGATCTCCAGATAAGAATTGATCGAACCAAAAGAGACATCGCGAAGCTTCCGGAAATGGAGAAGGAGCTTCCTCAACTTGAAGCTCTGATCGACGCCGCTGCCATTCTTATCGAAGACAACGATCCCGATTGGGACTCTAGTCAGACGCAAGGTGTCCGTCCTTGGACGCATTGCATTCCTATTCCTTTTGGACAGTGTGGTCGGCGAGCCATGAAGGTCCTGCGTGAAGCTCAGCGCCCGATGACCGTCCGGCAAGTGGCGACCGAGGTCCTTAGCGAATGCGGAAAAGATCACCCGGAAGCCGACGTTCTCAGACGCGTGCAGAACGCGATCGAAAACTCGTTCCGAAACTATCGCGGCAGGTATGTGCAGTCTTCAGGGAAGTATCCTGCACAGTGGAGGGCAATCAACAAACCCGAGATCACGTTCGACCCATGAGCGACATTTTCACTTTACTTTAACGACAGAAGAATTTGACGACTTTTATTTAATAACAGGACTTTACATCCCGAATAAATTGTCCTATCCGCTCGGATTCCACCCTAAAAAAGATGAAGCCGCAAGCACATGCCCGTGCTTGCGGCTCCGATTTACACCAGCCTTTGGTTGTGAAAGGAGGTGTCCCGTGCAGATCAACTGCGCGTTAATACGCTATAGGTGACTCTTATTTTAGAGTCCAGACAATAGTTAGTCATCGCCGAGATGGAGGTTTCGCACCTCCATCGCGGCGAGGCATTGGAACAGGAACGCCGCAGAGAACGTGCCTCTAGCGATCTTATTCGCCACATTTCGCGGATTGTCTTCCACGCCGACGTCTACAAGCAGCTTCACCAGATCGGGCGTTTTTACCTGCCTGCGCGCCATCTCAGCTTGCAGAATGCCTTTCGCATAGCCGTTCCAGTCCCTCTCCATATCACTCCTAACGAGGTTAAGTCACCAAATATGGTGAAAATCACTTGACAGAATCGGACTTATTCATCAAATTCGATGCAATATCACTGCATCGGAGGATAAGTCGCAACATTTTCTCACTTCGGCAAGAGCTAGAACGCTTGATCCTAAGCGCATCGCTCGTATGTCCGAAGAAGATGCGGTGGATGCATTCGTCCTACTACGCTGGGCGGAAACCGATGGAGAGCCGTATTGTCCCAAATGCGGTTGCAAGGTTGTTTATCGGGTCGATCGAAATGTGAAGAACCGCAAGACCGGTGCGATCATCGGGAAGCGCCGCAAATTCACCTGTGCCGATTGCCTGAGCCAGTTCTCACCTACTTCGGGCACGATCTTCCACGGACGTAAACTTGAGCATCGGGACATCCTGTTTGCTGTGGCGCTTTGGATCAACGGTGCGAAGGGCAAAGCTGCGTTGGAGCTATGCCGGCAAATGAATATCAATGTGAAGTCAGCGTTCGTTTTTGAGAAGAAGCTCCGCGAGGTAATGGGCGCGCTTCAGCACGCTCAGAAGCTGTCAGGTGAGGTTGAGGGAGATGCGACCTACGTGGGTGGATACGTAAAGCCCTCGAACTTCAAGAAACACCGCCGAGATCGGCGTAGGCTTGCAAATCAGTCAGGCAAGAAGCAGGCCGTCACCGTTTTTCGGGAACGTGGCGGAAGGTCACGAGCGTTCGTCAAAACGGAAAAGCAAACCGCAGCCGTCATGCGTGATCTTGTAGAAGATGGGACTGTCCTCATCTTCGACGAGTCCAAAGCCTTTGATGGTCTTGAAGCGCTTTTTGATGTGAAACGGGTCAATCACGATGGTAACGATACTAAGAACTACGGAGAAGCGGCCTACTCCCGAGACGGTATTAACACCAACCTCGCAGAATCCAGCCATTCGCGTCTCAAGCGATCCCAGAACGGAATCCATCATCGCATCTCTGGCGACTACTTGCAGGGCTACGCTGACGAAATGACATGGCGGGAGGATCGTCGCAGAAAGTCAAATGGCGAGCAGTTCCTTACCCTTGTTACAGCGGGACTACACCATGCGCCATCGAAGCAGTGGAAGGGCTACTGGCAGCGCCGTAGGGAGGTCGCGTAATGGCTTCCTTCACAATTCACTTGATGGGCCAGAATCAGCCCATCACGCTCGACTTGCCCTGCAACGACATCGACGATCTCGCTCATCGCTCGGCGACTGAACGCTTTCTAGTTGGCCATATGATTGAAGCCGACGAGGATGGTGTTTGTCGGCGGGTAATGATCGCGACCAATCGGATGCAATGTGCAATTGAGACTTAAACGATAGCGCAACTCGTGAGCAGCAGCATTCCACCGAATAGCAGCGTCATAAGGCCTTTGATGAGATCGCGGGCAGTCCCGCTCACGATCGCAGCGAGGATCAGCAATCCGATAAACCAGACCATCAGATCGGGATCACTTCGCTGTTCCGTGAATTGACTATGTAGTCGGACATACCGGTTCCATTACGGTTAGTGATGCAGCGGACACCGTAAAGCCCGTCGCCAGCATCTCTAACCTCAATCGGGCGGGCACATAGGTTGCCGCTCAGATTGATGGTCGCGGCGATCATATGATCTACCTGATCCATATCCTTGCTCGCAGAAGAAGCTGGTTTCGCAGGTGTGGGTTCAGGCACTTTGAAGCCCTCCACTACATCATTCTCGGCCTCTTCCCCTGCCAAATCAACTTCACCAAATGGACCAGTACTGGTCTGAGCCAAAGCGGCTGATCCGGGCTCATTTTCAATGGTGTTATCGAGTGATTGCATTGATGTGATGACTGTAATCGCTGCAATAGTGCCGACGAGTCCGAATGTAATTAGCTTGCCCATGTTTCCTCCTTACTGCTGCCGACGCATTATCGCTCAAAGGTTAACAATGGGATTCATACTCCGTGGACTGATACTCCCCTCTACGCCGACTTGGAGAGGTGGACCCGTATCTCGACATCCTTGGCCAACGGATTCGCGCTAAGCGGAAGGAACTCGGCATGTCGCAAGAGGGCTTGGCTAACGAGGCGGGTCTGGATCGCAGCTATGTCGGCCGAATTGAGCGCGGTGAGCACAACCTTACATTCGTCTCGCTGGTCAGGCTGTGTCGGGCGATGAGGTGTGACGTTGCGGCGCTGACAAGTGGATTGCCGGTCATCTCTAACAAAACCTAAGCGCAGACTTGACAAGCATGGCGAAATTCATCAAACTTCGCAGCGCTCGATTGCGAAGTTCGCATGAGCCTTCCGCACAATTTGAAATCTGGCGAGATGCCGAGAGAGGGCCTCACTGTGGGTTACATTGATAGAAACCTCTCAGGCAATCAGGACGCCTTCCCCGATCCCCCAGAGCGCCCACCTCTAAGGGTCCGTTCACCGGAGCAACGGTCTCGAAGCAACCCGAATGTAGTGAGCATTCAGGTGTGGTATGACGGCAGGTGGCTTACTGAAGAGGAGTTGGAGGAGACTCTTGCCAAGGGTGCCGCTCGTGCTGCCCTTGAGCGAGAGCAAGGGATACTCCTTGATCATTCCAACTGACTGCAAGACTAATCGGTGAAACGTGCGTCGGTAGAATGGGAAATTTGGCCCAAACCTTACGCTTCCGCATTTCGTCATTTGCTCTCACATGGATCACGCAATCTGCGGATTTATAGACTGATAGCTTGAATCTACCCGTGTCATGATCGAATAGTTGATATGAGGCCGCGTTCGAAAGCCAATAAGTATCGTCTGCGGGCTGCAACTTAACGTGGGTGTTTCCGGGGGTAATCATGCTTTGGCTACGCGACCCGCGAGTTAAAGTTCAGTTGCCTGCGCCATCTTCTTTTGGTCGCGACGGAACAGCTATCTTCTCGATTTCAGGGAAATCGACCTGAAATGTGCCGAGGTGCATTAAGAGGCGCTGGAATCGTCCGATTCTCACCACCCCCTCGGTAATTCCCATATGCGCTTTGGCTTGATTTTCGCAATCATTCACCAGCGCCCTTAACTCGCTAACACATTCACCTTCGATCTCAGCCCTAGCTAGGTTCCACTCGCGTAAATCATCCTCGCTAGGATCAGGCGTAGCGCGAATATCGTTGGCCAGTTTTTCCCAAGCTTTCATCCATTCCGCATGGCGAGCACCTGTTGCCCCGAAACCGTAGACTACCTGCCCTATGGCGAGTGCAGAGATCATCAAAGCCGCTAGTTGTGCGATGAGAGTAGGCCCGCCTTGCATCAGGCTAACGAAAACGCTCGTCCCCGCGATGATAGATATGAGGTTTGAGAATTTATCTAAGCCGGTCAAAAATGAGGCACGCCTACGGTGGTATCGCGAAGAATACTCTGCACGGTATTCCAATCTGAACCGCTCATCGAGGCGCTGCTCTTCATTCACTTTTTATTCGGTCGAGTGGGAGGCTTTAGGTTTGAAGTCACCTTTTGCTCGGTCCGTGGCCGATTGGCTTTGCTGTTATCCTGAAACTCGGATCGTTTCGCGCCGTCTCTGTTCTTATTCTGGGAATTGCTGCCCCCTTTGTTTTCAGGTTTCTCCACCATATCAGCCTTCCTATTTTGCTCGGTTATCTGGTCGATCCGACGACCAAAATTCCACGGTTGGATCATCTTCCAACACGATTTTCCACCCAGTAAATCCGATCGAAGCGGCTGGGACAGATGATCGTATGATACCATCATCAAGCCGTAGAAAATGCCTAAAACCGGGATGATCTGACCAAACCCTAATGTAAGTCCCATCGCTCGCAACGTAGGCGGCAGCTTCCTCTATCGAGGTCGCCGCTTGTAGATCGACTTCCGCGATGAGCCCATCGGGCAACGCAGCGTAGCCAGATAGGTTGTCTTCATCAAAAATCCGCAGCGCGTAATCGCTGTTGGAGGTATCCGTAAGCGGAACTACAACGGTCGTCCTATCACCGGATTGTCCATCGTACTTAGCAGCAACGCAAAGCGTTCCGTCACCCAGATTAGGGTAATAGAAGACGCTTCCGACTGGAACGGCTTCGATATGTTTGATGATTGGAGATTTGGTAAGCAAGCGCACCTCGTTTTCTAAAGATAATGAGAAACACGAAGGCCGCAATACTGCCTTGCCCGCTGTCTGGGGAAAGATGGTCGATAAAGCCAAGGCTAGTAGGCTCTTTGTGCGTTTGCGCCGAAATACCGCAGCGTTTGTCTTTGTGGCAGATTTTCTCGCGGCTCCGCGCATCAGTGTGCTTGCCGCGTGCAATTCGCGCGCCTAGGGCGAGGGCATGAGAGAACAAGACGCCGATCACGATCTGACAAACCGCAAATTCTACCGCGCCGAGGAAGAAAGCCGGTTCGCCGAGGAAGCGCCCGAGCGCACGCCGCAGACCGATCATCCCGCCTATAAACTGGCCTTTCGCGACACCGATTTCCTGCTGCGCGAGGAACTTCGCCCGGTCCGGTTTCAGCTAGAGCTGCTCAAGCCGGAAATGCTGCTGGATGAGGCGCGCGTTGGCTCCACGCTCGTGATGTATGGCTCTGCTCGCATTCCCTCTCCCGAAGAGGCGCAAGCCAAGATCGACGCGGCGAAGGACAAGGACGAATACGAGCAAAAGGTCGCGCAGCGACTGGCCGATAAGGCGAAATATTATGACGAGGCCTTCAAGCTTTCAAAGCTTGTCTCGGAAAAAGCGATCATCGAAGATGGCAAGCGCCAGTTTGTTGTCACAACGGGCGGTGGCCCCTCCATCATGGAAGCGGGCAATCGCGGCGCGAGCGAAGCGGGCAGCGAGAGCATCGGTCTGAACATCATCTTGCCGCACGAACAGGCGCCCAATTCCTATGTGACGCCCTATCTCAGTCTGAACTTCCACTATTTTGCGCTGCGCAAGATGCACTTTCTGCTGCGCGCGCGGGCCGTGGCGGTGTTTCCGGGCGGCTTTGGCACGTTTGACGAGTTTTTCGAGCTGCTGACGCTGATCCAGACGGGCAAGATGAAGCCGATCCCGATCCTGCTGTTTGGTGAGGAGTTCTGGAAAAGGGTCGTCAATTTCGAGGCGATCGCGGAAGAAGGTACGATTTCAAAAAAGGATCTGGACCTGTTCCACTGGTGTGAAACCGCCGAAGACGCATGGGCGCATATCGCCGAGTTTTACGAACTGGACCGTTAGGGGCCAGAGGGTCAGGAGCTGGCACGCTCGCGCAGGTCGTCGCGTTCGGCGGCAGCGCGAGGCAGGCTTACCCGGTCGACCCAGCCAGCCTTTTCGAAAGCGCGGATAACCCACCAGCCCGGGTCCGGTTGGCCTTGCTCCAGCCCAATCCGCGCGCTTTCGGGAAAGGCGTGGTGGTTGTTGTGCCAGCACTCGCCATAGGTGACGAGGCCGAGCCCGGGCAGGTTGGAGGCCTGAATGCCTGCATCTTTCACGATCCAACGACCGGGATTCGCCCAAATCTCGGGATTGTGGCAGAAATAGGTGACGGTCCAGTGCCCGGCCGTGCTGACGAAGACGCGCGCGCATATGCCCCATAGCACGAATGGCCAGCCTCCCGCCCAATACAGCAAAGCCGCCAGAGGCAGTTGTTGCCACCGCCATGTTGCATCCATCAGGCGGTAAAAACTGTCTTGAGTTACGGTGGGCTCGATGGTCACGCGCGGCGGATGCTCAAAGTCGAACCGGTAAAACAGGTTCCAGATCAGGTCCTGCAACAGCGAACGCCGATGCGCGAAGAAATCGTGGCATTCCGCCTCACGCTGGGCCCAGTCGCGAGTGTCATGAATGCGGATGATCCCCGATGGCCCTGAGACGCCCACAATCGTCCCGACATAGATCAGCACTCGCGCCAGCCATTTGCGAGCGCGAAAGGTGCGGTGGATCATCATCCGGTGCATGCCGACACTGTGGCCAATCAGCAGCGTCGAATAGGTCAGTATCACGAACAGCAGCACGGCTTGCCATGTTGCCAAGAGCAGCGCGGCTATTGTCCCCGCGATCATCAAGCCGTTCCAAAGCGCCTTGGGCCAATCTATCCGAACGGTGCCAGCGCAAGGGTCAGCTGCGCTCCCGTCCACTCTGACCACCGGCTCCATCATAGCTTGCGCACCGCCTGATGGCCCAGCGGACCATTGCCAGCGCCATAGCCGGGCGCGTTTTCGATTGCCTGAAGCACGAAATTGCGCCCCAGCCGCACGGCGTGTTCCAGCGTCTGCCCGTGGCCGAGTAGCGTCGCAATGGCTGAGGACAGCGTGCAGCCGGTGCCATGAGTGTGCCGTGTGTCGATGCGGGCGTGATCGAACTGCACCGCGCGGCCATCGGGATCGACCAGAATGTCTATGATCCGCGCATCGTCGGTGTGACCGCCTTTCGCCAGCACTGCCGTCCCGCTTTCCTCTGCCAGCTCATCGGCGGCGTCTGCCATTTGTGCACTTGTGACGAGGCTTTTGCCGACGATGTGGCCCAGTTCCGGCACGTTGGGGGTCAGCAGGGTCGCAATCGGGAAAAGCTTCTCGCGCATTACTTTGATAGCTTCGGGCGCGATCAGCGCTGCGCCGCTGGTTGAGATCATTACCGGGTCCAGCACAATCGGCACGGCGGGTTTCAGCGCGCTCAAAGCTTCAAACGTGGCTGCGATAATCTCTTCATCGTGCAGCATGCCGATCTTGATCGCGTCCACTCCGATGTCATCGATGCAGGATGCAATCTGACGCGCCACCACATCGCCTGACATCGGCGCGATGGCCTGCACGCCGACGCTGTTTTGCGCGGTGACTGATGTGATCGCCGTCATCGCATAGCCGCCAAGCATCGTGATGGTCTTGATGTCAGCCTGAATCCCTGCACCGCCCGAACTGTCCGATCCGGCGATTGCGAGAATGCGCGGGGGCTTCCGGGTCGGAGCTTCAGCCATTGACGTATTTGCGCGTCGTCGAGGGCGGGAATTTATCGTGCAGCTTTTTCGCGCGCGTGGGCCGGTCCATCAATTCGCCGGCGCAATTGGGGCATTGATCGTCCAACTCCTCGGCGCAGCCTGCGCAAAAGGTGCATTCGAAGCTGCAAATGAACGCGCCCGGTGCCTCGGCTAGCAGATCAAGCCCGCAGCGTTCGCAATCGGGGCGCATGTCCAGCATGTCAGCAGGCCTCCCTGGCGTGAGCAGTCATGTCGCCGCTCGCACTTTTTCGCACACGGCATCGACCACGCTTTCCACTCGCGCGGGATCGTCCCCTTCTGCCATGACGCGGATCAGCGGCTCTGTGCCCGAAGCGCGGATGACGAGGCGGCCATTGCCTGCGAGTTCCGCCTCGGCAGCTGCGATGGCGGCTTTCACCGCATCATTTTCAAGCGGTTGGCCCCCTTCGTATCGCACATTCTTGAGCAGTTGCGGGACGGGGTCGAACAGGTGGAGAATTTCGCTCGCCGGTTTGCCACTGCGCACAAGGCTGGTGAGGACGCGCAAGGCTGCCACTGTGCCGTCGCCGGTAGTTCCGTAATCGGTCAGGATCATGTGTCCCGATTGCTCACCGCCGACATTGAAGCCGCCTTGCTTCATGCGTTCCAGCACATAGCGATCACCCACCTTGGTCCGCTCCAGCGTCAAGCCAATGGTCTCCAGATAACGCTCCAGCCCCAGATTGGACATCACCGTTGCGACCACGCCACCACCGGTCAGCGCACCCTTTTCGTGCATCCGGGTCGCGATCAGAGCCATGATCTGGTCACCATCGACCTTTTTGCCTTTTTCATCGACCACTATCAGCCGGTCTGCATCACCATCCAGAGCGATGCCTATATCCGCGCCTTCCTCGACAACGCGCGCCTGCAATGCCTCGATTGCGGTGGAGCCGACACCGTCATTGATGTTGGTGCCATTGGGTTCAACGCCCAGCGCGATCACCTCTGCGCCCAGCTCCCAGATGGCCGAAGGGGCAACCTGATAGGCGGCACCATGGGCGCAATCGACGACCACTTTCAGCCCGTCGAAACGCACTTCGGTGGCGACCGAATCCTTTACCGCGTGAATATAGCGTCCGCGCGCATCCTCAATCCGGCGCGCCCGCCCGATCTTTTCCGCCGGAACAAGGGGAATGTCGGTTTCCAGCAACCGCTCGATTTCCGCCTCTGCCGCGTCTGACAGCTTATAGCCGTCCGGGCCAAAGAGCTTGATCCCGTTGTCGGGAAACAGATTGTGGCTGGCAGAAATCATCACACCCATATCCGCGCGCATTTCACGGGTGAGCAGCGCTATGGCAGGGGTGGGCAGGGGGCCGGTCATGATCACATCCACCCCGACACTGGTAAATCCGGCGACCAGCGCGCTCTCCATCATATAGCCGGAAAGCCGCGTATCCTTGCCGATCACAACGCGGTGGCGATGCGCGCCGCGCACAAAATGGCGACCGGCGGCCTGACCCACTTTCATCGCGGTTGCCGCCGTCATGACGCCAGCATTGGTGCGCCCTCTGATCCCGTCCGTGCCGAAGAACTTGCGTGACATGCCTGTTGGAGGTTCCCGTTATTACGTGTCGTGAATTTGTCAGCCGCTTCTGGCGCGGTTAGGGCGCGAAGGGAAGGGTGCGAATGTATCGCTGCCTCAACAATTGTGCACTGTGGGGGTATGCTTGTCCGGACTATCTGAGAATGCGGCCGCAAATGCGAGCCCGCCAGCAGGCCAACGGTTCGAGCTGACCCCGATCCGGTTGCCGGTTCTGGCAACCTTTGCCGCGCTGATAGTGGGCCTTGGTCTAGGTGTTGTCCTCTCCGATACGGCGCTTCCTGCATGGCTGACGGAGAGCATAGCGCTGGTGGGCAGCCTGTGGCTGCGTGCATTACAGATGACGATCATCCCGCTGGTCGCGAGCCTGCTGGTGCTGGGTCTGGCGCAGATGATCGATGCGGCGAGCGCGGGCGCGTCTGCGCGGCGCTTTATCGCGCTGGTTCTGGGCGTTGCTGTGGCAGGCGGAGTGTTCACCGCGATCATGCTGCCAATGGTGCTGGATGTGCTGCCGATCCCGCAATCGGCGAGCGACTTTCTGGCCGATGTGCCCGAGGATGCGGGGGCTGTTCCGGGAATTCTGGAGTTTCTCAAATCGCTCGTCGCGCCGAACATAATCGCCGCTGCGAGCGAGACCGCGATGCTGCCGCTCACCATCTTCTTTGCGCTGCTGGCGGTGGCGATCACTCGCCTGCCATCCGACCAGAGCGAGACGATGCTGCGGTTCTTTCACGCGCTCGCCAATGCGATGTTGCAGATCATCGGCTGGGTGCTGTGGATCGCGCCCGTCGGGGTGGTGGCGCTGGCGATGGGAGTTGGGCTGAAAAGCGGCGCGGGGGCATTTGCGACCTTGGCCCATTACATCGCCGTGGTCTCTGCGATGGGCGGGTTTATCCTTGTGCTGGCCTATGTCCTTGCATGGGGCATTGGTGGAACCGGCCTTGTGCGGTTTGCCCGTGCGGTCTTGCCAGCTCAGGCAGTGGCGGTCTCGACACAAAGCTCTCTCGCGAGCCTGCCCGCCATGCTGGACAGTGCATCGCGTCTTGACCTGCGACCCAGCACAGCCGAGTTTGTGCTGCCTTTGGCCGTCGCGATTTTCCGCGCAACCAGTGTGGCGATGAATCTGGCGGTGGCGCTGTATGTGGCGGCGCTGGCGGGGGTGGAGGTTTCACCCGGGCTGGTTGCAATTGGGATTGCGGTCGCCGTGGTGATCAGCGTGGGCTCTGTCAGCCTGCCGGGATCGATCAGCTTTGTCGTCTCAATCGGACCCATCGCGCTGGCGATGGGTGTGCCGATAGAGCCGCTTGCGCTGCTGGTCGCGGTTGAGATGCTGCCGGATATCATGCGGACATTGGGCAATGTGACGATGAATGTGGCGGTTGCGTCAGTCGTCGATAAAGGCGCAACTGGCGATTAAGCCCAAGGCTTTGCGCTAGGACTCTGCCCTAGGATTTGGCCGTTTCACCATTGCCCGCCGCCACTTCGTCCAGCTCTTGCAGAATTGCGCGGTGTGCGGTGGCGTCGTCCACCGAACGCCGCGGAATATCGCCGTCAGCCAGCATCGAATTGAGTGTAGCGCGCGCACGGCCCACACGACTCTTGATGGTGCCGACTGCGCAGCCGCAGATGTTGGCCGCTTCCTCATAGGAAAAGCCGCCAGCGCCCACGAGCAACAGAGCCTCGCGTCGTTCAGGCGGCAGGGTCAGCAATGCGCGATGCATATCGGACAGGTGGATCGGTTCCTCTTGCCCGGCAGGCGCGGTCAGAATGCGTTCTGCCACGCCCTCATCATATTCACCGCGAAAACGGTTGCGGCGCATGTCTGTCAGGTATGCGTTGCGCAGGATCACAAAGGTCCATGCGCGCATTGACGTCCCCGGCTCAAAGCGATCCTGGGCGGCCCATGCCTTCAGCAGGGTTTCCTGTACCAGATCATCGGCCATATCCGGACGGCCACAAAGCCCGCGCGCAAACGCACGCAGATGCGGAACGACTTCGGTCAGTTCACGCTTGAAATCGGCCTTTTCAGAAGGAGTTCGAGTGGGCGTCGGTTTCGCCCCATCCTTCGATGCCTCTTTTTTCACATCTTTTGATTGCGCCATCAGTTGGCGCCCCCATCGGGGCCATGAGCATCGCTTGCGTTGTCATTCGATCCACCTTCATCAAGCCTGTTCAGCAAATCGGTGAAGGCGTCCGGCAGAGGTTCATCAACAACGGAATCGTAAAGCTGGCGAAGTCCGTCTGCCCAATCGGGTTGCGCCGCGTCTGTGGTGCCGTCAGAGCGCGGTTGCCCTGCAGCCTCTTCATGCGACGCTCTGCGCGGTTGGTCTTCGGAGGAAGATCCGGTTGCCATTGTAGTGTATTGACCTCTGATCCCACGCTGCACCAGTGCAGCATGCCTGCATTGTTATAAGCGCAATACGCTGTATCGGTCCAATCGGACATAACGGAGCCGGCATCTTGGGAACGAAGCGTTTGATCTTTGGTTCCGGTCAGAGTGCAGCCATCTGGCGAAAGGGATAAGTCAGCGCTTTAGACAATCATGGGATCAAGAGCAGAGAACACGGTCAATGGTGGCGGCGCAATCGATGCAATCGAAGCGCCTTCGACGAGCCGTGCCCGGCGCTGGCTGATCAATTATCCGCGCGCTGTACCGCTTGCGATCTTCATTGCCATTGCAGCGGTCACTATCCTCAGCGTCTTTGTGATCGAGAGCAATGCGCGGGCGCGTGAGGATGCGCAGATGCGCGAATATGCCCAATCCATCGCCGCCGCTCTGGAGCGTCGTGGTAACAACTTTGCGTCCTATTTGCGGGCGGGCGCTGCGCTGTTTTCAACCACGGAGAACGTGGAGCCCGAGACATTCCGCCAGTTTGTCAGCGAATTGCGACTGGATCTGGAATATCGCGGGGCGGAGGGGATCGGCTGGATCACGGTCCTTCCCGCCAGCGAAAAAGACGCTTTTATTGAGCGTGAGCGGGCAGTGCAGCCCGAGTTTCCCGATATCCGGCCGCCCATTGGCGCGAACACGCAAACGATTGCGCCGGTGACCTATTTCTATCCCGATATTCAGCGCAACCGCCGCGCGCTGGGCTTTGATATGTATTCAGAGCCTGCCCGCGCCGCGGCGATGGCCGAGGCTAAGCGGATTGTCAGCCCGACGGCGTCGGCCCGGATCGTGCTCGCGCAGGAGGGGGCGGGCAATGCGCCGGGCTTCATCATCTTCATGCCGGCCTATCGGCGGGTTGACGGAGGGCGTCCCGTTGACCGTGCGCTGGCCGGGTTTGTTTACAGCCCCTTTGGCGCGGATGAGTTTCTCCAGTCCGCACTGGATAGCACCGCACCATCTTCGCTTGGTGTGCGGCTCTACGACGGGACCACTCAGACGAACAATCTGCTGTTTTCGCATTCGCTCGCAGACGGGGGCGGTGCGCGGGTGCAGGAGCCGGTCAAAATCGCAAACCGGCAATTTGAACTGGTGATTGAAGCGCCCAAGGGCAGCAGTCTTGCGCCGCTGTCGATGGTGACGTTGCTGTTCGGTCTGGCGACGGCGAGCCTGTTGATGTTGCTGTCGCGCCTGCTGACGCAGCAAGCGTTCGAGGATCAGTCAAAGCTCGCCTTTTATGAGCAGCAGCATTCGATCCGCAATTCGCTGACGAGGGAGCTGAACCACCGGGTCAAGAACACACTCGCAAACGTCCTTTCGATCATGTCGCTGACGAAGCGTCGCGCCAAAAGCCTGGACGAATTTGCCGACAGTCTGGAAGGTCGTATCCGTTCTCTATCTGCCACACACGACTTGCTGACGGGCACGGATTGGGGGACCACGCCGATCCGGTCGGTGCTCGAGGCGGAATTGCAGCATTTTCGCGCAGCGAGCGACCACATCATAAAAATTGACGGGCCTCCGGTTGAGCTTGCTCCGAATGATGCCTTGTCGTTTGGTCTGGCGATTCATGAACTGGCAACCAACGCGGCGAAATTCGGTGCGTTCAGCGTGCCGGATGGCAAGGTCAGCGTCTATTGGCGCCTTGTCGAGGACCACCTTGCCGAGGTCGAATGGCACGAGAGCGACGGCCCACTCGTCGACGGGGAGCGCAGTCGCGGCTTTGGCACAGAGCTCATCGAGAAAATCGTCGCGCATGAATTGCGCAATCCGGTGCGGCTCGCGTTTGAGCGTGAAGGCGTGCGGTGCACCATGCGCGTACCGGTTCGCGTGCGCAGCGATTTCCAGATCAGGCAAGCGGACGCAACGTAGCCAGCGCGACCCGTTTCCAGTCAGCTGATCGGGCGGCTCGATCCGAAGAACAACGCCTGACTGATCGCCGCGCGTACGGTTTTTTCCTGAAACGGCTTGGTCACAAGATAGGTCGGCTCGGGCCGGTCGCCGGTCAGCAGGCGTTCGGGATAGGCGGTGATGAAGATCACCGGAACGCTGTCAATCGCAAGAATATCGTCCACTGCGTCCAGACCCGATGAACCATCGGCCAGTTGGATATCCGCCAGAACGAGGCCGGGTGTGCGCTTCTCGAACGACTCGACCGCCTGCGTGCGGGTTGCCGCTGTCCCGCAGACCTCATGGCCAAGGCTTGAGACAAGGTCTTCAAGCTGCATCGAAATCAGCGGCTCATCCTCGATAATCAGGACGTTGGTGGCCTGCTCCTTGTCGATTTCGGCCACCGCTTCGGCAACCAGAGCGTCAACCGCGGCGACATCCATGTCCATGATCTGAGCGGCCTGCGCGTGGCTGAAATCCTCCAGCGTGGTCAGCAGCAACGCCTGACGGTTAAGCGGTGTTATCGCGCCCAGGCGCGCTTGGGCGCCCATTTCATGCTCTCCG
The DNA here is from genome assembly GCA_049647465.1 of Erythrobacter sp. Taxonomy (GTDB): domain Bacteria; phylum Pseudomonadota; class Alphaproteobacteria; order Sphingomonadales; family Sphingomonadaceae; genus Erythrobacter. Next base: position 14,878 of record JBARXS010000152.1, read on the forward strand.
CCAGACAGGCTGGTCGGACCTGCAGCAGGATCAGCATCCATAAAGGCGCTGGCCCATACCTTGTTAAAGGCGCGATAGAGCTGGATGCGCCCGCCTTCCAGAGAAGCTTTGAGGTCCTCGTCAGCCAGCGCCGCTTCCAGAGTGGCGCGCACAAAGGCATCACCGGTTGCCTGAGAGCCGGTCAGTGCGCGGGCATACCGGCGCAAGAAGGGAAGGTTGGTTGCGACTTGCTGACCCAGGGCCATAGTTTTCTCCTGCCGCGAACGGCGTGCGATAGTGTTGGTGCAATCCGCCGCGACCCGCTGGCGCGGGATAGCGAAGGCTGCTCTGAACGCCCCTTTGAGCGATTTGCCTGAACGAGGCAAACCCGAAAACAGTTGATGTCAGGCCAATTCTTCGCCCCAAGTCCCTTAGATCACCTAATCCGACCGGCACCTTTTGTCTCGGCGCGCACGGTAAAGACGCGGGCGAGCCAAAAAAATTTGCATCGGTGGGAACCCCTTTTTGGGCGGTGCATTTTATCAGTGTCACCGCCGAGACCCCCCTCCCGTCCAAGCGGCTGGTGATACGATCCCGAAAGGCCTCCACTCTTCCCGAGTGGAGGCCTTTTTTCGGTTTGGGGTAGAATTATGCGGGCATGAGTGATGCGCCCCGTGGGCTTTAACCAAGGGACTTTTCGTAGATCGCGTATTCGCGATTGACCTTGCTCTTGATCGAGTCAGCGATGGCGATCATCCCCTGATTGTCTTTCAGCACCCAGCCCAGTTCCCCGCGCTTTGAACCCAGCGGGCCGATTGCGTGCAGCCTGATTTTCTCGATCATCATGAACGCCAATTGCCCTGCCATGCGCGTGTTGTGCAGTTCCTTCAGCACACCCATCAGCGGGACCCGCATCCCTGCACCCGTCGGCTTTCTCAGCCAGCGCAGCAGATGATACCAGCCAAACGGGAACAGCTTGCCATTGATGCGGATCAGCGCGTCATTGATATCGGGAAAGGTCATCATGAAGGCGACCGGACGCCCGTCCACCTCTGCGATCATATTGAGATCTTCGCGAATGATCGTTTTCAGCTTTTTGCCCGCATAGGCGATTTCGTCGGGCGTGAAGGGGACAAAGCCCCAATTGTCGGACCATGCATCGTTTAGGATCGAAAGGACAATCTCTGCTTCCTCCTCCCAGCGCGACTTGTCGACGGGGCGCACATTGATCCGACTGTTGCGCTCTCCCGATGTGATGATGCGTTTGACCAGAGGAGACCATTCGGCGGTGATATCCAGATCATAGGTGTAAAGCGTCTGCGCGCGCACATACCCATCGCTTTCGATCCATCCCTGATAGTGCGCGGGGTGGTGGCCCATCATGATCATGGGCCGGTGATCATGCCCGCTTACAAGCAGGCCGGGTTCTTCCCACATCGACATTGATATCGGCCCCAGAACGCGGTTCATCCCCTCATCGCGCAGCCATTGCTCGGCCGCGGCGAGCAAGGCGCGGGCCACCTCCTCGCTCTCGGCATCAAAATATCCGAAAAATCCGGTTCCCGGACCAAACCCCTGTTCTGCGGGCATCGTCAGGGCAACTTCATCGATATGTGCGGATATACGCCCGACGATGTTTTGCCCGTCATAGGCCAGAAACAATTGTGCGCGGGCATGGCCGAAGAACGGGTTTTTGCCGGGGTCGACCAGTTCCAGCTGCTCGCTGCGCAATTGCGGCACATGGTTGGGCGTGCGTGCCGCAAAATCGCGTCCACAATCGACAAACATGGCCCGTCCGCGCTTGCCGCTGACCGGTTCGATGCGTATTTTCGCGTCTTTCACGCTGTTTGCCCCGTATGCATTGCAGTGTCCGTTTAAACCATTTGTCCTGTATCAATGCACCCCTAGTCGCGCCCTGTAATCGGGCGCAACCATAGCGATCCGTGAATTGATCCCCATTTCGAAGAGTGCCCCGATCAGTGTGAGCAGGAATGCCTGTTTGGCAAGCGCCTGCCTTTTGCGGTAAAGCCCCGCATCACCAAGGTTAGAACCGAATGAATATGCAACCCTCTTCCATCAGCGCCGATCCGGCCCCCCGGCAATCCCCGCTGGAACCTAGGCGCGCGAAACGTGCCGATTTCCAGACGAGCGATGATAAGGCAATGCTGCGCGCGGCCCGCGATCTGACAAAGGATCTGGGCGAGGCGCGCGCCGGCATTTACTGGACGGACATGCTGGTTTCCACAACGGTCGGTTATGGCGGGATTGCGACCGCGATCCTGACAGACAGCATGGCTGTTGCTGTGATTGCCGGTCTGGTCGCGGCGCTGGCGCTGTATCGCTCGCTAATGTTCATTCACGAACTCACCCATATCCACCGCGATGCGCTGCCCGGTTTCCGGTTGGGGTGGAACCTGATTGTCGGTATTCCGATGCTGACGCCCAGTTTCATGTATGAAGGCGTGCACACGATCCATCACAAGCGTACGCAATATGGCACGCCGGAAGACCCCGAATATCTGCCCCTTGCCCTGATGAAGCCGTGGAGCCTCCCGCTGTTTGTGCTGGTCGCTATTCTGGCTCCGGTTGCGCTGCTGGTGCGCGCTGGAATTCTGGTGCCATTGGGTGCGCTGTTTCCGGCGGTGCGAACATTCGTCTGGGAGCGGTTCAGCGCGCTTTCGATCAACCCCGATTTCCGCCGCAAACCGCCCGAAGGCGCGTTTGCGCGTCAGGTGCGCTGGCAGGAAACGGGCGCTGCCATCTGGGCGATCACCGTTCTGGCCAGCACATACTGGCTGGGCTGGCGCCCCTTGCTGATCGCGCTGTTGATCGTCTCGCTGACCGCTTTGCTCAACCAGCTGCGCACTCTGGTGGCGCATCTGTGGGAAAATGAAGGTGAACCGATGACGGTGACCGCGCAGTTTCTCGACAGTGTGAATGTCCCGCCGCCGGGTGTTGCGGCTGAAATCTGGGCTCCGGTGGGCCTGCGCTATCACGCGCTGCACCACCTGATGCCCTCCATGCCGTATCACGACCTGCCCGAGGCGCATCGACGGCTGGCGAAGGAGTTGGCTCCCGGGGAACCGGGAAGTGTCTCCACCTATGAAGGCGCGAACCATCCCGGAATGCTGACGCTGGTTGGCCGCATCGCCAGGAGCACTATGGTAAAGCGCTCATAGCTCACGCTACCCGATCAAAGCGCGACGCGTTTCACCGTCGCGCCCTGCGCTATCAGTCATCGGCGATTCGAGTGTCGTCGCCTTCGCCGCCAATGTCGGCGGCTTGCCCCGTTTCAGGGACAATGGTTTCAGGCGCGCCTTCGTCACCGCGCTCACCATAGGCTTCATCAGGACCGGCACCGGTCGGGTCAACCTCGCCTTCAGGCTGCGTCACAGGGGCGGTCGTGGCATCATCTGTGTCCACGAGCGCATTGCCCTTTGGGTCATCGACTGCGTCGGGACCGGCGTTGGGTTCGGCGCAGGCGGCCAGTGCAAGAGGGGCGATCAGAGCAAGGGCGGCAAGGCTTTTCATAGTGTGTCTCCGGTTGCTGTCTTACCCTATCAATGGCGTATTGCCCTCGATTGTTCCAAAACCGTTAATCCAAAAAGGCGATCATCGCGCAGCGGCGATCAATCGGCAGGCCATCATCGCATTCGTTTGCGAGTTCACCCGCGAGCCTTGGATGGGCATCCAGCGCCGTGACTTCTTCAAAGCCAAGCCGCGCGTAAAACGGTCCATTCCACGGCACATCGCGAAACGTGGTCAGCGTCACCGCCTTGAAACCGGAATTGCGCGCATCAATCAGGCAGGCACGCAGCAGGCCCGCGCCAATTCCGCGTTGCTGCGCATCGGGATGGACGTTGAATTCCCAGATATGCAATTCACGCTGGAATGGCTCGTTGACGAGGAACCCTGCCATGCGCTCCCCAACATGCGCGACAAGGCAATGCCCCTTGCGGATGTAGCGTTTGAGCCTGTCGCGCGGCACGGTGTGTGTGCCAGCAATCCCGGCCAGCCCTTCAATGTCGGCAAACATCGCGCCCGCCGCCTCTTCAATAGCGGGCATCTGAAGCGCATCATCCATGCGAGCGAGACGCAAGGTCCAGGTTTGTGCGGCGTTGCCGCTCACTCTTCGGTCCTGATCAGCACGGTCTCGCCCACCAGCAGGAACAGCAGGAACGGCGCCCATGCGGCAAGAAAGGGCGGATACCCCCCGAAAGAGCCCATCGCGAGGGCGGCGTTGTCGACCACGAAATACGCAAAGCCCAGCGCCATCCCGACGATCGCGCGCACGAACAACTGGCCAGACCGCGCCAGCCCGAAGGCCGCGATGGAGCCCAGCAGGGGCATCAACAGGGCAGACAAAGGCCCCGCAATCCTGTGCCACCACTTCGCCCGCATTTCCGCCGTGCGGCGGCCCAGCGCCTCGAACGCTTCAATGGTCCGGTACAGCTCGAAAAAGCTTTGCCCGTCCGGATCAATCGACTGCACATCAATCCGCTCTGGCGACAGCGTTTCGCCCACGACCAGCGTCTCCAGCTCCTGTGTCTCAGCGGTCGCCACATCAAAGCGGACAGGTTTCGCCAGTCGCCAGCCCGGCGCTGCGAAGCGCGCACTGTCCGCCCGCACCTGCTCCAGGATCAGGCCGCCGGGCGCGCGTTCATACCAGGTGACGTCGTTCAGCGCGATGTCCTTGCCCGTCCCCGTCAGCGAGGATGCGGTCAGGATGTTGTCGCCATCGATCAGATACACATTCGTGCGCACGCCCGTTTCCTGCGGGATGGGGCCGTATTCGACCGCTTCCCAAGCCTTTAGCGAGGCATTGGCGCGGGTCACGATCCGCTCGTTAAACGCAAAGCTCACCAGCGCGATGATGGCCGATGTCAGCAGCAACGGAGCCAGCACCTGATGGGCCGAAAGACCTGCCGCTTTCATTGCCACAACCTCGCTGTTCTGGTTGAGCGTGACCAGCGTGATCAAGGTTGCCAGCAGCACCGAATAGGGCAGAAACCGCGATATCAGCTGCGGGATGCGCAAGGTCGCATAGCGCCAGATTTCAGCCTGTCCGTTGCCTTCCGGCGCGAGGATCTCGCCCGTCGATCCCAGCAGATCAAGCGCCATCAGCACCAGCACCAGCATCACCAGCACAGCGAGAATGCGCACCACAAACAGCTTGGCAAGATATATCGTGAGTGTGCGCGAAGGGAAAAAGTCGAGCTGCATCGGGCCAGCCTATGAACGCAGCTATTGCGCGGGCGCAAGGGCGGAATTGTCGCCCGCTGCGTTGGGATTGATGCTCTCGCCCACCTCATCGGGCGCGGGAACGGGCTCGGCCTTGCTTTGCCCGAACAGCTTGGCCAGACGTTTGCTGATCTTGGCAAAGCCTGTCTCCAGCCAGCCGATTGCCTGACCGCCGGGCACATGAGCGACCTGATGATACATCCACATGATCAGCGCGGCAAAGATCACAAATGGCCCCCACAACGCGATGATCGGGTCAATCCGGCCCAGCGCCGCGATGTCCTCACCGTACTGGTTCACCTTGTGATAGGCGACCACCATGACGATCGAAACGAACACGCCCAGCGCACTGGTGGATCGCTTGGGCGGGATCGCCAGCGCCACGGCGAGCAATGGCATCAGCAGCATCATCACCACTTCGACCAGACGGAAATTGAAACTGGCCTGACTGGCATCGCGCTGATCCACCTTGGCTGTGTCGCTCCATCCGATCTTCAGCAATTCCGGCAGGATATATTCGCGCGTCTCATTCCCGCGTGACCGGAACTGCTCGATTGCGGGCAGGTCGATGGGCAGATCATGGCGGCTGAAACTTAGCACGCGCGGGGTCTTGCTGCCCGTGTCCTGCACGATTGTGCCCTCGGTCAGACGCAGGATGATGGTGTCGGGGTCATCACTGGTGGACAGAAACGCGCCCTCGCGGGCGCTGATGGAAAGCACTTGCCCTCGCGAATTGGCGACGCGGGCAAAGATGCCTTTCAGCTTGCGCCCTTCATCTTCGCTCGCCTCGATCCGCAAGGCCATGCGGTCGGCCAGCGTCGTGAATTCCCCGACTTTGATCGAGGCCCCGAGCGCGCCGGAGCGCAGCTCATATTCCATCTGCTCGTAGTAATACCGGCTGATTGGCTGGATGTAGAATACGAGCGCGACATTCACCGCGACCAGAACCAGCGTGATGGCATAGGGCACGCGCAGCAGCCGCAAATAGGACAGGCCCACGGCCCGCATCGTATCCAGTTCTGATGACGTGGCGAGTTTACGAAAGGCGAGCAGGATGCCCAAGAGCAGGCCCAGCGGAATGGCGAGGCTGGCATATTCGGGGATGAGCGCGCCCAGCATCTTGAACACGACGTTCACCGGCCCGCCTTCAACCGCGACGAAATCGAACAGTCGCAGCATCTTGTCGAGCAGCAGCAGCGAGGCCGCCAGCGCAAACACGCCCAGCATCGGGACAATCACCAGCCGCGCGATATAGCGGTCAATGCTGGGAAGGATACTGGACAGATTGCGCGTCACGGGCGGTTGAATGGCCTCACAATTGAAGTGATGAGCGGCCCATAGCGCGAAATCCCCGCGCGGTCATCGTCCATCTTGGGAGCATATTGCGAGCGGTGCGATAGCCGTGACGGGGCCATCAAAAGCGTTCACCAGAAACGGCCGCGTTCACCAGAACCGGCTGCCGGGGCCACCCTTGAACGGGCCAGCTTCGTACTGGCTGATCCAGCCGCCATAAAACTGTCCGGGTTGCGGAGTGATCTTCTCGCCATCGACAAGGCATTCATCCAGCGGATCCGGATAGAAGGCGAGGTAATTCGCAATCCCTGCAAAGGTGGGTGTGGGATCATCATAGGCCCATGCGCCCGCCTCAATCCTGTGATCGCCGACCACAATATCCCAATAGCGCGCCTGACCCTTCCACTCGCACATGGTGCGGCGCGGATTGGGTGTGAGGTATTCCATCGCCACATCTTCGGACGGGATATAATAGGTCGGCGGGTGGCTGGTTTCGAGCGTGCGCCATGCGCGTGTGCTATCGACGAGTTGAACGCCGCGATGGATGATCTGGATGCGGCGCTGGGTCGGCTCGGCAATAGCAGGGCGGGGATAGTCCCACACGCTTTCCTGGCCGGGGCCAACGGGATCGGGTTTTGGGTGGCCGAACAGGCTCATGCGCTGGCTCCGGCGGGGCGCCTCACGCTTTTTGGCCTCACGCTTTTTCGCCTCACGCTTTTTCGTCTCAAGCTTTTTCGAGGGTGCATTGCAACGGGTGCTGGTTCTGCTTGGCAAAATCCATCACCTGATTGACCTTGGTCTCGGCCACTTCATAAGTGAAGATGCCGCACACGCCCACGCCCTTTTGATGGACATGCAGCATAACGCGGGTCGCCTGCTCAATATCCATGCTGAAGAACCGTTTGAGGACCATCACGACAAATTCCATCGGCGTGTAATCGTCGTTGAGCAGCAGAACTTTGTACTGACTGGGCTTTTTGGGTTTGGTGCGGGTCTTGGTCGCGATGCCAATCTCGCTGTCACCGCCGTCGCTATCGTCCTTACCGCCGTCATCTTCGCCTGCCCCCAGAATGGATACGCGAACGGGTACCAGAGCGATCTGCGCCCATGGATCAGGGTGCAGACCGGGAAGGATCACATCATCAGGCATAGCGGGGTGAATCATCTGTTCTGTATTATGGTATTCCATTGCGGGATCGCAAGTGAAAGCCACCAAAATACGCGTCTGCTGCGGAGTGCGGTCAATATGCCTGTATCCAGACACAAAAATGGGCCGGACAACCCGCATTGGGGGTGTCCGGCCCATGCGCTTATTCAGCGCGCTTTCGTAAACCGGGTTTGGGAGAGAGAGGAGAGGCCCGGCTTAGAAACTTGTGGTGTATCGCCTTGGGGCGATCAGGCAGCCTTCGAAACCTTCTCGGCAGCCACGCTGACGCGGTTCGAGATCGGCGCGAAAGCATCGTTGTAGAGCTTCATGATCGTCTCGGTGCGCTGCGAGCCAAAGGAGACCAGAGCGTCGAAGTTACGACGGGTGATCTCACCCTGAAGCTGCATCAGTTCGGTCGGCGACTTGACGGCGGCAACCTTCTTGGCATCTTCGGTCACGGCGTTGATCACGGTCTTGCCGGTTTCGACGTCGCCGCGGACGATTTCCTGCGCGCCGTTGAAGAAGATCTTGCCGCTTTCGACGACTGCTTCGACGTTCGCCTTGCTGAATTCACCCATTTCGCCAGCGAATTCGCCAGTCTTGGCGTAGGCATTCTTCACGCGCTCTTGCACGTCAGCGGCCATTTCCTTGGCCTGGGCGGTGATGTCGGACTTTTCTGCGGTAGCCATGATGGTATCCTTCAGTTTTGAAATAGGGTTTGTCTTAGTTTCGCCGGTCGACTTAGGGGTCTTCGGCGCAGTCTTTGAGGCAGTCTTTGCAGCCACTTTCGCAGGGGCCTTCTTGGCCGGTGCTTTTTTGGGTGCAGGCTTTTTGGTGGCAGCGCGCTTTGCAGGCGCTTTCTTCGCTGCAGGCTTCTTGGTCGCAGCGGTCTTGGCCGTGGTCGCCTTGGCCGCGGGAGCCTTCTTTGCAGCCGGCGTTTTAGCCGCTACAGTTTTGGCCGGGGCAGCGACAGCTTCCTTCACAGCCGCCGTGCTGGTTGTGGCCTTGGGCGCATCAGCTTCAACAGCGTCAGCCACTTTCGCAGCGACAGTCTGTTTCTCAGCTCCACTCTTTCCAGCGGCGTCCGCATAGGCTTTCTCAGCAGCGGCATCGATCTTTGATTGTGTATTGGCTTCAGCCATAACGTCCT
>JBARXS010000153.1:0-4502 GCA_049647465.1 Erythrobacter sp.
CAACTCCGGTGATCTCGTGTCGATTGCCGAAGTGACGCGCGACCTGTTCCGTCCGGAAGACCAGCCCGAACAGAGCTATTCCGAACGGCAGATCTTTGAAGCGGCCTCCAGCCGTCTCGCCCGCGAATTGGCGGCGATGGAAGAGACGGACGAACCGACAGCGCTGGAGAAGATTCTCGACGTGCTGCGCGAACATGCTCCGCAATATTACGACAATGATGATGAGAGCTGATCAGCTTTAGCTCGCTTCGTGCGTGATTTGGAAAAGGGTCGTCCCGTCGGGGCGGCCCTTTCTCGTTGGGCATGCGGCGACTGGGGCGATTTCAGCCCCAATTGGCTGCAGCACTGTCGATAGCACTGTCGATGAACGGCGGATCCTGACCGACATTCGACTCTTGCCAGTGAAGACGGGGTGTATTATCTGGGTAATACGCTAAAACGAGCACGCCGAGAGCAACAGGGAACCGATTTACGCCATGACCAACCCAGCAGCCAAACGCCTGAAACCTTTCGTCGCATCAGCGGCCGTCCTCTTGGCCAGCACCGGCCTGTCTGGCTGTTTCTTCGCATTCAGCGAGACACCAGGCGTCCCTCTTGACGAGCTTGATATGAGTGGCGCCGCGCCAACCGAGATCGGGCTGGCAGGCCCCGATGACGTTATCCTGACCGTCGGCGAAGAACTCGCCATCACTGTCGAGGGCGATGACAGCGTAGTTGAAGATCTGCGCTTCGATCTGAATGGCAAGGAACTCGATATCGGTCGCCAGAGAGACTGGAGTGATATGACCGGCAAAGCGGTGATCCGGATCACCATGACCGCACCCCGCGAGATTGACCTTGCCGGAAGCGGAACGATCACGGCGCCCGCTGTCGCCAGCGACACTGAAATCAGTATTGCGGGATCGGGTCGCCTGACCATCAGCGAGATCGCCGCAGGGCGCATGGAAATCGACATGGCAGGCTCAGGCGAAATCACCGGAGCTGGCACGGTGGAACGGCTTGAGATCAGCTCAGCGGGTTCAAGCACCGTCAGCTTCGCCAAGGTCAATGCGAACGATGTCGAAATTTCCACCGCCGGATCGGCCAATATCGATCTCGCCTCCGATGGAAGTGTGAAAGCTTCGATGGCCGGGTCAGGGAAGATCAATGTCGTCGGAGACGCGAAGTGCGAATTGGACTCGGTCGGATCGGGCTCGCTCAACTGCAAGGCGAAACCGGCGGAGGATGCGGCTAGAGCATTGGCAAACGAAGCGACTGATGAAGCGACCGGCGAAGAGGCCGAATGACCTCGCCCGCGCGACGCGGAGCCCTCATCCCCGCTTGCCAAAACGTGATTGTGACGCGAGGGTGGCGCCATGCTGCATCGCCGCCCCGCCATAACTGCCCGCGCCATAACCATCCTTGCCAGCCTTGGTCTGGCGCTGTCCTTGAACGCTTGCGTCGCCAGAACCGCCGCCACGATCGTGACTGCACCGGTCAAAGTGGCAAGCAAAGGCGTCGATCTCGCCACCACCAGCCAGTCGGAAGCGGACGAGAAGCGTGGCCGGGAATTGCGCAAACGCGAGGAAGAGCTCGGCAAGCTTGAGCGCAAATACCAGAAACAGCTGACCCTCTGCCGCGAGGGTGACCGGCGCGCGTGCGGCCAGGCGCCGCAAACCTATAACGAAATACAGGCTCTGATCCGCTCGCTTCCGGCAGAGCCATCCCAACAATCCCCGGCACAATCCGAAGACAATTAGGCCAAGGGCGCAGCTGCGCGGCGCAACCGGTCATTAATGGCACGCCCCACGCCAGTCTCCGGCACGGATGCAACCGCGATCCTTGATTTGTCAGAGGCAGCCCCGCGGTGCAGGCAATCATACAGACGCGCCGCAGCCTCATCGAGATCACCAGACGATGACAGCGTGCAGTCGCCCTGTATGTCGCCAAAGCCAATCAGGAATTCGTCTTGCGCAACTTCTGCGGCGTTCAAGCGCACGGGCTTTCCCGGAGCATAGTGGCTGGCAAGCTGTCCCGGAGCTTCAATCTGGGCGGATCGGTCGGGCACGCCAAGTCCTGATCCATAAAGCTGCAGATGCGCTGCGTTCAAATCGACCGGGCCAGGGCGCAAGTCCTGCCAGGCTCCATCATCGCGGATCGCCAGAATGCTGGACTCCACGCCGCTTTCACACGGACCTGCGTCAAGGATCAGGTCAATCCGCCCGTCCAGCGTGGCGAGGACATGGGCCGGAGTGGTTGGACTGATAAAGCCTGAGCGATTGGCAGAAGGTGCTGCCAGCGGAAAGTCGATCTGACGCAAAAGCGCCTGCATCGCCGGGTGCGCAGGCACCCTTAGCGCAACCGTCGGCAAACCCGCCGTCACGGCGTCTGCCAATCTGGCGTCCCCCCGGCGCGGCAGGACCAGCGTCAGAGGCCCGGGCCAATACAACTTGGCGATCGCGTCCGCCCCGGCGTTCCACTGCGCAAAGTTTCGGGCGTGCTCAGCATCACGCACATGCACAATCAGTGGGTTGAACTCAGGCCGCCCCTTGGCTGCATAAATCCTCGCCACAGCATCGTCAGCGTCGGCGCGCGCGGCAAGGCCATAGACAGTCTCGGTCGGCACAGCGACCAGACCTCCGGCTGCAAGCACTTGCGCCGCTTTCGCGATTCCCGCCGCGTCTGCCTGCACCACTTGCGTAACGTCCTTGTCGGTCATGGCCGATGCTCTATATTGATGCGCGCACTATTCAATCACAACCGAAGCTGGGGCAACCAGCGCCGAACGCGCTGCGTAGTTTATACAGCTCCAATCCAAAATTATTCGAGGGATCGATTCACTGTGACACCCTATACGCCCCCCACTCAGGACCAGCTGCTTGCCATCCGCGTTAACGCGGGCATCGAGGAAATCTCCGCATCTGAGAAGTTTGCACATGCCGAAGCGGATCTGGTTGAAGCAATCGTAGAGGGCGTTGGCCAGTTCGCCGCCGGAGAATTCGCACCGCTTAACCGGATCGGTGACGAAGAAGGCGCGCGCCTTGAAAACGGTGTGGTCCGCGTCCCCGACGGATTTGGTCCGGCATACCAATCCTATGTCGAGCAAGGCTGGAACGCGATTGCTTCTCCGGCAGAATTCGGCGGGCAAGGCCTGCCTTTCACACTGTCGTGCAATGTGCTCGAAAATCTGGGCGCGGCGAATATGGCTTTCACGTTACTGCCGATGCTGTCGGTTGGCGCGATCGAGGCGCTGGAGCATCACGGCAGCAAGGATCAACAGTCCAAATACCTGCCCGATCTCGTAAGCGGCAAATGGTCGGGCACGATGAACCTGACAGAGCCTGCGGCGGGCAGTGATGTGGGCGCGCTGCGCTCTACCGCCGAACTGATCGAAGAGGGCGAGCACGCGGGCAAGTACCGGATCGTGGGCCAGAAAATCTATATCACTTGGGGCGAGCATGAACTGGCCGAGAATATCATCCACCTGGTGCTGGCCCGCCTGCCCGGCGCGCCCGAGGGATCGCGCGGCATCTCGCTGTTCCTCGTGCCGAGGTATCACGTCAATGACGATGGCTCGCTGGGCAATCGCAACGATCTGCGCTGCGTGAGCCTTGAGCACAAACTGGGCATCAACGCCTCGCCGACTTGCGTCATGTCCTATGGCGACAATGGCGAGTGCATCGGCGAGTTGGTCGGGCACGAGAATAAAGGCCTCGCCGCGATGTTCACGATGATGAACAATGCCCGCATCAATGTTGGCAATCAGGGCACGCAAATAGCCGAACGCGCGACCCAGCAGGCGCTCTATTATGCGATGGACCGCGTGCAATCGGCCCGCGCGGGCTCGCCGGACAAAAGCCCGGTCGCCATTATCGAGCATCCCGATGTGCGCCGCATGATCCTGCGGATGAAGGCCCTCACCGAAGGCGTTCGGGCGCTGCTATATTACTGTGCGGGTCAAGTTGATCGCGGAACCATCGGCAACACTGATGCGAAGATGCGCGCAGATATCCTTGTTCCTCTGCTCAAAGCGTGGGGCACCGATGTTGGTGTCGAGGTTGCCGGGATCGGTATCCAGATCCATGGCGGCATGGGCTTTGTCGAGGAAACCGGAGCCGCACAGCACTGGCGCGATTCGCGGATTGCTCCGATTTATGAGGGCACCAACGGCATTCAGGCCGCCGACCTTGTCACCCGTAAGCTGGGCCTGGAAGGCGGCGAGGCGATGGTTTCGCTGTTCGAAGAGATTGCCCGTGATGCATCGGGCGAAGCCATGCTCGCCACTCTCGCGAACGAATGCGCCGGGATCGCACGCTGGATGCGCGACGAAGCGAGCCTGGATGACAGGCTGGCGGGCAGCGTTCCGTTCTGCACAATGGCCGCCGTCGCCGTTGGCGGGTGGCAGCTGATGAAGCAAGCTGATGCCGTGGCGGCAGGCGCTGCGCCGACGCTTTCTGAAAGCAAGCCGGTGACGGTGCGTTTCTTCCTCGACCGGATCGTCCCCGAAGCGCTGGGCCTGAAAG
>JBARXS010000154.1:0-23650 GCA_049647465.1 Erythrobacter sp.
TCTCTTCAGCGATCGGCTTCCTCGCAATTTTCATTGTGGATTTTGTCGACCTGCTGTTCATTTCAATGTTGGGGGTGCAGGAATTGGCTGCGGCGGTTGGCTATGCAGGCAGCATCCTGTTCGTGACCACGTCGGTGACAATTGGCCTCGGAATTGCAGCGGGTGCGTTGGTCGCGAGGTCGCTGGGTGCCAACGATCAGGATCGCGCCACAGCATATTTTACGCATGTGATGCTCGCAGGAACGCTGTTTTCGATCATCTTTGCTGCTGCGATTTACGCGGGCCTCGATGAGCTCACGAGCCTGGCAGGCGCGTCTGGCGAAACCCAACGGCTCGCGATCGCCTATCTTGCCATTCTCACTCCGACCATGCCGCTGTTGCTGATCGGCATTGTCACTTCGGCTGCGCTGCGCAGCCATGGGGCTGCGTCGCTGGCAATGAGCGTCACTCTGGTCGCAGGCGGGGTGAACGCCGTACTCGATCCGATATTGATCTTCTGGTTTGACCTCGGCCTTGATGGTGCCGCCTGGGCAACCGTAGCATCGAGGTTCGCAATGGCGGGCACTGGTATCTGGTTCATGGTGCGGCGGTTTGGCGGGTTTTCCCGGCTCTCGCTGGCTGCAGCAATGAAAGATATCGGTCCAATTGCAGCGATCTCCTTGCCAGCAATTCTTGCCAATGTCGCAACTCCGATCGGCTCTGCCTATGTCACGCGCGCCATGTCAGAATTCGGGGAAGACGCGGTTGCGGGCATGGCAATCATCGGCAGGATCACGCCAATCGCGTTTGCGCTGGTCTTTGCCATATCCGGGGCAATCGGGCCGATCATAGGCCAGAACTTCGGCGCAGGACAGCATGATCGGGTAGGCGAAGCTTTCAACAGCAGCATCATCCTGATTGCTGCCTATGTCGTTCCGGTGGTGCTCATCCTATTTATGGTCCGCGGGTTGATCGCCGATTTGTTTATAGCGGAGGGCGTGGCGCGCGATCTGATTTTCCTTTTCTGCGGGCCGCTCTCGCTCGCTTGGATATTCAACGGGATCATCTTCGTTGCCAATGCATCCTACAACAATCTCAATCACCCGTTTTATTCGACCTGGGTCAATTGGGGGCGCAACACGCTCGGGGTGGTTCCGTTCGCCTATGTGGGGTCGCAGGTTCTTGGTGCTCAGGGCGTTCTGGTCGGGCAGATGGCCGGAGGAATCTTCGTCGCAATCGCAGCGGTGATCCTGGCCCGCCGGATCATCAAGCAATCGGACACAGCCAGCGGCGGAGATGTGTGTCCATTTGCCAGGCATCGTGACGAATTCAGGATCGTCAATCTCCGGCACTGACAAGATGCTCCATTGACCAAAAGCGGTTCGCGCTCAAGCGAAGTTCTCCGCCTTCGCCGGCGCCCAATTGGCCTTGTAAAATTCCACCTCACAGCTGCCGTCGATAAGACACCCCGGCTCAAGGAAGGGGTAGATCGCGGAAAACTGGCGTATCTCGGTCGCGCTGATACGGCGGACCAGATGTTGCGGTCCGATTTCGGTTGGGCGGCTGATGCCAGCGGCCGCTAACATATCAGCGAAAGCTTGCAGCGTGTTCGCATGAAAATTCCGAACCCGCTCGGCCTTGTCTGGCACAACAAGCGCACGCTGACGCAATGGGTCTTGTGTGGCAACACCAGTCGGGCAACGATTGGTGTTGCACGAAAGTGACTGAACGCAGCCAAGCGCAAACATAAACCCGCGTGCAGAATTGACCCAGTCAGCCCCAATCGCGAGAACACTGGCAACATCAAACGCGCTGATGATTCGCCCCGCAGCACCGATTTTTATGCGTTCGCGAATGCCCGCCCCAACCAGGACATTGTGAACGGCCAAGAGCCCATCACGCATTGGGACACCGATATGATCGCTGAATTCGACGGGCGCAGCGCCGGTTCCGCCCTCCGCGCCATCGACGACGATGAAGTCAGGATAAATGTCGGTGGCAAGCATTGCCTTCACCAGCCCCATAAACTCCTAGGGATGTCCTGCGCAGAATTTGAAACCGACCGGCTTGCCCCCGGAAAGGGTGCGCAATTGCGCGATGAAGGCCATCATTTCGAGTGGCGTGGAGAAGGCGCTGTGGCTTGGCGGTGAGATGCAGTCACGTCCAACAGGTACGCCACGCGTCTCGGCTATCTCGGGTGTTACCTTGGTAGCGGGAAGGATACCGCCGTGGCCAGGTTTTGCGCCCTGGCTGAGTTTGATTTCGATCATCTTGACCTGGTCGGCCTGTGCCTGTGCAGCAAAGCGATCAGCGTCGAATCGACCTTCCGCATCGCGGCAGCCGAAATAGCCGCAGGCAATTTCCCAAACGATGTTTCCGCCAAACTCCCGATGATAAGCACTGATGCTGCCCTCGCCGGTGTCGTGGCTGAAATCGCCGAGCTTAGCGCCTTTGTTCAGCGCACGGATCGCGTTGGCTGACAACGAACCGAAGGTCATGGCAGATATATTGAGGATCGAAGCGGAGTACGGCTTTGTGCACTGATCTCCGCCGATTGAGATACGAAAGCTTTTGGGATCAGCAGCCGGCACGGGGCGCATCGCATGGCCGATGAATTCATAATTGTCGCGATAGACGTCCAGCAGCGTGCCGAACGGGTGCTCGCCCGCCTTGTCCTTTGCCCGCTGATAGACAAGCGACCGCTGCGCGCGCGAAAACGGCGCCGCCTCCTCATCTGCTTCAAAGAGGTATTGACGGATTTCAGGCCGCACCAATTCCGCAAACCAGCGGATATGTCCGATGACGGGATAGTTGCGCTGGATTGAATGAACTGGCTGGGTCAGATCGCGCACTCCAACCAAGGTCAGCAGGATCAATACGAGCATCGGAACAATCAGCCAGGGATGCTGCGCCACAAATGCAATCGATAGCGCCGCGATCAATGGGCAAAGCAAGAAGCTTGTGTAACGGTGCAGGGAAAGGGTCATGGTATTCCTGTTCAGTCAGCTTCGGGGAAATCAGTATGTTCGGCTGATATTTTCAAGTAATTGATCAGATTTCTGTCGCAATCTTTGCAAAAAGGGTTTGCGCCGATGTCAGGCAAGGCGGCTCCGGTTTCCTCGAGATGCGCCCATGCTGCGGCTCAGATGGCAGTGTCCAGCCTGCAAGGTCTGCAGTGTCGCAGCACCTCGGAAACATCTTCTGCTTCATTGAGTGAAGATGTCATCAAAGTAGCTATCGAGCGCCGGGTCTTTGAATTTGAGCTCCGCCTCACGCAATGTTTCTGGATAAACGTGAAGGGCAGTGCGGGCCGAGCGCTGGTCGATCACGAACGGTACTTGGCCCTTGCGCACGAAATCACCTTCGCGAAAGGCAATGGGCCGGACTGTGCCTGAGAGGCGTGGAACAAAACCGGTGTCCTGCACCGCTTCGAACTGGCCGACAAACTCGTCCCAGTCGGTCACCTCCCGCTGCAACGGGACGGCGACGGACACTTTTGGCAAAGGCCGCTTGGCCGGCTGAGACTGAGAGCAGGCCGTCCCCGAAGAGCGGGCGAACCCAAGGCAAAAATTACAATCCGTTGAGCCAGTTTGCCAAAGGATCGCCGCCAAGGACCGGCGGTGGGGTTTACATTCCTTCCAATCATCGGACACCGCTGAAATGGTCTACTACGTCTCCCCGAAACAACAGCGTCAGCGCAACCAACTGAAAAACCATGAACAGGCCTATCCCCACATAAGCCGTTGTCGCGGATGCCATTTCGGCAGGCATGGGGTGGATCCACTGTGTGGCCAACCCGGTCGCATAGTCGAATGTGCCCACGGCGTTGTATAGCACCAGCACGCCCCAGACCCTGACCCCGCGCTTCGTCCAGAACAGCCACAGCATCAAGGGCAGCAAAAAGCCAAGGATCGCGTCACTGAGCCATGGCGCAAACCAGGCATCCGGAGCGATGCCGCCATACATTTCGACGGTGGGCAGAAACAGCACGGTCTGCGCGCGAAACAGCGTCAGGCCCATCAATAAAGTAATCGACCACTTCACTCCGCCAGTCATCGCGCTTCCTTTTCAAAGGCCTTGGTCATCTGATTGAACAGGAAACCGGGAGCAACGCGGCTCATGATCCGTAGCAATTTCGACGCGCCTGCGGCAATCTCATAACGGTCGCGTTCCATTCCCTCGATCAGCTCATTGACCACTTCGGCCGGAGACGATTTCTTGAACCCCCCGGTATTGGCCCCATGGGCCATGGGTGTGTCGGTGATCGGCGGGAGCAGTTCAAAGACCTTGATGCCGCGCTTCTTGAACTGGTGGCGCAAAGCTTTGGCGCTATGGTGGATCAAAGCTTTGGTTCCTGAATAGGCTGGTGTTCCGGCAAACGGCGAGTACGCTAGGCCCGAACTCACGAACACCACGGCAGCCTCAGGGCTGCGGTTGAGAATCGGGAGAGCCGCGTGCGTCAGGCGCAGCGGCGCAATGGCGTTGATATCGATTTCAGTCTGAATTTTCTCCGCAGTGCCGGGGTCTTCAGCAAAGTCATAGCCGAACATCACGCCAGCGCAATTCACCAGAATGTCGAGCCGCTGGTGATCGGCGATGATCACATCGAGCATCGCCTGACACTCATCGGGACTGGTGACATCGCATTGGATCGGAAACGCACCCATTTTCGATGCCGCCGAGGTCAGCTTGGCTTTGTCACGGCCGCAGATTATGACCGTGTTGCCCATGCCAGCGAACCGTGCAGCGATCTCGGCCCCTATGCCCGAGCCGCCTCCGGTTACCACCACAATTTTGTCGGTAAGATTCATGGATAGTCCCTGTTTCAGTGGGTTGATTGCGGAGAATGACCGCGCAGTGTTGCCAGCAGTGCGAATGGAAAGGTGCCGTCGCCCTGCACGATCCGCACCCAGTGAACCGCGACCCACTGCGTCACGACAGCATGCATATGTGACGGGGCATATTCGCCCTGCATCGCGGCCGATACGACCGGGAAGTGATAGGCTGCGGTGATCGTGCAATTGATCAACCAAGTTGCGAGCCCGATGGCCCACAGCGATCGGACCGGTTTGTCTCGCCAGGCAAAATACAATGCCAACGGGAGGATCAGCGCTTGGAGCAATGCAAAGGGTATGATCGCAGTCGCTATATTGATCCAGTCCCCTGCAAAGCTTGCCGGCAGTTCAGCGCCGCTCATGGCGCGCCGTTGCGCGTCGAACGAAACGCCTATCATCAGCTGCGCTCCGGCGAACGTACCCGCAGCAAGCACAGAGATCAGATCTGTGCGCCTGTACTTAATGCCGATGGTCCAAGTTTCAGCCAAATGCCGTAACCCATGGCCGGGATTGCAAAGAGTCCCGGCGTCCAGACCAGCGTTCTGAGCAACGGGATTCCGGCGAGATAGATCGGCACGTAAAGCAGTCGCGAAATCATCGTCGTCAGCGCTGCACCTTGCGCCCAGGGGTTGGTCGTTTCCAACATGACCGCAAGGATTGCCAGCGGCAGATACATCATACCGCCCTCTTTCAGGTTTTCGATTGTGCGATCGATGCGATGACCGAACGGGTTCTTGCCTGCTGGCGGCGTATCGCGATTGCTGAAGCCAAAGCCCAATCCGGAGGTCAATCCCAGATAGCTGGCCTGCAGGACCACGCAGGCAAATATCAGTCCCGCATAAAGAAATATGCTCCAGGCGACTAACGACACGGAGAAAAACGCGGGTTGGCGATGCAATCATCGGGCACGGACACCGAAGAAGTCATTCTGCCAGCGTCACGTCGGCAAGCTCGGGAAAGGTCACATAGACGAGGCACTGTTCCGGGCCGAGGCAGCTGTCGTAATGGTCAACGTTCTTTCCCTGAAAAAATGTTGCGCCGGGCAGCATGATCGGACCCTTGTCCGCATCACCCTCTTCCCAATGCTGAAAGCGACCCTGTATTAAAACAGCGCGATAATCTCCGGAATGCGAATGCGCCGGAAAAGTCAGTCCAGCATCGATCCGACCAAGCTGGCCGGTCGGAACGCCGAGACCGGTTCCGCCATAGGCGAAATGCACTGCAACACCTGGAAACAATTGCTGGAATTCGGCATCGGCAACGTTCATGCGGACCAGTGAAGGCGCGTCGGGGTCGGGAGCCATTGCCGCACTGGCTTCAACTGGAGCATCCGTGGCGACCGCGTAGGAGCAACCGGACAGTATCAACAATGCGCTCGCTGCGAATGCCATTCTCATGATCGAACTCCTTGACGTCACATTGGATAAACGCCGGTTGTGGACCGGATGCCGCGGGGCTTCGAGTTGCAAATGCGGTCAGAAGGTGATGAATTCGGTCAGGTGTCTGCCAGTTCTGGCGTGGGCACCCCTGTTGTGCGAATGACCTTTCAGGAGAGGCCATGGTGAACCGTCATTCGATTGCCATTCTGTTGCACGCCGTGTGCCCGATCTTACGGGTCGACGCCCAACGCGCGTTAGAAATGGTCCCCTGGGCCTCGACGACGAAGCTCGGATCGGATCTGATGGTTTCGGCCGCCGACTTTCTCAGCCTGTGGAACACGATTATCGAGCTCGCCGAGGAGGGCACCGATACATTGTTCCTGGGCCGGATGATGGCGAACGGACCTGTCGTGCCGATTTTCCTCGCGTTTTCGGCCGCGCCCAACATGGGTGAAGGGCTGCGCCGATTGGCGCGCTACAAGACGCTGTTCGGTCCGGTTGCCCTGCATTTAACTTCGCAAAATGGCGGACTTCGGCTTGAGATCCGATCGGAAAGTTCCGCGCTCGATCTGCCTGCGTCTCTGTCAGTCCCGATCGGAGTTTTCGTGGTTGAGAAGTCGCGCAGCCATTCGGCGCGCCATATCGCTCCGACTCTGATCGAATTGCCCGGCAATGCCGTGGACCATCAGAACCTCTCCGATTATTTCGGCCAGGCAACAGGATCAGGGGACACTGTTGTCCTCGAATTCTGCGCTGCCGATGTTTCTGCGCCATTCCTGTCTGAGAACCACGACCTTTGGCTTGAGATCGAAAAAGACCTTGAGGGGCAACTCACTCGGCAAGCTGCGGGTGAGGATTTTCACCATCAGGTGGAAGCGGCCGTTCGCCGGGCCTTGACGGTTGGCCCCGCCCGCGTCGATGCGATTTGTGAAGACCTGGGTGTAAGCCGATCGACGATGCAGCGGCGCTTGAAGGTCGAAGGCAGAATCTATCAGGAAGTTCTGGATGCAGTTCGCAAGGAGCTGGCCATTCGCTACCTTTCCAAAAGCAAACTGATGCCATCCCAAATCGCTGGCCTTGTCGGGTTCAGTGATACGAAGTCATTCCACCGCGCATTCAAGGCATGGACGAACAAGCCGCCGGGTGAATTTCGCAAGCAATTGGAGAGGTGACATGCGGGATACAGCAATCGTCTTTGGGGCTGGAGTGCCCGCCGGAATTGGTGGAGCAATAGCCTTGCGCTTTGCCAGCGAGGGGCTGCATGTGGTCGTATGCGGGCGCACTCTGGAGAAGCTCCAGGCGACAGTGACTGCAATCGAAGCGAAAGGTGGCACATCAGAAGCCTTGGTCGCCGATGTTACGCTGGGGGCTTAATAAGCGCGGGTGTTTGAGCATGTGGCTCGGCGCAACGGTCGGCTAGCGACCGCCATCTACAATGCCGGAAACAACCGAATGGCTTCGTTCGCTGACCTCACGCCGGAGCAGTTCGAAGACCACTGGCGAGTTTGCTGTTTCGGCGGGTTATTGATCGCAAAACTGGCACTGCTTATCATGTCGATTCAGGGGTCCGGCTCGCTGTTGTTCACGGGCGCTTCGGCATCTGTGCGAGGCAAAGCTGCTTTCGGTCACTTGGCGTCTTGCCAAAGGCGCTTTGCGAAACTTCGCTCAAGCGCTGGCCCGGGCATAAGCCTATCAAAGTCGAGCGACCATTCGCGATGACCATCAAGCGCTCGCTTGTGGCCGGCGAGCAGCGGATCGAAATTTGCGGTGAGATTGGCGCACAGCTTGAGTGGCTCAAAAGCCTCGGCTGCTTCACCGAGATCATTCAGTACAAGACTCGGGTGTTTGTGCCCACAAACCGCTTGTGCGAGGTTTTCGCTCTGATGCTCACGGGACATTGAACAGTGTCAAATGATGGGCCGATTGCAGAATGTCCGCTCTCGGCTAGTGGGGCTTGAGAACCGGACCTTCAGCTACCGACTCATTTGCGGACCTTGAAACTTTGGTTTAACAAGCCTCAGTGCGAGTCCAAAACGTATTACTCTGCGTAAGCTGCATTGTTCTTAGCACGGCAGCCTACGCAAACAGTCAAACGCCGACTGCTGTGCCGAGCGAGCGGCATCTAACCGGCATCTCAGAAGAAGAAGCTAGCTCGTTAGTTTCGAAGTTGGAAATTGCACAGAAAAGGTTGAAAGCTGGCGAGTTTCAGCCATTCGAGTTGTTAGCCGGGTCGGTCGCGTCGTATGAGCAAACAAAAATGTCCGCTCATGACGCATTCCTAAAGACGCGGTTCCAAGAAGTTTGGCATGTAAGACGCGTCGAAACGAACAATCGGAACTGGCGACCTTTCCGCCTTTCATATGCGCCAAGCGGCTTAGGAACGCTCTATTGGGATATTGAAGTTGTTCTCGGTTTCAATGGAAACATTGAACGAGTGACGATGATCTATCGTCCCCCAGCACCATTCTGACAAGTCAGCGTCCGCTCCCACCCCCGAATCGGTCATTGAGGGAAGGCTTGAGCTGGGCCGATAGCCGACTGTCTGCTGATAGCCGATCGAAAGGGGAAAGCTGCCATTCAGCTTACGACCCAAAAACCAGTGGTTGCGGACCGAATGCTTAATTAGACCTCGATCGCCCTCCGCTATGCGGATGCGCTATCCTTGTGTTGATGAGCCAACTGCAGTGAACATGCCTACATAAGCCTGTGCAAGACTGGAACGTGCATCGAGGACCGCTTCACGGCTCGAAATCAATTGGCGCTGGACGTCCAGAACATCGAACAATGTTGCCAGCCCCTCTCGATATAGAGCGTTTGATTGTTCGAAGGCCGCTTCGCTCTCTAGAACCGCTTTGTTCAATTCGACCAGCCGATCCTGCGCTGACTCGATCGAAACAAACGCGCTTTCGGCCTCAGACAAGGTCTCAAGCAGGACCTGACGATACTCAGCGACTGCGGCGTCCAGATTGCGCTGCGCCGCGGTTACCTCAGCGCGGCGGCGCCCGCCATCAAAGATAGGCAGGCCCAGCGCGCCACCTACCGTCAGCAGCGCGCCAGAGAACAAATCTTCGAAGCTTCCCGGACCGGCGTTTAACAACCCCTGTAAGGCAAAAGAAGGAGCGAGGTCCGCTCGCTCAATCCCCACAACCGCTGCGGCCCGCGCCACTTCAGCCTCTGCGAGCAGAAGGTCGGGTCGGCGTCTCAAGAGGTCAGCTGGAACGCCAACTTTCGGACCTTGCTCAAAGCGCGGCACCTCGGTTTCGGTGCTTCTGGCCCGGAGGGGGGCAGGTGGGTCGCCGACAAGCACCGACAACGCATTTCCTGCGCGCGTGCGGGCCAAGACAAGAGGGCCGCGCTGTGCCAGCGTGCGCGCGAGGTCGGCCGCTGCGCGACGTACATCAAGGTTTGAGGATAGGCCCGCCTCGAACCGCAATTTCACAATCTCAAGGGTCTGACGCTGAAGGTCGGCGGACTGATCGAGCAGCGTTAGCCGCGCCGACGTGCGCTTGAATTCAATATACTGGCTCACCACGCCGGCAGCCAAAAGCCGGCGCTGATCCGCAACAAAGTACGCCGCCGCATCGGCATCCGCTATCGCTGCTTCCCGTTCCGCCGACAAACGCCCGTTGATATCGATCTGCCACACGCCTCCAAGCGAGAGACTGGCCGTGTCCGATGTCGAGCCGTCATCGTCGACGTTAGCATCGATCGAACCGCGAAGGTCGATATCAGGGAAAAAGTCGGATTCCTCAGCGGCAACAATCGCGCGGGCAGCTAGAAGACGTTGCCGCGCCGCTTCGAGCGACTGGTTACCCTTCAGAGCCCGGTCTACCAGCGCGTCGAGATCTTCGCTTTGGAAACCGCGCCACCATACGTCGTCGAGCCCGCTGTGTGGGCGCGTGGCGGCGAAATAGTCATCCGCCAGCTTTACACCCGAAGCGGGCTCAACCGCCGGAATTGATGGCGAGACGCATCCTGCGACCAGCATCACACAGATCATGGCAAGCCCGGCTCTCATGCGGGCGCTCCGACATGTGAGTTATCGCGCTCGCCATGTTCTTCTAACTCTCGGTTCAACCGGGCAAGATCGACGCTTCTAGGTTTTCCAAACGGAGCAATCAGAGTGTAAAGCGCTGGCACAAGAAAAAGCGTGAATACGGCCGCGATTGCCAGGCCACCAAAGATGACCCAGCCGATTGCCTCACGCGCCTCAGCCCCTGCGCCGGTGGCAAATATCAGCGGAACGGCACCCAGGATGGTCGATATAAGCGTCATTGCGATAGGACGCAGCCGTATAGTGGCAGCATCGATTATCGCCTGAGGCACTTCGGCCCCTTCTTCGCGCTTTTGGTCAGCAAACTCGACCATCAAGATCCCATTTTTCGCCATTAGGCCAATGAGCATAACGAGACCGATCTGCGAATAAATGTTGAGCGAACTGCCGGACAGAAATAGTGCAAAAAGTGCAGCGGCCAAAGCAAACGGGATCGAAAGCAGGATAACGAATGGGCCAGCCAGACTTTCGAACTGCGCGACGAGAACCAGGAAAACGATCAGCAGGGCAAAACAATAAGTCGGAAGCAATTCATTGCCGCTATCTTCGAGCTGTTCGGCCTCTCCACGCAGCAGCATATCCACGTCCTCGGCCAGTGCTCCATCGGCAAGACGATTCAATTCAGCGATTGCGTCGGCCAAAGGGACGCCTGGCACAATGGCGGCTTCGACTTCAATTGCCCGGCGCTGTTCGGTTCGGTCCAGCTCTGCCGCTACGCCCTCTTCTTTGAAACGGGTGAGCGAAGAGATTGGCACGAGTGCGCCCGCGTCGCTGCGCACGAACAAATTGCCCAGATCGCTGGGCCCATTGATCGCTACGGCTTCTGCTGTAAGAAAAATTGGGATCGATTGATCATCGACATTGAGGTCAACAATTTCCGCGCCGTTGACCATGGCGCGCAGCGTCAGCGCGAGGTCATCAAAATTGACCCCCAGATCAGCGGCGCGGGCACGGTCAATACCAATCGAAAGCTGGGGCTGGGTGGGCTGGTAAGAGATTTCGGGATCAGACAAGATGTCCGAATTCGTCGCGATCGCATCGGAAAGCTTCTTGGCAGACTGGTAGATGCCTTCATAATCATTGCCCAACAGCGCCACTTCGAGCCCGCCGCCGCGCCCCCGACCGCCGCTTAAGGTGCCACGTCCAAAAGCCGACACGCGCGATCCTGGCAGTTCATCCAGTGGACCGCTGATTTCACTCACAATTTCGGCCTGGCTGCGTTCCCGATCATCCCAATCGACCAAGGTCGCGGTCACGAAAATGCGATTGGGGTCATAGCGACCGACAATCGACAAAGTTGAGGTGACTTCGCCGCTTTCGAGCAGAGGATCGAGCGCCAGTTCAATCTCATCCATTTCCCGGTCCATGAAATTGAGACCAACGCCATCAGGGCCGCTGGCCCAAACATAAAATGTCGACCGGTCTTCGCTGGGCGTGAGCTCCTGCGGAATTTGAGTGTATGCTGCGCCCGCTACCGCCAGCGCCACAAGCGACAATCCGATGGTCGGCAGAGGCTTTGCGACGCATAGAGATACCCAATTGCGGTACCGGGCCGCGAACTTCCCAGCGATACGCGCAAGGCGCGGATTAGGTTCTGCGTTGTCACCGGCAAGATCAATCTTCGCAGCCAGCGCAGGCACAAGCGAGACTGCGACAAACGTCGACAAGATAACCGCCATGGCGAGCACAAAGCCAAACTCGCGGAACAGACGTCCCGTTTCTGAAGGCAAGAAGCTGATGGGGACGAAAACGGAGACGAGCACGGCCGTGGTCGCGATGACGGCGAAATACACCTGACGGGTCCCAAGAACGGCAGAAGCCTTTTTGCCCAACCCTTCTTCCTTTTGCAGGCGCTGCGTGTTTTCGAGCACAACAATCGCATCATCAACGACAAGTCCTGTCGCCAGAACCAGCGCGAGTAATGTGAGGAGATTGATGGAAAAGCCGAACATCCAGATCCCTGCGACCACGCCGACAAGCGCAATCGGGATGCTGGCGCTAGGGATCAAAGTAGGCTTCAAATGGCCAAAGAACAAAAAGATCGTCGCCATGACGATCCCGACTGTAATGGCTAATGTCGTGAGCACTTCCTCGACCGACACGCGAATGAAACTCGCATCATCCGAGATGACGCTGATATCAATATCGGAGAAACGATTGTCGAGCCTGTCAACGGCCGCGCGGGTCGCATCTGAAATGGCGATTGTATTGGAATTGGCTTGGCGGATAACACCCAGTCCTATGACGGGCTCACCGTTAAGCCGAACGTAGCTGGTCGCATCAGCAGGGGCGAAATAGGATTGGGCAACATCGCCAACGCTAACCTCATCGCTAATCGCGATTTCAGAAACCAGTTCTGGCGTTGCAGCGGTGGCTTCGGCCCGGACGATCAGATTTTGCTCCGATGACGTGAGCGAGCCGACAGGCGTATCAAACGGCGCCTGTTGCAGGGCGGCGGCCACATCGCTGATTGTCAGCCCAAAGCGCGCCAGTCGAATGGGATCGATGGCCACGCGCAACTGGCGTTCACGCGTGCCAAAAGGGTCGATGCTGGCCACGCCTTCGGCTGCTAGCAGTTCGGGAATGACATCGTTTTCTACGATGCGGGTGAGTTCGGTTATGTCGTATTTGCGACTTGAAACGGCCACTGTCATGATCGATTCCGCATCCGCATCGGCCTTTACCACGCGTATCTGCTCGACTCGGTCGGGCAGGTCGCGGGTAACACGACTAACGGCTTCGCGGATGTCGGTTGCGGCGGCATCCAGATCGGTGCCAGGTTCAAACTCGACGCGAATTCGAGTGCTGTTTTCTTCGCTGGAAGACCGGATCTGTCGCACCCCATTGACCCGCGCTGCCGCGTTTTCCAGCACCGAGGTAATTTCGGAATCTATCGTTTCTGGAGCAGCACCAGGCAGCGTGGCACTGACAGTGACGGTCGGGCGATCGACGTTGGGCAGCTCGCGCACCTCTGTGCCCAGAAACGCCGCGACCCCAGCGATAATGATCAACAAGTTGAGAACGAATACGAGAAGCGGCCGCTTGACCGCAAGCATGGGGAAATCGGTCACCTCTGTGACCTCGATACCTGCACATCGGCGGCGGGACGCGCAGTCGAATCGATGATCGCGACCTTTTGACCCGACCGAACCTTCTGCACACCCTTCGTGATGATAAGTGTGTCTTCGTCAATCGCCGCGTCGAGCAGCACCACCCCGTCACCTCGCGAGGAAATTGTCACTGGCGTGCGTTGCGCGGCGCCATTTTCGACGGTGTAGACGGCTGATCCATCACCATCCCACACCACAGCGGCTTCAGGAATGGAGGGCCGAAGTTGCCCGGAATCGACGATCCTTACGCTGAAACTCATTCCTGGTCGCAGCCGGTCATCGCTGTTGCCGATTACAGTGCGGACCCGATAGCTGCGTTGCTCTTGCTCGATTGCGCTGTCGACCGCTTCGATACGGGCTTGGATAGGGTTTTCGGGATCGGAGAATGCAGTGACATTCACCAGCTGGCCTTTGCCCAAGCGGTTGAACACCGCCTCTGGCGCTGCAAAGTCCACATACATGCGGCGCCGCTGATCAAGCTGGGCGATGGGCGTTTGCTGCGTTACGCGATCGCCGGGGTCGATTTCGGAAAAGCTGATATGGCCAGCAAATGGCGCGCGAATTGTGCGCAAAGCCAGAGCCACTTGCGCTTGATCGCGGCCAATCTGCGCCGCTGCGAGCGCGGTTTCACCAGCTTCAATTTGGCTGTCAGAAAGCGCTCCCGTGTCTTCAATCCGCCGATACCTTGCCAGCAATTGTTCTGCTTCAGACACGCGCACTTCGGCGAGTTTCAACGCCAATCGCTCTTGTCGTGCATCCAGTTCAACCAAAACCTGACCGGAACGAACGAAAGCGCCGGGCTTGAACCGCACGCTCGTGGCAATACCCGCGACCTCTGAGAAGATCTGCGCAGATCTGATAGCGCGTGCCGTCCCGATGGCTTCAATGACCTGCTTTTCCTCAACAAATTGCGCAGTCTGCGCGATCACGCTGACTTCTCGCTCAGCGCGCTCGGACTCGGGGCTGGAACACGCAGCAGCAACCAGCAGGAAGAGCGGGGGAACGAAATGGCGCATGTTTTTGGGAAAATCCGTTAGGGAAGTGCAAAGCATTAATGGCCTGACGCGCGTCTTGTTCCCACCCCAGAAGTGGACGCCAGCCCCAGTGAGGCTGACGCCCAGAAGCGGTCAGATTTCAGTCTTCTCCGCTAACGTCAGAGCGTCTTCTATATCGACCCCGAGATAGCGGACGGTATTTTCTATCTTGGAATGCCCGAGCAGAATCTGGATGGCCCTTATGTTGCCCGTGGCTTTGTAAATGATCGACGCCTTTGTTCGGCGAAGTGAATGAGTTCCATATTCCTCAGTTCGGACGCCAATCCCTTCCACCCATTCATGGACCAGTCGCGCATATTGGCGGGTGCTAAGATGCCGCGTATGATCGACGCGACTGGGAAATACGAAGTCCTCGATATCACCTCCTCTTCGCTCCAGCCAAGCAAACAAGCTCGACCTTGCATCGGCAGCGATCTCAAACTGAACTGGACGTCCGGTCTTACGTTGGGTGATCGTGGCCCGTGTTCTGATCTCCGGCCCACTGACCAAATCTCCGATCTTTAGTTCAACTAGGTCACAGCCTCTCAATTTGCTGTCGATTGCCAAATCAAACAGCGCTCGATCTCGAATGCGTTTTTCACGATCGAGGAAGAACCGGATCGCCCAGATTTGTTTCTGATTAAAAGGGCGCTTGGGACCGATCTTTGCGCCAAAGTTCCATGGCACCCGGCTTTGCACTGCGAGATCGTATTGTGAGTAGGTCATCTTCATTCTCCTTGGCCAGAATGGCCGCAGAGAATGTCCGCTCTTGGGAACTAAGAAATCGAATCGCTACGTCTTGGATTGGGGCGCGAAGCAGACATAGAAGCGGGGTTATATGTCTCATAAGCTATGCTGCAGGTATCTAACGTCTTAGCGAGATTTAGAAACCGTTCGTCGCAGCTGGGGGTATAGTTGGGGGTATCGCGCGAAACAAAGAGTGGAACGGCACGCAATAACAGATGCTTATTAGGGTAATGCGTGTCCCTCCTCCGCTACCAATCCCGAATCCGCATGGGTTCGTGATCCTTCGAAAAAATCCAAAAAAGCAAAACGAATCAGTAGCCTATCTTTGGGTTCTGTCCACGTGTGTTCGCTTGCATTCGCGTGCAGCCGGATTTGGTGTGGGGGTATTCTGGAGGTACTATTCCGGGGTTAGCCAATCGGGCGATACCCCCAATGGCTTTGAAGGAAATCCAGATCAAGAATGCCCGGGCAAAAGCCCGTCCCTACAAGCTTGCAGATGCGGAGGGGCTTTTCCTCTTTGTTAAACCGAACGGATCGAAACTCTGGCTTCTGAAATATCGATTCATGGGAAACGAAAAGTTGCTTTTTTTCGGTGCATATCCTGACATCAGAATTTCGGCGGCGAGAGAATTGCGCGCGATTGCGAAAGGTGAGCTGGCTAAGGGCGAAGACCCGATGATCGTTAGACCGGGGAAGGTCTCATGTGATGGCGAGACACTGAGGAGTGCAGCCACGCTATGGCACCGAGACCGAGAATGCAGTCTTGATCCTGCACATGTAAAGCGGTTCTTCGCTTCTAATTTCTCTCAATATCAGCACCAAAGGCCCGTTTTGCTCTCTACTTTGCCGGAAATACCAGATCGATGCACTCACTAACATGGGCTTTGCGATCGGCCTGATCGTCAATCGGCAGCCCGAGTTGCAGGGCGCAATGATCCAACCCCTTCCATAGCATAAGGAGGTGTTCCGCAAGCCGGGAAGCGGGCAGATCGGAGCGAGCCTTGTCATTCGTCTGAGCATTTGAAATGAACTTTGCCAGCCGGTCTCGTGTGCCGATGTGCGCGTTCGTGAAGAACAAACGGGCACCTTGAGGAAGCTCATCCGCCTTGCTGAGCAACGTGCGTTCGAACGTCATCTTCTCAGGGCTCAGGATCAGTTCGAGGAACCGCTCTCCGTAGCTCTGGAGTGCATCCCGGAATGCTGACGATGTATCTACCCGATCGGGAATTCCGTCGAAAATCGTCTCCGATTCGGCATTCACCATGCGGCCCATCAAGTCAGCCTTGCTCGAGAAGTTGCGATAGATTGTCGCCTTGCTGACGTTGGCCTCACGCGCAAGCATATCCGTCGTCACATTCTCGTAACCGTGGGCAAACATCAGTTCGCGAGCGATGCGTATCAGTCGCGCCTCTACATCTTCCGAAGCAAGCGATCGCTTGGTGTGCCGCGCCGATTTTTTCTCATTTTCTTCCATCGGCCGCCAGTTTCAGCTGCAGAAAATTGATCGCATGTTGGCTCGGCTATTGCATTTGCTCGTAAATAAGGTCAATTCTCACTTCAGAGTACTAGTCAGTACTCCAGTTTGTCCGTCAGGAAAAGTGCACTCCATGTTTCAACCGTTGCGTCGCAGTTTTGCCCTGTTCGGAATGTCTGCGGTTGCCGCCTGTGGCGCGGCCCCCGTACAGCAACCGCCTCCGCGGGTCGTGCAGACTGTCGAGGTCCAAAGCTCAACGCTCAGCTCAACCGACCGGTTTCCCGCAGTGCTGCGATCAGACAACCGCGGAAGGCTCGGGTTTGAGCTCGCCGGGTTGGTGGCGCAAGTCAACGTCGATGTGGGCGACCGGTTTCGCAAGGGTCAAGTGCTCGCGACGCTGCAGGCCAACCAACAGCAATTCGGCGCTCAGGCTGCTGCAGCGGACCTGGCACAGGCAAGCGCACTGGCCCGCGAAGCCGAACTGGATTTTGAGCGCAAGTCCGCGCTTGAGGGCACAGGCGCTGTCTCCCAATCCGAGGTAGATAATGCGCGCCGCGTTCGCGATGAGGCTGTCGCGCGCGTAAATGCACTGACCGCGCAGCGCGGCCAGGCGGCGGAAACGCTGCGCGATACCCGGCTTCATGCTCCCTTCGCAGGCGTAGTGACGGGCCGTCTTGTCGAGCCTTCAGAAGTGGTGGGTGTGGGCCAACCCATGCTGGAGGTGAATGGTCTGAGCGCAGGGCTCGAAGCAGTGATCACTGTGCCCGCCCGCCAGCGCGGAGAATTTGCGGCCGGTCAGCGTGTTAGTTTTGCTCCCGAGAACGGGCCTGAGCTTCAAGCGGTCGTTCAGCAAATCAACGCGGCTGCGGGCAACAATGGTCTGTTCGAGATCATCCTGAATGTATCGACCGCCACGCGACGTGGCCTTTCACCGGGGAGTCGTGGCGAAGTGCTGCTGCAGTCCAACGGCGTCGAGGGCGTCAGACTGTCGCTTGCGGCGATCCGGATGGGCGAAAACGGGCGAGGTAGCGTGCTGGTTGTCGATCCAAAGACGAACAAGGTGACC
Organism: Erythrobacter sp.; assembly: GCA_049647465.1. Taxonomy (GTDB): domain Bacteria; phylum Pseudomonadota; class Alphaproteobacteria; order Sphingomonadales; family Sphingomonadaceae; genus Erythrobacter. The sequence continues at coordinate 17,679 of JBARXS010000154.1, forward strand.
GATCGACAGGTTGAGCTTGGACAGGTCAGCGATGGCGGCGTGGTCATCACTGCCGGATTGAAGCCTGGTGAAACAGTTGTGGCGAAGGGCGCGCGTCTCCTGCGACCGGGCGAAGCCGTCCGACCGACCACCGCTGGACCGCGGCAATTCAACCGGTGAATATTTCGGTCGCCGCGCTGCGGGCTCAGCCGCTCATGCTGTTTCTGGTCGGCATCCTGATGCTGTTCGGAGTGTACAGCTATTTCACTCTGCCTGCGCGCGAAGATCCCAAGTTGATCATTCGCGAAGCGGTGGTGACCACTGCCTATCCGGGACTGTCCGCTGATCAAGTTGAGTTGCTGATTACCAAACCGCTGGAAGAACGGATCATTGCGCTTCCTGATATCAGGGACATCGAGAGCACGTCGATGAACGGCGTCTCTATCGTCAAGCCGAGGTTTGACTTCGATACGCCCGATCTTGAGCTTGCATTTGAGAATCTGGCAGAGACAGTCGCCGAAACGGTGCCCTTCCTGCCTGAAGGCGCGCAGACCCCGATCGTCAACGATGACTTCGGCGACATTGCCGCGATGACGCTCGCGCTGCATGGTCCGGATTTCAGCAATGCAGAGCTTGCTGAATATGCCGAGCACGTGCGCGATGAGCTAATCCTGGTGGAGGGCACCAAGAAGGTCGATCTTCTCGGCGTGCGTCCTGAACGCATTTTTGTCGAGTTCGAGAATGCTGTCCTGTCGCAGGCGGGTATTTCGCCCAATGCAATCGCTGCCGCGCTGGATAGCGAGAACACGATCCGCCCAGGCGGAACGGTAGAGCGGGCCGATGGATCGATCACGGTCCGGCCCGGAGGCGATTTCCAGAACTTGGATGACGTCCGCAGCGCACTCGTCCGGTCGCCAAGTGGCACATTGGTGCGACTGGAAGACATTGCGACCGTAAGCCGCGGATACGAAGACCCGGCCCAACGTCTTGCCTATTACAACAATGACGAAACCGTGATCCTTGCGGTGGTCATGGAAGAGGGCTTGAGCGTCCTCAACTATTCCGCCGTGGCGCGCGAGGAAGTCGAACGGATCGCCGCCACGCTACCGGTCGGCTTGTCGCTCGATATCGTCACATACGAAGCGACCAAGGTCGAAGCCGCCGTTTATGGCGTTACGTTCAACATGCTCCAGACGCTGGCGGTTGTGCTGGGCATTATCATCCTGTTTCTGGGGGTTCGCACTGGATTGATTGTTGGCGCAATCATTCCCGCAGTGATCCTTGCGACTTTCGCGGTGATGGGAGTGTTCGAGATCGCGCTGCAACGCATGAGCCTGGCGACCATCATCATCTCGCTGGGCCTGCTGGTCGACAATGGTATCGTCATTGCGGAGGATTTCAAGCGCCGGGTTCAGGAACTGGGCGACCGTGACAAGGCACTGGCGCAGACGAGCCGCGAGCTTGCTTTCCCCTTGCTGGTTTCGTCGCTCACCACGATTGCGGTGTTCCTGCCACTGCTGATCGCCAACAGCGACAGCTCCGAATACACCCGTTCAATCAGCCTCGTGGTGACGATTTCTCTGGGTGTGTCCTACGTCTTTGCCATGACGGTCACGACGACGCTTTGTTACCTCTTTCTCAAGGTTCCCGAAGTGGGGAGCGCCGATGACGAAGAGCAGGAAAAGGGCCGCATCGCAAAGGCCTTCGATCGGCTCACCGACATCTATGCGGCGATCCTTCGCAAGGTACTCGCGTTCCGCTGGCTCTATGTCGCCGCAATGGTGGGGCTGTTCGCTGCAGCCGGGTTGCTGCAATCGGCGATCCCCAAGGAATTCTTCCCCAGCAACAACAACCCGCAGGTGCTGGTCTATATCGAGCTTGCGTCAGGCGCGACCACCAGCCAGACCGATGAAGGAGTGCGCAAGATCGTCGACCTGATCGACGATGAGGAGAAATTCCCCGAGGTCGAGGATTTCGCCGCCTATGTTGGTTTCGGCGGCCCGCGTTTCGTGCTGTCGCTGTCCCCGGTCGATCCTGCGCCGAACAAGGGCTTCATCGTCATCAACACGTCAGATCTCGCGGGCGCGGAGGCGATCGTGCCGCGCCTGCGCGACGTCTTTGCTGAGCGGGTGCCGGACATAAATGCCCGCGTCACCCGCATGTTTCTTGGGCCGGAAGACCCCAAGGTCATTCGCCTTCAAGTCACCGGACCAGATGCCGATTACATCAACGCGCGCGCTGGCGATGTGATGGATATGCTCGCGCGGGAACCGGGCATGATCGATATCTGGTCGGACTGGCGTTCGCGCACGGTGGAAGTCGATCTCGAGGTTGATCAGCAGGCTGCGCGCGCGGCAGGCGTTACCTCTGCGGACATCGCGCTATCGCTTCAAAGACAGCTCGACGGCCAGCCCGTCTCTGCCTTTCGCGAAGGCGACGAAAGCTTCCCGATCGTGATGCGTGCGACCGAAGATGAGCGCACCAGTATTGAGCGGCTTCGCACCTCGGCGGTGTATGCAGCGGATGGCAGCAATGTCCCTTTGGGGCAGGTTGCCCAGTTGAAACTGAGCGGCGAATGGGGTTTCATCCAGCGCGAGGACATGAAGCGCACGGTCACAGTCGAAGGGCGGCACCTGAGCATGAGTCCGGACGATCTGGCGCCACAGCTCCAGCCGAGGATCGACCAAATGAACGAGGGGTTGGCACCCGGTCACAATATCAAGATCGCCGGGATTCTCGAAGAATCAGGCAAGAACAATGCAGCACTGATTGCGACGCTGCCAATTGTAATTGGCATGACCTTCTTCCTGCTGATTGCGCAATTCGGGGATTTCCGCCGCCCTCTGGTGATCTTCCTCAGCCTTCCGTTTGCCACATTCGGCGCGTTCTTTGGCCTACTGGTGATGCAGTCGCCGTTCGGCTTTATGGCGATCCTCAGCCTGTTTGCGTTGTTCGGGGTGATCATCAACAACTCGATTGTCCTCGTCGACCGCATTGATATCGAGCGCAACGCGATCATTGCCGAAGATGTCGAACGTCCGGAAAGCGCTGCAAGTACATCCGCAAGCCGGGAACGTGAATTCGAAGCGGTGATTTCGGCCTGTCGGCGACGTTTCCGCCCGGTGGTCATGACCACGCTGACGACCATCGCAGGGCTGCTCCCGCTGATCATCGCGCAGGATGTGCTTTTCTACGGCTTCGCTAGCTCGGTCGCTTTTGGACTGTTGATCGGCACGTTCGTGGTCTCATTGGGCCTCACGCCGGTTCTTTACTGTCTGTTTTTCGGAATCCGCAAAATCGACCCTGACCATGAGCCGAGCGCAAAGTCTCAAGTCAGTTGGTGGGATTGGCTTACCGCCAAACTGCCGTTCTCGCGGCGAGGGGCACAAGCATGAACCTGAGAGCTTTCTGTGCAGCTGTCGCCCTGGGTGCAATCCTATTCGGCGCATCCGGCTGCGCGGTCGGGCCAGATTACAAGCGGCCAGCGCAAAGCGTGCCGGTCACTGTCACCACATTGCCTGACGCGCCTGAGATTTCACAAAGTTCGCCCGATGCATACTGGTGGCGCGGCTTCGGTGATCCAATGCTTGATCAGCTGGTCAGCGATGCGGTGGCGAACAACGCCGACCTTGAAGCAGCCGCCGCCCGGATCGAACAGGCGCGAGCATTGCGCGCAGTCGCAGCCGGTGGCGCGCGCCCAAATGTCTCGGCGAACAGCAGCGTGACCCGGTCGCAGACCAGCGAGAATGCGATTGACCTCAGCGGGCTTGGCGGCGGCGGGGGCGGAGGTGGCGGCGCACCGATTGGCGGGATCGGTTCGCCCCAGACGATCTACAGCGTCGGCACATCGGCATCGTGGGAGATCGACTTGTTCGGCAGGATCGGTCGCCGGGTTGAAGCTGCCGAGGCACGCATCGGCATCGCTCAGGAGGACCGGAACGGCTTGTTGCTAACAGTGATAGCCGACACAGTTCAGAACTATGCCGAACTGCGCATCGCGCAGGAGCAAATCGCGGTGGTTGAAGCCAATCTTGCAACCGCGCGCGAGACAGTCAGGCTGACACAATTGCGGCTCGACAAGGGGCTGGCATCGCAATTTGACCTGTCCCGCGCCGAGGCCGATGCGCGCACCGCCCAGGCGCAGCTTGCGCCTCTCCAGCGGCAGGTCAGGTCCAACAATGCAGCCATCGCGGCTCTGACGGGACGGTTCCCGGCCGACCTTGGCGACAGCTTGACCGCGTCCGCTGAAATTGCGATCCCACGTGATGCCTTCCCCGCCGGAATGCCGAGCGATGTGCTTCGCCGCCGGCCTGACGTTCGCCTCGCCGAACGCAGGCTGGCCGCCGAAACCGCCGACATCGGAGGCGAGATCGCCGATCTGTATCCCAGCTTCAGCCTTTCGGGCCTGTTCGGTTTCTCTTCGATTGCGCTTGATACGCTGTTTGCCGGGGGATCGGAAAATATCTCGGTCGGCGCGGCGCTTGACTGGCCGATCTTCGCCGGTGGGCGAGCGCGGGCCGAGGTTGCCGAGGCGCGGGCAGGCGCAGAAGAGGCGCGCGCTCTTTATCGCGGTGCTGTCCTGCGCGCCTTCGAGGACGCTGACCGTGCGCTGACTGCCTACGTCTTTGCCCAGAGGCGGCTGGCGGTGCTTGAGGCGGTATTGCAAGAACGCGAACGCAGTTTCGGCTTTGCCAAGCTGCGGTTCGAACAGGGTCTTGATAGCCAGCTGACGCTACTTGACACGCAGCGCCAGCTGATCGCGGCGCGTTCAGAAGTGGCGCGGGGCAAGGGTGATGTGCTCGCCGCGACAGTGGGCGCGTACCGCGCGCTTGGCGGCGGATGGAACCTTGGCGAAGCGCTGGATCCGGGCGACCAGCCATAGATGCCTCTCAGCTAATGAAACGAGCCGGGCCTCAAACCTCCCGTTCCTGTCGAAACCGCTCTGGCGGCTTGCCGGTCCAGCTTTTGAACGCGCGCTGGAACGACTTCGGGTCGGCAAATCCGATCAGCCCGGCAACCTGACCTGGTGTCAGTGTGCTCTTGGTGAGGTATCTCACCGCCAGATCGCGGCGCACGCGGTTCAGGATCGACTGATACGCCTGTCCTTGCGCCGCCAGCTGTCGCTGCATGGTCGAGCGGCTGACCCCCAGTTCCTCGCAGATTGCCTCCACCCGCACCGGTCCGACATTCAGCGCCCGCCTGATGGCACCTTCGACCTGCGCCGGGAAATCGGAAGCGCCAGCTTGCTCTTGCAATTGCCGTTCGAGATCCGCTTCAATGTCGACCCAAAGCTCATCATTGACCGACACGAAGGGTGCCAAGGCATCAGTGGTCGCAAAGTCGATTACGACATTGGCCCCATGTACGATGTTGGTACCGAAATACGCACTTGCGACGTCATCCTCGATCAAACCGCCAGGAAAAGTTACTCGCAGCGGCACGATGTCCTTCAGCGAATGCGCTCGGGCCTTTTCGACGAGGAACACTGCGATCGGAGCCGATAGCTGCGCCGGCAAGGTGAGCGTCGGATCATCCGCTACGATTTCCACCCGCAAGCCCGCCTTGCTCTGGCTCAGGTTTATCGCCATCGGGCCAAACAACGTCTTGTATCGCGCCAGACGCCGAAATCCCTCAGCCATGTTGGGCGCAATCGAAAGCGCGAGGAAGATCGGCAGGATCGGCCCGCTGGCCATCGCCTTGCCTACCGCAATCGGGTCGGCTCGTTCACCTGCCATCTCTGCCAAGGTCTGGAACAAGACCACGAAATCCTGACCCGATACCAGCAGGTCCGGGCCAAGTCTGATCGTTTCGGGCCAGGGCACTTTGCGCAGCAGGTCTTCGGGATCGACGCCTACGATCGGGCAAACGGCGTTCAGTAGGATTGCGATGGAGTGTTTGGGCATTCTCACCTCTGACCATGGCATCTCACATTTGCGTGCGCCGCGCCACAAGCGCTCGGCACCTGACCGAATTCATCACCGGCTGACCGAATT
>JBARXS010000155.1:0-9336 GCA_049647465.1 Erythrobacter sp.
TACCGCAAAAGCTGAAGACGAGTTTCGAGCCGATCCTTGCCCCCGTCATCACCAAGAACCTGAAAATCAACAACTACTCCGCCATCGCTGCGCAAGTGCAGCAGGTCGGTTTCTGGATCATTGCGCTACAATCCGCGATTGCGCTGGCGCTGGCAATACCGGGAGAGGCCGTGATGGGCCTTGGCGGACCGGCAATTGTCGGGGGCACCGGCGCGCTCGCCATCCTTCTCGCCGCCGAAGTGATGGCATCCATGGCGGTCGTATCGGAAAGCGTGCTCGTCTATATCGCGAGGAAACGCAATCTGGCGGTTTCGGTCGGCATCATCACGCTGCAGGCGGCGCTGACCGTATTGTTCATAATGCTGGCGCAGCACTGGGGCCTTGGCGAAGGGTTCAAGGCGGCGGGCGCAGCGCTTGCATTGTTTGTGGCCCTGGGCGTATCCAGCCTGATCAAGGCGCTGATCCTCAAAACCCTGCTCAAGGCCCCGGTGAGCAATCTGCGCTGGGGGCTGGTCTGGGCCACGGGTCCGGCGGTGGTCGTCGGCTTTCTGGCGACGTTGCTGCCCGAATGGATGGAGCTGGTGTTCGGTATCCCTGCGATCCTGATCACCTATGGAGTCGTCCTGTGGCATCGCGGATTTGGCGAGGAGGACCGCGTGCTGTTCCGCAAGAATGTCGCTCCTGTGCCGGAAGCCGGGACGAGTTGACGCAGGCGGCGCGCCACCATAGCCTTCAGGAAACGGGAGGCGCACGCCATGCAACCATATACGATTGTCTCTGCAATACTTGCCGCTTTCGCTGCGGTTATGGCGCTGCCAGTGGCGGCAAAGGATATGCCGCCCGCTCAGGACTACCAATGGCTCGAAGCCCAGAATTTCTCCGATGAAGAGGCTGTCGCAGGCTGCGATCAATATGCCTCGCACCCGCTCGACAAATTCAAGCCTGCCAATGTCGCAGGTGTCGCGAATGACGCAGATGTCGATGCGCTCAGCGCGTATCTGTATTGCTTCCTGGCGCTGAAGGTGGACCAGACCAACCCGCGCATCCTGTTCCAGTGGGGCCGTGCAAACCAGATCCGCAATCCGCGCAGCGTCGGCCAGCCGCGCCACATGTACCGGCTCGCCTACAAGGGCGGATCGGAGATTGCGGGCGTGTATCTGGCACGGCTGCCACCGGAGAAAAGCTGGGCGGAGCTGCGAGAGGAAGTGCAGCGGGACATGGCCCGGATCAAGGGCCAGCAACGCCAGCGCCCCATGACCGGCAAGGAACGCGACGAGATTCTGATCGGCAGCATCGTGACCATCGGTTCGGTCGCGCTGCTCAAGATACTGAGCGGTGAGGCAACGTGGCCATCGGGCGAGTGTTCGGGCGGCTACATGATTGATGCCAACACCCACGAAGTGCTGTGCAACGGGCTGGTTGTAGGCACGTACTGAGGCGCGCAGCGAATCGCGGGGGAAGGCGACGCGGTATGCGCTGCGGCCCCGATTGACCCTCTTTTCACAGGCGATATTTCAGAGAATTAGCCTGATCCGCGCCGCAATTGTGGCGAAAATAAGGCGTTTTGTATCGAAACTCATTCACCGTTCATCGACGCAGGCCAACATTTGGTCCCAAGGCCGGATTGCTCAAATCCGGTCTTGCACCGCCGGACTGATCCCGTCGCGAAAGCCGCCTTTGCCGTGCTTTCGCCTCGCCCCCCTAAGGTCAGCCCGTCAGGCGATTGCTTCATGGGGAAGGAGGACGTTTATGACGACCGAATACGAACAGGCCACCACTCAGTCACGCACCCGCAAATATCTGATCCTGGGCGCGATCGCGACCAGCCATGTCGCGCTGCTCGCCGCGTGCAGCACCTCGGAAGGGGGCGGCGAAGCGATGAGCGCCGATGGCTCGGTAGAGCGCATGACGACGGTCGATGTGGCGGAGGCTCCCGCAGAACTCGCCATGGCACCCCAGACCGAAGCCGAGTCGATCATCGTCACCGGATCGCGCACCAATTACAGCTATCAGGACAATGCTGTCGCCGTCCACGCAGTGCAGGCCGCCACCGATCCGGGGCGCGAGCGGTATGACGGGAAAGAGGTTTCCGCTGTCAAACTGACCGGGATTGAGCCGGTCTCAACCTTCAGCGTCGATGTGGATACGGGCGCATATACGAACACGCGCCGCTTCCTCAATCAGGGTCAACTGCCCCCACAGGCGGCTGTTCGGACAGAGGAGATGATCAACTATTTCCGCTATGACTATCCCCGCCCGCAAAGCCGCGAAACGCCTTTCAGCGTGACGACCGATGTGGCGCGATCCCCGTGGAATGAGGGCACCTATCTGATGCGCATTGGCCTGCGCGGATATGATATTGATCGCGATGACCGCCCGCCTGCAAACCTCGTCTTTCTGATGGATGTGTCGGGATCAATGGCCGCAGAAGACAAGCTGCCGCTGGTCAAGACGGCACTGTCCGGCCTCGCCGGGGAACTTGGCCCGCGCGATAAGGTCTCCATCGTCGTCTATGCCGGTGCAGCGGGGCTGGTACTCCAGCCCACCAATGATGTGCGCCAGATCCGCCGCGCCTTGGAAGAACTGGACGCAGGCGGATCGACCGCTGGCGGCGCGGGGATCAAGCTTGCCTATAACATTGCCGAGGACAACTTCATCAAAGGCGGCGTCAACCGCGTGATCCTGGCGACCGATGGCGACTTTAACGTGGGTGTTTCCAGCCGCGATGCCCTGGTCGAGATGATCGAGAAAAACCGCGACCGGGGGATCACGCTCACCACGCTCGGCTTTGGTCAGGGCAATTATAACGAGGCGATGATGGAGCAGATCGCCAACAAGGGTAACGGCAATTACGCCTATATAGACAGCGCATTGGAAGCGAAGAAAGTGTTGGGCGATGAAATGTCCTCCACGCTTTTCACCATCGCCAAGGATGTGAAGATACAGGTGGAATTCAACCCGGCGGTGATCGGGCAATACCGGCTGGTCGGCTATGAAAACCGGGCGCTGCGCGAGGAAGATTTTAACAATGACACCGTCGATGCGGGCGATATTGGCGCAGGGCATCAGGTGACGGCAATCTATGAGGTGGTGCCGACCGGCAAATCGGGCTGGATCCCCGCGCGCCGGTATGAAGACCGCTTCCCCGCCGCCGCATCCAAGAAAATGGCCGAGGCCGCGCATGTGAAGCTGCGGTATAAACTGCCCGATGGCAAACGCTCAAAGCTGCTGGACCGGGTGGTCACCTACGAGCAATTGCGCCGCGCCAAGAACCCGACTGGCGACTTTGCCTTTGCGGCATCGGTCGCGGCGTTTGGCCAGATTCTGCGCGGTGACAATCTGATGCAGGAGTTCGACTTTGACGATGTCGGAGAGCTCGCCGGTCGCCAGAACAGCTATTGGCGGCAGGAATTCCTTCAGCTGAACGCTTTGGCAGCAGGCATGAAAGGCGGCTAGGCCCCTCTCGACTGAGGCTACCGGGGGCCGGTGCCGTGTGACGCGGTGCCGGCCCTTCTTTCGTGGAACCGCAACCTGTGTCTTGCAGTTTGCAGGCTGATCCCGCCCTGCTAAGGCGCGGGGCAAGTTTTCCAGCTCATCGAAAGAGGCCCTTTATCCATGTCCGGTTCCTACGCCACGCTTACCGCTTTCATCATTATCGGAGTTGTCCTGCTGGCCATCGCAGTGTGGCTGCTGATGCGGCTGAATGCGACGACGACGATTGTGGATGCCTCTGAAAAGCGCGATGTCCTTGACGAAGGTGCAGCGCCAGCCCAGCGCAATCAGGCCCTGATCGACGCAGCGCCAGCGGCGGTGGCCAACAATTTTGGCAAAACCAGCGCGGCGGCGAACACCAGCCCGGTCGCGGCCGCACCGGCAAGCGCCGATGCCGAAGCAGGCGCATCGGTCGATCCGGTCGCTACTCCGATTAAAGCCTCAACCCCGCAACCCACGCCTGAAAAGAGCGTCCCGGCAGTCCCCAAGGTTGTGACTGGCGGCGAGATTGCGGACGACCTTTCGAAGATCAAGGGCGTCGGCCCGAAGCTCGTCATCATGCTGGGCGAGATGGGCGTCACCAGCTTTGCCCAGATCGCTGCTTGGACCGATTCGGACATCGAGAAGGTCGATGCTCAACTGGGCCGCTTCAAGGGGCGCATCACCCGCGACCAATGGGTGGAGCAAGCCAAGCTTTTGAAAACCGGTGACAAATCTGCGTATCAGGCAAAATTCGGCAACAATGGATAAGATTTCCAAACGCATGCGTCCAAAACATGTTACACTCCCTATCGTCCAGTAAAGACTGAAACGCTCAAGGAGAGCAACATGGCACACCGCATTCTGGTCGCCGAAGACGAATTGATTGTTGCATTTGACCTGTGCGACACTGTCGAAGAGGCCGGTTATGAGGTGGAAGGCCCGCATAGCGGCATTTCCTCGGCCATGCTTGCATTCCAGAAGCAAAAGCCCGATCTGGCGATCCTCGATATCACGCTGGACGATGGCAGCGTCTTTCCGCTCGCCACAAAGCTTCAGGCCCAGGACGTGCCGATCATCTTCCATTCCTGCCGGGATACCAGCGATGAGCTGAAGGCGCGGTTTCCCCATGCCACCACGCTGATGAAGCCGTGCCCCCCTGCCGATATGATCAATGCGGTGAACGGCGTTCTCGAAAACGCGTAAGGGTTTGCGTGAAACGCACGCCAAAACTGCACGAAATCGGGGCTGCAAACTCTTGCGGCCCCCGTTCAAGCCTGCGACAAGCTTCCTGAAATCGCTTCAGGAGCAGCCCAGTGAACGCCCCCTTCAATTCGCCTTCAGACAGTAATGAAGAAGCGCGCGATCCCAATGCGGGTATCGTGCCGTTCAACTGGGCTGACCCGTTCGACCTTGAAAGCCAGTTGACGCAAGACGAACGGATGATTCGCGACAGCGCCAATGCGTTCGCGCAAAGCGAACTGCAAACCCGCGTGATCGAGGCTTATCGTAATGAGACAAGCGCGCCCGAACTGTTTCCGCTGATGGGTAAAGCCGGCTTGCTCGGCGCGACCATCCCTGAGGAATATGGCGGCGTCGGCGCATCCTATGTCGCCTATGGCCTGATCGCGCGCGAGATTGAGCGCGTCGACAGCGGATACCGCTCCATGGCCAGTGTCCAGTCCAGCCTCGTGATGCATCCGATCTACGCTTACGGCTCTGAGGAGCAACGCCAGAAATATCTGCCGGGGCTTTCTTCGGGCGAGTTGATCGGCTGTTTCGGCCTGACAGAGCCCGATGCCGGATCAGACCCCGCAGGTATGAAAACCCATGCCAAAAAGGACGGAGACGATTACGTCATCTCCGGCTCAAAAACGTGGATCTCCAACTCACCCTTCGCCGATGTATTCGTGGTCTGGGCCAAGAGTGAGGAGCATGGCGGCGGCATTCGCGGCTTCATCCTTGAAAAAGGCATGGAAGGCCTCAGCGCGCCCAAGATCGAAGGCAAGATTTCGCTGCGCGCCTCCACCACCGGCATGATCATGATGGATGAGGTGCGCGTGCCAGCATCCGCTCTGCTGCCACATGTGCAGGGATTGAAAGGTCCGTTCGGCTGCCTCAACCGCGCGCGATACGGCATCAGCTGGGGCGCGATGGGCGCGGCAGAGTTTTGCCTGCACGCGGCGCGCCAATACGGGCTGGATCGCAAGCAGTTTGATCGGCCGCTTGCAGGCACTCAGCTGTTCCAGAAAAAGCTCGCGGATATGATGACGGATATTGCGCTGGGCCTTCAGGCGTCCTTGCGTGTGGGCCGCCTGATGGATGAACACCGTTTCAGCCCCGACCAGATAAGCATCGTAAAGCGCAACAATGTCGGCAAGGCGCTCGATATTGCGCGCATGGCGCGCGACATGCACGGCGGCAACGGTATTTCCGAGGAATATCAGGTAATCCGCCACGCCGTGAACCTTGAAACGGTGAATACCTATGAAGGCACGCATGATGTCCACGCGCTGATCCTGGGTCGCGGCATCACGGGGATCGCGGCGTTTTGATCGGGCTTGAGACAGGCTGTCCTACATTGAAGCGCGCTGGCATATGGGTGCTATGACAGCTTTGATTTCCTTTCCGCAAAACGTGCCCGCCGGCACGCCTTCAGGCCCCGTTGCAAGCGGCGCAGGTTTTCCGACCTTGGACAGTGTGTCAGGTGTATCAGCCGTTCTGCACATGCGGCGAACGGAGCAGTTGGATCAGGGATGCGCGGCATGAAGCTCTACGGCTACTACCGCAGCTCAACCTCCTATCGCCTGCGCATCGCGCTGGAGTTGAAGGGGCTGGAGTTCGAGAATATCCCCGTAAACCTGCTGTCGGCCGAGCAAAAGGACGAGGCGTTCACCAGCCGCAATCCGTTTGGCTCTGTACCTATGCTGGAGGCCGACGGCCGCGACCGCGCACAATCGATGGCGCTGCTGGAATGGCTGGAAGAAGCCTATCCCGAACCACCGCTGATGCCGTCCGACCCCGAAGATCGCTACACCGTGCGTGAGCTGACCTATGCCATCGCCACAGAACTGCACGCGCCATTGAACCTGCCGGTGCTGAAATATCTGAAAGAGGAATACGGCAAATCGCAGGACGAAATAGGCGTGTGGTATCGCCATTGGCTGGCGCGCACGCTGGAGCCGGTCGAGGCGCGGTTGGCGCAACTTGGCACGGGCGATTTCCTGCACGATGCGCCCGGCCTGTTTGAGGTCGTGCTGCTGCCGCAGGTCTATAATGCGCAGCGCTTTGGCTATGATTTCACGGGCAGTCCGCACATCATGGCGATAGAGCAGGCGTGCCTTGCCCTGCCCGCTTTCCAGCGCGCGCATCCTGACAATCAATCAGACAATCCAGAATAAGCCGGAAACGGGATCGGAGAGGGAAGAACAATGAAGCTCGCAACACTCAATGACGGAACGCGCGACGGCAAACTGGTCGTCGTGTCAAAAGACCTCACCCGCTGCTGCGCGGCGGGCTATATCGCGCCGACAATGCAATATGCGCTCGACAATTGGGCGCGTGTTGCACCCGAGCTTGAAGTGCTGGCGCGCGATGTCGATCACGAAACGGTGCCGTGCGAGCGCTTTCACGAACGCCAGGCCCACTCGCCCCTGCCGCGCGCCTATCAATGGGCCGATGGCAGCGCCTATATCAACCACGTCGAACTCGTGCGAAAGGCGCGCGGAGCTGAAGTGCCCGACAGCTTTTACCACGATCCTCTGATGTATCAGGGCGGCTCTGACGGCTTCCTCCCGCCGCGCGCCGACATTCCTCTCGGCGATACCGCTTGGGGCTGCGATATGGAGGGTGAGATCGCCGTTGTCGTCGATGATGTGCCGATGGGCGTGACGCCAGAGGATGCAGCCGGGCACATCAAACTGGTGATGCTGGTGAACGATGTGTCCCTGCGCGGCCTGATCCCCGGGGAGCTGGCCAAGGGCTTCGGCTTCTTCCAGTCCAAGCCCGCCAGCGCCTTCTCCCCCGTCGCCGTCACGCCAGAGGAACTGGGCGATGCGTGGAAGGACAGCCTCGTTCATCTGCCGCTGATGGTGGACTATAACGGAGAGCCATTTGGCCGCGCCGAGGTGGGCGTGGATGCGACCTTCAATATGGCGCAACTGGTGGCCCATGCGGCCAAGACCCGCTCGCTATGTGCAGGCTCGATCATCGGGTCAGGCACGATCAGCAATAAAGGCGCAGATGGCGGTCCGGGCAAGCCTGTGTCCGAAGGGGGCCTCGGATATTCCTGCATCGCGGAAATCCGCATGATCGAGACGATTACCAATGGTGAGCCGACCACGCGCTTTATGGCGCCGGGCGATACGGTGAAAGTGGAAATGCGCGACGCGGACAACCACTCGATCTTTGGCGCGATTGAGCAGACGGTGGTGGAGACCTAGGCCTTCAACCGATCGGCGTGCCATGCGATGTGATCGGCCATGAAGGTGGAGATGAAGAAATAGCCGTGATCATAGCCCTCCTGCATCCGCAGGGTCAGCGGAATACCAGCTGCTTGGCAGGCAGCCTCCAGCTTTTCGGGGCCGAGCCATTCGAGAAATTCGTCAGCCGTCCCCTGATCCACCAACAGCTCCGGCAGGCGCGCGCCGTCTTCTATCAGGGCAACGGCGTCGTAGGGACGCATCGCGCTTTCATCGCTGCCCAAATAACGCGCAAAGACCTCGCGCCGCCGCTCCACCTGCATCGGCGCGGCGATCGGAGCAAACGCGCTGACAGAGCGAAAGCGGTCAGGATTGCGCAACGCCACGGTAAGCGCGCCATGCCCGCCCATCGAGTGCCCAAATATTGAGCATCGCTCGGTATCGACCGGGAAATTCTGAGCGATAACAGCGGGTAACTCATCCTCGATATAGCTGCGCATCCGGTAATTCGTTGCCCAAGGCTCTTGCGTTGCATCGAGATAGAACCCCGCTCCGGTGCCGAAATCCCACTCGTCTGCCGAAGTATCAGGCACATCATCGCCGCCCACGCTCTTCCCGCGAGGTGACGTATCAGGCGCGACAAGGATGATGCCATGTTTTGCGCAGGCCGCGCGGTATTCGCCCTTCTCCATCACATTGGCATGGGTGCAGGTGAGGCCGGAAAGATAGGTGAGCACCGGCAGCTTTGTGCCCGGCGCATGGTCGGGCACGTAAACCGCAAAGGTCATATCGCACTGCGTCGCCTCGGATGCGTGGGAATAGACGCCTTGCGTGCCGCCGTGGCTGCGTTGCTGGCTGATTTTGGTAAGTGTCATGAATTCAGACCTCTATTGGGGTGTAAGCAGTCGCCGGGTCGCCAGTGTTGGGCGTGTCTGCAGGGTCGATGACGACCATCTTCACCTCGCCTTGCGGTACGCGCGGGAAATGTTCGACGCCGCGCGGCACGATGATCATCTCACCCGGCCCGATCACTTCTGTCCGGGTGCGAAACTCCATGTGCAGCGTACCCTCGATCACGAGGAACAGCTCGTCACTGTCTGCATGGCTGTGCCATTGAAAATCGCCGCCTGCCTTGGCGAGGCGCACTTCATTATCGTTGTATCGCCCCGCTATGCGCGGCGCCCAGTGTTCGTCAAACGTCGCGAATTTCTCGGCGAGGTTGATTTTGGAGGGCGTGCTGCCAGCCATCAAAACACCACCACGCTGCGGATGCTTTCGCCCGAATGCATCAGGTCAAAGCCTTTGTTGATCTCCTCCAGAGACAGGCGGTGGGTGATCATCGGGTCAATCTCGATCTTGCCGTTCATATACCAGTCGACGATCTTGGGCACGTCGGTGCGGCCCTTGGCCCCGCCAAAGGCGGTGCCGCGCCAATTGCGCCCCG
>JBARXS010000156.1:0-1603 GCA_049647465.1 Erythrobacter sp.
CGTGTGAAGAAGGGCGACGTGCGCAAGGCCGTTGTCGTGCGCACCGCCAAGGAAGTCCGTCGCGACGATGGCACTGCCATCCGTTTCGACCGCAACGCCGCCGTGATCCTGAACAACAACAACGAGCCCGTGGGAACACGCATCTTTGGCCCGGTTGTTCGCGAGTTGCGCGCCAAGAACTTCATGAAAATCATCTCGCTGGCTCCGGAGGTGCTCTGATGGCTGCGAAACTGAAAAAGGGCGACAAGGTCGTCATGCTGGCCGGCAAGGACAAGGGCAAGCAAGGGACGATTTCGTCCGTTGACCCCAAGTCGAACAAGGCCGTGATCGATGGCATCAACATCGCCATCCGCGCCACCCGCCAAAGCCAGGAAAGCCAGGGCGGCCGCATCCCCAAGGCGATGCCGGTCGATCTGTCCAACTGCGCGCTGCTGGATGCCAACGGCAAACCCACCCGCGTCGGTTTCAAGATGGATGGCGACAAGAAAGTGCGCTTTGCCAAGTCAACAGGGGACGTGATCTGATGCTCGACACTGCAACCTACACCCCCCGCCTCAAGGCCATCTACAAGGACACGATCCGTCCGGCCATGAAGGAAGAGTTCAGCTACAAGAACGACATGCAGATCCCGCGTCTGGACAAGATCGTCCTGAACATCGGCTGCGGTGCCGAGGCTGTGCGCGACAGCAAGAAAGCCAAATCGGCACAGGAAGATCTGACGGCGATCGCGGGGCAAAAGGCCCTGACCACGCTGGCCAAGAAATCCATCGCCGGTTTCCGCGTCCGCGAAGACATGCCGCTGGGTGCCAAGGTGACGCTGCGCGGCGACAGGATGTACGAATTCCTTGATCGTCTGATCACCATCGCGATGCCGCGCGTGCGCGACTTTCGCGGCGTGCCGGGCAAATCCTTTGACGGGCGTGGCAACTATGCCATGGGCCTCAAGGAACACATCGTCTTCCCCGAGATCAACTTTGACAAGGTCGATGAGACCTGGGGCATGGACATCGTGATCGCCACCACAGCCAACACCGATGCAGAAGCAAAAGCCTTGCTGAAGCATTTCAACATGCCCTTCAATTCGTAAGCGCGGGAGAGATTAGATATGGCTAAAAAATCCATGATCGAGCGCGAAGTGAAGCGCGAAAAGCTGGTGAAGAAATACGCCGCCAAGCGCAAGTCGCTCAAGGCCGTCATCAGCGACGAAACCAAACCGATGGAAGAGCGTTTCCGCGCGTCGCTGAAGCTGGCAAAACTGCCCCGCAACAGCAGCGCCACCCGCCTTCACAATCGGTGCCAACTGACCGGTCGTCCGCATGCGTATTACCGCAAGCTGAAAATCAGCCGGATCGCGCTGCGGGAACTGGGCTCAAGCGGCCAGATCCCCGGCATGGTCAAGTCGAGCTGGTAAGGGAGAGAATGATATGACCGATCCTATCGCAGATATGCTCACCCGCATCCGCAACAGCCAGATGCGCGGCAAGTCCGTGGTGACGACGCCCGCGTCCAAACTGCGCCTGCGCGTGCTCGAAGTGCTGGCGGACGAAGGTTACATCCGTGGCTTTGAGGAAATCAAAGGCGAGAATGGCCACCCGGCCATCGA
>JBARXS010000157.1:0-23474 GCA_049647465.1 Erythrobacter sp.
CATAATCGCGCTCCGCATCGATTCGGCTGACCTCGCTCACTGCAATCCGCAGCAATTCAGAGCGATGCGGCACCCACAACTCGTTCAGCCACTCGCTCTTTTCCTCGGCGCGCTCGCCCCGGCGGGCGATGGCGCGGTCAATCGCGCGGGTCAGACGGTCGGCGGAAACGGGCTTTAAGACATAGTCGATCGCTTCAAGGTCAAAGGCCTCGACCGCAAAATGATCATGCGCGGTGACAAAGATGACCGCAGGCGGATTCTCGAAAGATCCAAATCTGCGCGCCACGCCCAGACCATCCAGTTCGGGCATGGTCATGTCCAACAGCACCAGATCAGGCTCCAGCTTTTCCGCGAGCCGCAGGGCTGCCGCGCCATCACTGGCGGTCCCGACCACGCGGATCGTACCGATTTCGGCGCAGATCACCTGAGTGCGCTCCACGGCAAGCGGCTCATCGTCCACGATCAGCGTGCGTAGCGGGGCATCGTTCGTGCTCTCGGCTTCAGGCATTATAGGTGTTTCCGTTTCGGGTCAGCGGTATGCGCATTTCAGTGATATATCCCCCTTTCAAGGGGGTGGATGTCAGCACCACATCAGGGCCAAATCGCGCTTCGAGCCGGTCGCGTACATTGGCAAGTCCGATGCCAAAGCCATGGCCGGAATCGCTTGAATTGCCTTCGGGCACGCCGGGTCCATCATCGCTTACGGTGACGACAAGGCGATCAAATTCCTCGCGCGCGGCCACAGTGATGGTCACAGGCCGCGTCACTTCGGACACAGCGTATTTCACCGAATTCTCAACCAGCGGCTGAAGGATCATGCCGGGCACGCGCGCATCGGCAAGGTCTGGGGGAAGATCAAACCGCGTCACCAACCGGTCGGGGAAACGCACAGCCTCGATCCCGAGATATTCGCGTTGCAGCGCGAATTCATCTTCCAGCCGAACATCGGATGTCGGTTCCGCGGCAAGCGAGTGGCGGTAGAACCGGCTGATTGACTGGATCATCTCTTCGGCGCGCTTGGGCTTGCCAGTGATTACCAGTGCAGAGAGAGAATTGAGCGTGTTGAAGAGGAAGTGTGGATTGACCTGGTATCGCAGCGAACGCAATTCTGCAGCCTTTGCGGCGCTGCGGAATTCCTCCTCGCGCCGCTGTGCCGCGCTCGCCTGATACCCCGCCAGCAGTGCGAAATAGAGTGAGGCCCATGCCAGCAGCAGAAAATACCGCCCCAGAGCGATATCAATCAAGGACCGCCAGCGGTCCGCGTTAATCTGGGCCGATGAGATAACCACGCTTTCCGTGGCCGAGCTGCCGGGTGCGCCGGTTGGTCCGTCCTGATCTTTCTGTCTGGCCGGAATATCAACGAGCAGATTGCCATCTTCATCGCGCCGCAGAGTGAGGTTGTTCTTCTCGGCAAAGCGCTGCTCCTGCTTGAACTGCATGTCGTCAAACATGAGCTGGTTCACCTGGCCAATTGCCAGCGCCACAGGCAGGGCAAAAACGACCGCAGCCGAAATCTTGACCCACAAAGCGCGGCTGTCGAACAGACGCAGCAGAAACCACAAGACAACGGTCAGGCCGACCCCGCACAATGTAACGATGGAGCGGCGCCATGCCAATTCGAGCTGCATGTCGAACCCGGCTACATAACTGCGCACTGTGATGAGGACGAAATACGTCGCCCACAGCAGGATCATGGAGAACAACACGGTGCGGAACGGCACGGTGTCGGTCGTCTTTTCTGCACGCCCTTTCCCGGACGATCTGCTGGATAGAGGGGCTTTGGCTGGTGGCATCATAAATCCCCTGCGGAATAGCGCGGCTTACACCCTCTCGCCAATTGCCCGAGTCAGCCCACCATCGGACTGAGTCGGGCCTTGGTCGAATGTGAACGGCTACGGACCGCCGCTGCGCCCCACCGCGAGGATTGCACGGCTGGGCGAGGTCTCGGCAGGATATAGCATAGATTACGATCTGGGCTTGATCATCTCTTTGGGCACAATCCACTGCGCAAACTGCTCTTCAGTCAGCAGGCCAAGCTCCATTCCCGCTTCTTTCAGAGTGGTCCCGTCGGCATGGGCCTTCTTTGCGATCCTGGCTGCATTGTCATAGCCGATATGCGGATTAAGCGCGGTGACCAGCATCAGGCTTTCATTCATCAGTTTGTCGATGCGGTCAGTGTTGGCGACGATCCCGGTTACGCAATTGTCGGTAAAGCTGCGCGCGGCGTCCGTGATGAGGCGGATCGATTGCAGCACGGCATAGATCATCACTGGCTTGAACACGTTCAGCTCAAGGTGCCCGTGCGATCCGGCAACGCTCACGGTGGTGTGATTGCCCATGACCTGCGCGCAGACCATTGTGAAGGCTTCGCACTGGGTCGGATTGACCTTGCCCGGCATGATCGAGGAACCCGGCTCGTTGGCTGGCAGTGCGATCTCCCCCAGACCCGAACGCGGGCCGGAACCCAGCAGGCGAATATCATTGGCGATCTTCATCGCGGAGACAGCGACAGAATTGAGCGCACCAGAAAGCTCAACCAGGGCATCATGGGCGGCGAGCGATTCGAACTTGTTGGGTGCGGTGACAAAGTCATGGCCTGTCGCGGACGCAACCTGCGCTGCAAACTCCTCGGCGAAACCGACTTTCGAATTGATACCGGTGCCCACAGCCGTGCCGCCCTGCGCCAGTTCAAGCACGCGCGGAAGAGCGTTTTCCAGCCGCGCAATCCCGTATTCGACCTGCTTGGCGTAACCGGAAAACTCCTGACCCAGTGTCAGCGGGGTCGCGTCCTGAAGATGTGTGCGGCCGATTTTCACGATGTCAGCAAACGCCCGAGCTTTCGCGTCAAGCGCACCGTGGAGGTGCTGTAACGCCGGGATCAGTTGCTCAATCGTCTCGCACGCCGCCGAGATATGCATGGCGGTCGGGAAGGTGTCGTTGGAACTCTGCCCCATATTGCAGTGATCGTTGGGGTGGACCGGCTCCTTGCCTCCGTGCTGGCCCGTCAGGATCTGGTTCGCGCGGCTGGCGATCACTTCGTTCGCGTTCATGTTTGACTGGGTGCCCGATCCCGTCTGCCACACCGAAAGCGGGAATTGCGCAGCGAGTATCCCGTCAATCACTTCGCCCGCCGCCTGAACAATCGCATCGCCCAGTTTCGCATCGAGCACACCCAGCTCCATATTCGCTTTGGCAGCGCTGGCTTTCTGAATGCCCAGCGCGCGGATCAGCGGGGCAGGCATGGTTTCAACGCCAATCGCGAAATTGGCGAGGCTGCGCTGTGTCTGGGCGCCCCAATGCGCATCCACCGGCACAGCCACATCACCCAGCGAATCGCTTTCAATCCGCACTTTTCCCGTGGCACCAAAGATTGCGCCGTCATTGATCATGTCACTCATCGAAGATCCCTTGATGCTGGTCGATTGCCTTCCCGTCGGCTTGTGGCGTTCCCTTAGACACCGCGCGCCTGATGCGTCAAAGCCCTTGGCGGGTGGGGCGGGCAAGTCTAGGGCGCAACAACCAGAATTGTATTCGCATTTCGCACTTTTATCCGGCACCTGAACTCCGCACTGAAATACCGCCGGGGTTGACGCGCTGTATTAGTGGAGCAATACAGCGTGTACTGCCCACTGCGGCGATGTAGAGATAGTATGACTGAGACGATCATGACGCGTGACGAAACCATTGCCACCAGCAGTTCGGCCAACACTTCCGACAGCAGGACCGCGCGCAGGGCAATGATCGACAGCCAGCTGCGAACCAGCGGCGTGAACGAGGAATTTGTGCTTGGTCGCATGATGGCGGTCCCGCGTGAGGACTTCCTCCCCGCCAGCAAGCAGGCGCTGGCCTATATTGACCGCAGCATCGCCATTCCCGCAGGCGCGCTCGCCTCTCCGCTGTTTTACGGTAAAATGCTGATCGAGGCAGCCCCGAGTCGCGATGACAATGTTCTTATTGTTGAAGGCGGAACCGGATATCTCGCCGCGCTTGTCGCGCCGCTGGTCTCCAGCGTAGCAACGGTAACCGCCGATGCAGCAGGTACAGGCAAGGTAGAGGGAAGCTATTCGCTGGTCCTGATCGATGGCGCGATCGAGCAGCTGCCCGATGCCTTGCGCGACTGCATTGTGGAGGGTGGCCGGATCGTATCCGGATTGCTTTTGAGGCAAGTCACCAGACTGGCGACCGGTCGCAAGATCGTTGGACAGGTCACACTGCAACCGGTTGAAGACCTGGGCATTCCGGTGCTCCACAGCTTCGATGCACCCAAAAAATGGACTTTTTCGTGAACCGATCGAGATCTTTACGGCGGTTTGGCGCTGGCGCTGCGCTGCTCGCACTGACAGCGGGCGCTCCGGCTCATGCTGACACTTTGCGAGAGGCTTTGGTGGCGACATACAACTCCAATCCAACCTTACAGGGCGCGCGGGCGGATCAGCGGGCGACCGACGAAGAGGCCCCGATCCAGATCGCAGCCGGAACGCCGACGCTCAACGCAACCGCCACGCATATCGAATTTGTGCGCCAGTCGGCCAACCAGTTCACCGCGCCAGACCGCAACCTTGGCGTTCAGCTGCAGATGCAGGTTCCGATCTATTCTGGCGGCGCTGTCAGGAACGGCATTCGCGCAGCAGATGAGCGGATCTCCGCAGGGCAGGCAACACTGCGCGGGACCGAAAGCACGATCTTCAACCAGACCGTGGCCGCCTATATGGATGTCTTACGGACAGAGGCGCTGGCAGGCCTTGCGCAAAATCAGGTTGAGGTGCTGACTGTGAATCTCGAAGCGACCAGCGACCGTTTTGAAATCGGTGATCTCACCCGCACCGATGTCGCGCAATCGCAGTCCCGGCTCGCCATTGCGCGGGGTGATTTGCGCACGGCGATGGCAAACCTGATCTCCGCGCGGGAGACCTATCTCCAACTCGTCGGGAAGGCACCGGGCCAGCTTGAAGCGCCGCCGCCGCTCCCCAACCTGCCGGAAACGGTGGGCCTTGCGGTGGTTTCGGCGCTGGAAAACAATCCTGATCTGATCGCGGCCAAAGAACGCGCCGAGGCGGCGGGCTTTGACACCAAGGTCGCGGGCGCAGGCCGCTTGCCCACGCTCGGCGGGTTTGCGACAGGTAACTACAGCGATTTCTTCGGTACTCTGGGGGGGCCAGTCGCAGCAAACTTTCGCCAGGCGGAAACCACTGCCAATATCGGTTTGCAGCTGACCATCCCGATCTTTCAGGGCGGCCTCACCGCAGCCCGCCAGCGCCAGGCCGGAGCGCGCGAGACCAGCGCTCTGGAGCAAGTCATCGCAACCGAACGCAGCGTAATTCAACAGACCCGCGCGGCCTATGCCAATTTCCAGGCGTCAAATGCGGTGATCGAAAGCTCCAAGATCGCGGTTGAATCCGCCGAAGTCGGTCTGGAAGGTGTGCGGGCGGAAAACTCGATCGGCAACCGCACCATTCTCGACGTGTTGAACGCAGAACAGGAACTGCTTCAGGCCCGCGCCCAGCTCGTGACCGCACGCCGCAACGCCTATGTCGCAGGTTTCACCCTGCTCGCCGCAATGGGCCGGGCGGAAGCGCGTGATCTCAACCTTGATACGGGCGGTCCGCTGTATGATCCGGTGGTCAATGCCGACCGCGTGCGGAACAAGCTGTGGGACTGGGATCGCGATCCAAAGGCTGCTCCGAACTCGACCAGAACCGTTGACAATCCCGCCGCCGACGCAATGATTGGTCCGCCTGATGAGTAAATCTGCCGCGTTAAATCCCGATTCGGGACATTGGGGCTTTCCAGTCGGGGTATGACGATTTAACGGGGCTTTCATGGCGCAGCAGAACGAAGCATCGGTCGAAGAGATTCTTGAATCGATCAAAAAGGTGATCGCGCGCGACAACCGCGTCGATGCCCTGCAGTCGCGTAGCCGCACAGATGGTATTCGCGATGGCGTTCAGGACGATGAGCCCGAGGCTGCGGAGGAAGACGCCGAAGTGCTCGACTTGGCCGAGATGCAGTTTGCGGCTGAAGACGCGTCCGAAGACGCAGATTACGATGCGGATTACGATGCAGAGGGCGACCTGAACGATACACAAGGCGACCTGAGAGAGGACCAAACACCCCTGATCACAGAGGCAGTGCGCGGCGCCATGCAGGAAAACCTCGCGGCATTGGCCATGATTTCAGAACCCGGTGCCCGGCCGCAAATCGTGCGCTCGGGTGAGACCTCGCTTGAAGGTCTGACACGCGAATTGCTCCGCCCGATGCTGGCCGAATGGCTGGAGAAGAATTTGCCTTCCATGGTCGAGGAGCTGGTCCAAGCCGAGATTGCCCGGATCGCCGGCAAAGGCCGGTAACAGGCCGGGTAGGAACACCCGTCACTTTATCTAAATCGCTGGAATTGCCAAACCGCTGGAAATGGGTGCGGCTGCGCGGTATCGCTGCACGGTATGAACACCTTTCCGAAGTTGCGCGTGATCAGCGCCCTTACCGCCTTCGCTTCCCTCACCGCCATCGCCAGCCCGCTCAGCGCGGATGGGCATTCCGATAGCGGTGCTGGCGAAGCTGCCCAAGCACCCGCCATGAGGGCGAAAGACCTGATCACCATGCCGCGGCTTGGATCGCCCATGGTGACGTCGTCGGGACGCTATGCCGTCTATTCGGTCACGAACACCGATCCGGATGATTTCGAGCGCTCTTCCACGCACTACCTCCTCGACCTTTCGACGCCTGGGGCCGAGCCGGTCGCGCTTGATCTGAGGCTGGAGGCGCATTCACTTGCCTTTGGCGCGGGTGATCTCCTCTATTTCCTCAGCTCAGAGCACACCGACCCCGAAGCCGAGCCACGTTCGCGGCTGTGGAAGGTGGCGTTGGAGGGGAACGGCAACGTCACCGGACCAACGCTCGTTGCGGGCTTCGAGAACACGGACATTGGCAGCTATCTCGTCTCCCCCACCGGAGACAGCGTGGCGCTGATGGCTGAACTGCCTCGCAATTGCGTAAGCTTTGACTGCGAAACGACGCGAGAAACACTCGGCACCGGTCGTCTGTATGAAGGCGATGCGGGGTTCTATCGCCACTGGGATCGCTGGATCACGCCGGGCCATTTCAACCGGGTCTTTGCCTTTGCGATGGAGGACGGCGGGATCGTCGGCGACGGAGTTCCGCTTGACGGGACAGACCCGGAGCAGGGCATCACGGCCAACACACCGACCATGCCCTTTGGCGGAACCGAGGATGTCGCATGGGCGCCTGACGGTAGAGGCATCTATTTCGTCGCTCGCGAAACCGGCGCAGCCGAGCCAACTTCGACCGATCTCGACATCTATTACTCGGACCTCAGCGGCGATGCGCCTGCGCTTCTGACCGGAGCGAACGAGGCGCATGATTCCGGCCCCGCCCCGTCGCCCGACGGCAAGACCCTGGCCTATCTCGCCATGGCGCGACCGGGTTACGAATCGGACCGGATGGTTGTTTATCTGCGCGATGTCGCCAGTGGAGAAGTGCGCGCGCTCACCGCTGATACCGATCTGTCCTTCGGATCGCTGACCTGGAGCGCGAATGGCACATACCTGATCGCCACCGCAGCCGATGTGTTGGATACGCCTGCATTCCGGATCGATCCGGCATCAGGCGCAGTCACAAAGCTTGATCTGATCGCCGGGAACGAGGCGCATATTGGCGCGGTCACACCGCTGCCCGGCAATCGCCTGTTGTTCACCCGCGATTCGATCGGCGTTCCCAAGGAACTGTATCTTTCGCAAAAGATGGGCAAGGCGCGCCCGCTGACCGATGTCGTCACAAGCGCGATGGGTAAGACCGCCAGCACGGTGACAACACGGTTCAGCTTTGCCGGAGCCGACGGGGACACGGTGTGGGGCCAGATCACCCGGCTGGAAGATCAGACAGGCCCCATCCCCGTGATCCTCTATATCCATGGCGGGCCGCAGGGATCGTTCAACGATGGGTGGTCATCACGCTGGAATCCGCGCGTTGTCGCCAGTCAGGGCTATGCGGTGGTGTCAGTCGATTTCCACGGAAGCGCCGGATACGGGCAGGACTTCATGGACGCCATCAATCAGGATTGGGGCGGTAAGCCTCTGATCGACCTTCAAAAAGGCCTCGCCGCCGCGCTGGAGCTTGATCCGCAAATTGATGGCTCGCGCGCCTGCGCGATGGGCGCCAGCTATGGCGGATATATGGTGAACTGGATTGCGGGCAACTGGCCCGACCGGTTTGACTGCCTTGTCCAGCATGATGGCCTGTTCGACATGCGCAGCTTCTACTATTCGACCGAGGAATTGTGGTTCCCGCGCTGGGATTTCGGCGGCTCCTATGCCGAACAAAGCGAGGTTTACGAGCGCTGGAACCCGGTGAACCATATCGACAAATGGCAATCGCCGATGCTGGTAATTACGGGTCAGAAGGACTTTCGCGTCCCCTATTCGCAAGGGCTGCAAAGCTTCACCGCCCTGCAAGAGCGCGGCATTCCGGCACAATTGCTGGTCTTCCCGGATGAGAACCACTGGGTTCTGGGCGCGGAAAACTCGCTGCAATGGCACAACACAGTGTTTGCATGGCTGGATCGCTGGCTGGTGAAAGAACCCGCCAGGAAGGTAAGCGAATGAGCGACACACCTCCTGCCAAGGTGCTCGCCTCGGCGCGCTATTCATTGGCGAAGAAATATGGCGACCCTGCGAAAGGCGACAATGTTGAGCGCCAAATCTTCCTGTGCGCGATTTCGGAGAAGCAAAAGTGCTGCTCACGCGAGGAGGGCGAGGCGTCCTGGGGCTATCTCAAGAATCGCTTGAAAGAGCTCGGTCTGATCGGGCCAAAGCGGACGGCGGACCATCCGAAAGGCGCAGGAGGGGGGGTGCAACGCTCAAAAGCGGACTGCCTGCAATTGTGCGATGCGGGTCCGGTCGCCGTCGTCTGGCCCGAAGGGGTCTGGTACCATTCCTGTACGCCAGCCGTGCTGGAGCGGATTATTCAGGAGCACCTCATCGGCGGAACACCTGTCGAGGATTTGCGCCTGCATCCGCAAGGAAAACCAGGGCGTTAAGCCAAAGCCGCCTGACTAACGCTCATCATCGCGGGAGCCGAAAAGCTCGTCTGCACTGGGCAAGCGGTTGTCGACCGATTCGTCATGGCCGGTGCCGTTTGACAGGAACACCAGCCCCATCAATCCACCGCCGAGCAGCATGGTCAGCCCGATCCCCAGCGCTCCGGCGATCAAGAAGTGGATCGAGACCTGCGGATTGAAGACCCAGAACAGGCCCATGACCACAATCACCGTAACTGCGGTTACAGCGCCCAGGATGCGCATGATCTGACGAAAGCGTGCCCAGGCGTGGGCCGCGTTTGCGGGATCATCAAGCGGAGATTTGTTGACCATGGGCGCTCTCATGCGCGCCCAAAGGCCGCTTTGCAATGGCAGTAAATGCATGGGCCGATGCGCCAGATTCGCCTTTTGCCGGCATCGGTGGCAATCTTGCAGTCGGGATAGAGGAGAGAGCGCATGAGTATTGCCACAATCATTGCCAACCGTTCGGCCGAGAATATTATCTCTTGCGATGTTTCGACACCTGTTTCCAAGGCGGTCGAAATGCTCGCGAACCAGCGGATCGGCGCTTTGCCCGTTTTGCGCGATGGCGCTGTTGCGGGCATCATTTCCGAACGCGACGTGATCTATCAACTCGCCAGCCAGGGCAGCAAATGCCTGGATGGTCCGGTTGAGGCGATCATGACATCGCCCGCTGTTACCGTTGAGCCATCGACCAGCATTGATGAAGCGCTGGCATTGATGACGCGTCGGCGGTTTCGTCATTTTCCCGTGGTCGAAGGGGGCAAATTGCGCGCGTTCATCTCTATCGGCGATCTGGTGAAGACACGGATCGAAGAGGTCGAGCACGAGGCCGAAGCAATGCGCAGCTATATCCAGACAGGTTGAGCAAACTGAATGAATCGGACCGATAGGGGTGGCACGGGTACGCTAAACCTTGAGGATCGCCTCCAAGGTCACTAAATTGAAGTTATGGCAGAGACACTCACTTTGACGCCCGCCGCTGCAAAGCGTGTCGCGGCGATTGCTGAAAAGCAAACAAAGCCCGCGATCCTGAGGCTTTCGGTTGAGGGTGGGGGCTGTTCCGGCTTTCAGTACAAGTTTGAAATGGCCGAATCGTCCGAGGGTGAGGATATGGTCAGCGAAACCGATGGTGTGCAACTGTTGGTCGATCCCGTCAGCCTCGATCTGGTGAGCGGCAGTGTCGTCGATTTTGTCGAATCGCTGGGCGGCGCGGCATTTCGTGTCGAAAATCCGAATGCTGCGGCAGGTTGCGGCTGCGGATCAAGCTTCGGGATTTGAGTTAGACCTGCGGCGGGCTTTGGGGCATTGAGCCCCTTATGAAACTCGCCACTTTCAACATCAACGGCATCAAGGCACGGCTCCCCCGGCTCAAGGAATGGCTGGAGGAAACGCGGCCCTCTGTTGCCTGTCTTCAGGAAATCAAGAGCCAGGACGAAGGCTTTCCCGCTGACGAGTTCGAAGCGCTTGGCTATCAACCAATCTGGCATGGGCAGAAGGCGTTTAACGGCGTCGCAGTGCTGGCGGATACCAAAGCGGGCTATTCGATCACCGAAGTCCAGCGCGGCGTGGGCATTGATGGCCCTAAAGAGGGCGAGGGCGAGCACGCCCGATATCTCGAAGTCGATGTCAGCAAGGATGGCGAACCCGCCGCGCGCGTGGTTTGCATCTATCTGCCCAATGGCAACCCGCAGCCCGGTCCCAAATTCGACTATAAACTTGCCTGGATGGACAAGCTGCATGCGCGCATGACGGATATCTGGGAAGAGGAAGTCCCCGCAGCGGTGCTGGGCGACTACAACGTCATTCCGTTCGACGATGATACCTATTCGGTAAAGGCCATGGCCAATGACGCCCTGACCCAGCCTGAAAGCCGGGCCGCCTATGCGCGAATGCTGGCCGATGGATGGACTGACGCGGTGCGTACGCTCAATCCGCGCGGCGGTGTGTGGACCTATTGGGATTATCAGGCAGGTGCATGGCAGCGCGATCACGGCTTTCGCATTGACCACGCACTGCTCTCACCGGAGCTCGCGGACCGGCTCCGCGCTGTTGGCGTCGATCGCGACCATCGTGGGCGCGAAAAGGCCAGCGATCACGCGCCTGTCTGGGTGAAACTGGCTTGAGGCAGGCGCTCCGGTCAAGAGCGCCCGCCCCACTATCAGCAATCCGGTATCAGCGATAAAAGATATGTGTGTCGATCTGCGCTGTGCGGGTCTTGCGACGGCTCCAGCTGGGACGGACATATTTCGCGTGGAAATAAACGGCGTCCTCTGCCTCTGATTCCCACATGCCCTCATGCGCAATTTTAGCGATTGCCTTGGCGCGCCGCCAAGCACCCGACGATGCGCGGACGTTTGGCATACGTCCGTTCTTTACGAACGAGAACTGCGCTCGCTGGTACACCACGCCGCAATAGCTGGCAGGAAAGCGATTATCTTCGGCTCGGTTGATAATAACCTGCGCCACAGCAAGCTGACCGGCAAGCTTCTCACCGCGCGATTCGAAATAGACCGCGCCAGCAAGACAACGCATCTGCTCGGTCAGTTCATCAGGGGTGACCATGCCGACCAGCTCGCCAAGCGAGTCTGCGGCAATCGGGCCGCCTGCGTCCACCACTTCCTTTTCGGGAAGCGGCTGGACAACGGCGTTCGAGACGAATTCGACAGCGTCTGCGCTGTCTGCCTGAGCGTCCATCGGGACGATCTCAAAGGCGTCTGCGGTCAGATCGACCGCTTCATCACCCAGATCCACCGCCTCGACCGTAATGTCGGGTCCGGTGTCCTGAGCGAATGCCTCAGTGCCGTCGGCACTGGAAAAACTCAAACTGGCAGCCGCGACAACGGCAACTGCACTAAGGGAATAAGTCCTGCGACTCATGAAATCACTATATTCGTGCGGTGAGCGCGCCCAGGCAAAGGCCCCTTGAACCCAGATATTACCAGGCGAATGTTTCGCATATCTGTCAGGTGGTTCTTGGTAGCCTGCCGGCCGCCCCCCGGCTACGCGCCAACAAAGGACCGGATTGTCTCTCTGAAGGCCTACGCACTGGAAGCAGGGGTCCAAATAGTTTCGAATGAAACAAGATCAAGTTAATTCGGCAGAAGTGCGATAAAGCGTTCCGCATCGTCGATATCCACCTCAACGATCCAGATATCAGGGTCCTGAGCGCGCCGTCGTTGCAAATACTCCGAAAATTCCGTTTTATTTTCAGGGTCTTCCGACTTTGTTTGAACGAATTGGCGCGTTCCGTCCAATTGCGGCATTCTTTCGTAAAGTTTTGCGTCTTCACCGCGATACATGGTTACGATCAGGATGACGCCGGCATCGCGCTCCCCTTTGGACAGCACCGTTGCCACGCCGCCATTCGATTCGACGAGACGGATCAGGCTTCCGATTTCGAGGTGGGCGGGCAGACGCATAGGGGTCAGAAAGACGCGAGCGCCTTCAATCGCTGCCGTCTGTTTGCATCTCAGCCGCATACCCGTCGAGACCGGATAGAGCGATGTGAGAGCGCATGAAGGTCCCCGTGCCTCGTCCGATTTCATCACCTTCATCATCAATCAGGCGCGATTCGGCGACAAAGACCCGGCGCTTGCCGCTGACCCAGCGCCCCTCGGCGATGACTTCCCCGGCGCGGACCGGCTTTGTGAAGTTCAGATTGAAGCTGGTGGTGAGGAGAAAGCGATCAGTGGACAGAGTGTTCGCCGCATAGAAGGCCGCATCGTCCAGCATTTTGAAATAGATCGTCCCATGCGCCGCACCCGCCGCGTGGAACACGTCTTCGCTGACCGTGAAGTGGAGGCGCGCCAGGCCCCGCCCGGTTATCTCCAGCCGGGAATTGAACTTTTCATTGATCGGGGCCGAGCCATAGAGCCTTTCAAGCGCGCGATAATGGAGCTGCGCCCCGTCATGCCCCGCGCTTTCGCCCGGACTCTTGTATGTTCCGGTGCCCGGTGAAGCCCCTGTCGTGTCAGGCGGCATCGCGCAGGAATTGATTGGTCAGCACCGCAAACAGGGCCTCTGTGTCTTCTGCATCCAAAAGAGCCTGCAGTTTCGATTCGTCGCGCAGCAAGCGTGAGACAGCGGCGAGGGCGTGAAGATGGGTCGCGCCCGCATTTTCCGGCGAGACGAGCCCAAACACGAGGGATACCGGCATCGCGTCAGCAGCGGCAAAATCACATGCATTTTCCAGCTTGAGCAGGGCAACCGTCGGGCGATTGACCGCGGTGCTGCGGCAATGCGGGATCGCAACACCTTTTCCAAAACCTGTGCTGCCCAAAGCTTCGCGTTGCTCCAGCCCTTCAAGGATTTCCGCAGCATCGAGCGAATATACATCGGCAAACAGATCGGACAGCCGCGAGAGCACATGGTGCTTTGGCGCATTTTTGGCTTCGGATCTGCTATCGAAATTCAAAATAGCGACCGCTTCGGGCCGCATATAGATGTTTACGTCCATGGACTTACAAATCCCAAATCGAAGTATGAAGCCTCTCGCACACAGGGAGCGTCCGCAGGCAAAGGGGTGCGGCGCCTCTCTGTTCGGCGTTGGGCCGGGCCGGTTTTGCCGTCACGCGCAAATACGGGGGCGCGGCGGTTTGACCCTAACGTGGTTCAACCCATCCGATTGAACCGTCTGACCGGCGATAAACCATATTATGCCGTCCGGTGCCAGCGTTTTTGAAGAACAGCGCGGCGGTGTCGCGCAAGTCGAGCATCATCACCGCATCGGCGACAGAGCCGGTGGGAATGTCGATACTGGTTTCGGCGATGACAGGCGGCGCATCAGCGGTGATTTCTTCTTCGCTCTCGTCCGCTGCAAAGATCGTATAGGCGGCTTCCTCCTCCGCGCGTGCCTGAGCCACGCTGTCATGCCGGTCTTTCAGGCGACGTTTGTATCGGCGCAGCTGCTTTTCGATTTTACCTGCCGCATTGTCGAGCGCCAGATGGGCATCGTGCGCTTCGCCCTGCGCCTTCAGGATTGTGCCGTGCGTTACATGCGTGATGATATCGCAGCGAAACGCCCCTGCAGGCGCTTTGCCCATAGTCACGTGAGAGGAAAGCGCGCGGTCGAAATACTTCTCGACAATCGCGCCGAGCCGGTCGGATGCGTGCTCCTGCAAAGCCGCGCCTGTTTCCACCTGATGTCCTGAAACACGGATATCCATGACATTGTACCCTTCTTTTTGCCCCACCTTCAAAGAGGGAGGGTTAGCGCGCCCAGAGCGCGTCTTTCAAACCACCGACAAATTCAGCATGCCGCGCCAGCTCCTCAGCGGTTGCACCGTGTGGACGGGGCGCACGATGGGGCCGGTCCGAGCGAGGCAGCGCGCCCGTTTGCATCGAACGCGGCGTATCGATCGGGATTGCGGGATTGTCAGCCGCCAGTTCCAGACCGATCTGCCGCCCGCCCGTCAGCTCGACATAGACCTGCGCCAACAATTCCGCATCAAGCAGCGCGCCATGCTTTACGCGGTGGCTGCGATCCACGCCATATCGCGTGCACAGGGCATCCAGTGAGTTCTTCGCGCCGGGATGTTTCTTGCGGGCAATCGCGACCGTATCGACCATGCGCTCCATGGAAACCGGATTGCGCCCGATGCGCACAAGCTCTGAATTGAGAAAGCCGAAATCAAACCCGGCATTGTGCGCGACAAGTGGAGCATCGCCGAGAAAGTCCAGCAGCACGTCGACAGTCTCCGAAAACAACGGCTTGCTGGAGAGGAATGCGGATGAAAGGCCATGCACATTCTCCGCCTCTATCGGCATGTCACGTTCGGGATTGTAATAGGCGTGGAAACTCTCGCCCGTTGCGACCTTTCCGATCATTTCAACACAGCCAATCTCGACCATCCGGTCGCCTGTCGTGGGGTCGAGGCCAGTGGTTTCGGTATCAAATACAATTTCACGCATCAGCGATATTATCCGCTCAAATTCGGTCCGGCGCAAGGGGTGGGACAGTTACGACCCGGCGCTAACCTCGCGCAGCTCTCAACTCGGTGATAAGAGCAGCAACCTGATCACGCGTTTCGGCGATTGTTGTGCCTGTATCGATGACATGATCAGCGCGTTTGCGCTTTTCGGAATCGGATGTTTGCAGCCCAAGGATGTGCTGAAATTTCTCGGGCGTCATTCCTGGACGCGCCAGAACGCGTTCGCGCTGGGCATCGGCGGGGGCTGAGACGACAACAATCACATCCACCGTTTCATGCCCGCCGCGCTCAAATAAAAGCGGGATATCAAACACCAACAACGCTTCATCAACGTTGTCGGAAAGAAAGTCTGCGCGCTGTTTACCGACAGCGGGATGCACAATCGCTTCGAGCTGCGCGAGTTTCTCCGCATCGCCAAACACCAGCTTGCCCAAGGCATCGCGGTCTACGCCGTTTTCATTGGTGGAGCCGGGAAAAGCCGCTTCAATCGCGGGCACAAGCACGCCGCCTGGCCCCTGCATCGCCCGCACCGCAGCATCGGCATCGAAGACCGGCACGCCCGCCTCTGCAAACATTGCCGCAACGGTGGATTTGCCCATGCCGATGGAACCGGTGAGGCCAACAATGGTGGGGCGAGTTGTTTCGTTCATGCCATCAGCCTTTCGCGCAGTTCTGCATCATATTCGCGCGGGGCAGGGGCACCAAAGAACTTCTCGAACGCGGCGGCAGCCTGACCGATCAGCATGGAATAGCCGTCAATCGTGCGGAGACCGGCAGCGCGCGCGCCTGACAGAAACGGGGTTTCAATCGGGTCGGTAACAATATCATAGGCGATGGACCGCGGCGGGGCATGACTCCAGTCAAAGGCAAGCGGAGGCTGACCGCGCATTCCCAGCGGCGATGCATTGACCACCAGATCAAGGCATCCTTCCCGGTCATCAAAGGCAAAATCGGTGGGGTTGGCGAAATGCCCGATATGCACCGCATGATGCTCTCCGTTGGGCGCAAGCTCATCGAGCATCGTGCGCGCTTTATCAGGATCACGCCCCGCCAGAATCAGCGTAAAACCCTGATCATAGAGCGCCGCAATGATAGCCCGCGCCGCGCCGCCTGTGCCAAGGATGCGAGCCATGCGGAACAGGTGTTGTTCGGCGAGGTCATCGCGGAGCACCTCCAAAAAGCCGGGTGCATCGGTGTTGTAAGCGGTGAACATATCGCCATCGCGCACAAGTGTGTTTGCGGCCCCGATGCTCCGGGCAAGGGAGTCGACATGATCGGCGAGCGCGAGCGCCTCATATTTGTGCGGCATGGTGACGTTGCAACCACGCCAGTCTGGGTTCGTCAGAGCGGATTTCGCATAATCTGCAACGCTTCCTGCCAGCACCCGATGCGTGCTGTATTCTCCGGAAATCCCGAGCTTTTCGAGCCAGAAGCGGTGGATCAAGGGCGATTTGGAGTGTGCAATCGGATCGCCGATTACGTGAGCATATGGAACACTCATGCGGGGATCACGCCTTCCTCGCGCAAGGCAGCCAGAACGGCGAGCAAGGGCATTCCGAGGATAGTGAACTGGTCGCCTTCAATCCTGTCAAACAATTGAACGCCCATTGCCTCAATGCGAAAAACACCCACCGTATAGCCAACGGCAGGCCATTCGTGCTCCAGATAGTGCTCTATAAAGGCGTCAGAGAGCTCGCGCACATGGAGCAAGGCCTGCGAAGGAGCGCTCCAGATACAGGTGTCGCCACGCACCAGAGCGGCCGCGCTGTGGAGTTCGAGAGGTTTGCCAGAGAAATACCGCAAGTGTTCGGCCGCGTTTTCACGCGAGGTGGGCTTATCAAAGCGCCTGCCACCTACAACTACGAGGGAGTCACTGCCCAAGACCAGCCTTTCACGATGCGATTTTGCTAATTCCGCGGCCTTGGCAACGCTCAACGCTTCGGCAATTTCGGGCGGTGTGGCACCCGTCAGCCCTGCCTCGACTGTACGCTCATCAATGTCTGCGGGCAAAGCCTCATACGCAATGCCAGCCGCGTCCAGCATGGCGCGGCGCGAGGCGGACTTAGACGCGAGAATGAGTTCGGGGGCAGACGCAGAGACGCTCATATTGGCTTTGATACCCCGTCGACCGGCTTGTCCCGAATGCGGCGATCCTGCACCAGACGGATAATCGCTGCGGCGCTCTCTTCAATAGAGCGGCGCGTCACATCGATCACCGGCCAGCCATTGTCGGCAAACATCCGGCGGGCATATTGCAGTTCATCCTTCACCTTGTCCCCATCGACATAAGAGGTTTCAGTACCTTCGTTCAAGGAAAGCAGACGGTTGCGCCGGATCTGCACCAGTCGCTCCGGTGCGGTTGTGAGGCCGACGACCAGCGGATTGCGCAGACCGAACAGAGCCTTTGGCGGTGGGCTTTCCACCACAATCGGGATATTCGCCGTCTTGTACCCGCGATTGGCAAGGTAGATACTCGTCGGCGTCTTGGAGCTGCGCGACACCCCCGCCAGAACGATATCAGCCTGCTCCCAATCCTCATACGCCACGCCATCATCATGCGCGATAGTGTACTGGATCGCATCCACTCGCTTAAAATAATCGGCATCCATCGCGTGTTGGCGACCAGGGCGACCGTGCGCCTCCTGACCCAGCTGCGATTCAAGCGCAGCGGTGACCTGATCCAGCACAGGGACGGCGGGAAGGCCCAGATGGCGGCAATGCTCCTCCAGCCGCGCGCGGTTTTCCGGGTTCACAAGCGTAAAGAGCACCAAACCCGGATTGTCCGCAAAGTCACCCACAATCCGGTCTAGATGCTGGCGTGATCGCACCATAGGCCAGAAATATCGGCTGACGCTGGGGTCATCGAATTGGGCAAGCGCCGCCTTCGCGATCATTTCGAGCGTTTCACCGGTGGAATCCGACACGAGATGGAGATTGAGCCGATTCATGATTCGTCCTGTCAGCTCTTGGGCCAATGCAGGCTTAGCCCCTGTGGAAACCACTAGGCATAAACCACGGGACAGACCTGACGACAAGCTGGGGGGTAGTTTTCCGCACTTTCATGAGTCAGTTTCCAAGCCGGTTTCTCGACACGGTACAAACTCTATCGACAGGCTGGGGACAGCGTGGATAGTTCTTCATTGACTCACAAACGATGCGGATTCGCGATGGCACCGAAAGGGGTGTTCACACTGGGAGAAATCAGGCAGAGGCCGGGAATTCCCAGTATCCACAGGGCCTACTGAATCCATCAACCCTTTATAAATATATTATATTTGTTTTAAGGAACACGAATGCCCGGTCCTTTGCTCGATACCCTCAAGGGTACAAAACAACCCATCGCCCCAGTCTGGCTTATGCGTCAGGCCGGGCGGTACCTGCCCGAATACCGCGAATTGCGCGCGGAAAAGGGCGGCTTTCTCGAACTCGTTTATGACAGCGATGCCGCAGCCGAGATCACGGTCCAACCAATCCGGCGCTTTGCCTTTGATGGCGCGATCCTGTTTTCAGATATTCTGATCGTTCCCCACGCGATAGGCCAGGGACTGGAATTCCTAGCAGGGGAAGGACCAAAGATGAGCCCGACGCTGCTGGAGGCGCAGCTGGACAGCTTCACGCCTGCCTATGAGCGGTTTGATCCGATTTACGAGACGGTTCGCAAGACCCGTGAAATGATCTCGGATCAGGTTACGATGCTGGGTTTTGCAGGGTCTGCGTGGACTGTTGCGACCTACATGATCGCTGGTGAGGGCTCTAAGGATCAGGGACCGGCACGGCTGATGGCCTATCGTGATCCTGCTCGCATGCAGGCGATCTGCGATGCGATTGCGGATGTTTCAATCACCTATCTGCGCGGTCAAATCGATGCAGGCGCGGAGGCGGTGCAGTTGTTTGACAGCTGGTCAGGCAGCCTTGCTCCCGATGAATTCGAGCGCTGGGTGATCGCGCCCAATGCAAAAATTACCGCTGCGCTCAAGCAATCGCATCCAGATACGCCAGTGATGGGGTTTCCCAAGGGTGCAGGCGCGAAACTGCCCGCCTATGCGCGCGAAACCGGTGTTGATGCCATTTGCCTTGATGAAACAGTCGATCCGGTATGGGCGAACTCTGTCCTGCCTGAAGGTATGCCGGTACAGGGTAACCTTGATCCGCTGTTGGTTGAAGCTGGCGGACCGTCTCTTCCGGTGCGGTGCAAGGCCATTCTCGATGCTTTTCCTGATCGGCCACATATCTTCAACCTGGGCCACGGCATCGGGCAATTCACACCGATTGATCATGTCGATGAGCTGTTGAAAGCGGTTCGAGGGTAGGCGCGGCGATGAAGGACACAATTCTCTCGATTTACCAGTGGTTGGTGGCTGGCCATGTGATCTTTATGGTGTTCTGGCTGGCTGGGTTGTTCATGATGCCGCGCCAGTGCATTTACATGCTCGATGCCGCCCCCGGCTCTGAAGAAGAGGCGAAGTGGGCGCATCGTATGGGTCTGCTGCGCAAGATTATTCTGACACCGAGCATGATTGTGGTCTGGGTCTTGGGCCTCACACAAGCCTGGGCGATGGGGCTGTTTACTGAGGGGTGGATCCACGCCAAGATTACTCTGGTCCTGCTTTTGACTGGCTATCATGGCTGGTTGGTCGGCAAGACGAAGAAAATGGCCCGTGGTGAGCGACCCCTGACGGAAAAGAGCCTGCGGATGGTCGGAGAAATTCCCGGGCTTTTGCTCGTTTTGATCGTGGTGCTGGTCTATATTCGCCCCTTCTGATCCGGTGATTGCATTCGTGGATTGACCCGGACGCAGCATCCCCGTATTTCGAGACTACATATCCGGCTAAGACTCCACATGATCTCCCGTGCAGTCCGTCTGCTTTCTCCAAGCCCAGTCCTGATCGTTTTTGGCGGCAGGACGCCTCGTCCAAAGAGGTACTGACGACCGGTTCTTCCTGTTGCCTTGCAAAGGCTACGTGTCCAATCTGGAATAAATTTTCCCATGCATCTTAAAGACTTAAAACAAAAAACTCCGGCCGAACTGGTTCAGATGGCCGAAGAACTGGGCGTTGAAGGCGCCTCGACCATGCGGCGGCAGGATCTGCTGTTCAGCATCCTGCGTGAACTCGCCGAGGATGAAGAATACGAAGAACGCATCATGGGCATCGGCACGATCGAAGTGCTGCAGGATGGCTTTGGCTTTCTGCGCTCGCCCGAGGCGAACTATCTCGCGGGGCCGGATGACATCTATGTCTCGCCCAACCAGATCCGCAAATGGGGTCTGCGCACAGGCGATACCGTAGAAGGCGAAATCCGCCATCCGAGGGAAGGCGAGCGGTATTTCGCTCTGACAGGCCTCAGCACGGTGAACTTCGAGGATCCGGATGCGGTGCGGATGCGCACCAATTTCGATAACCTGACACCGCTTTATCCTGAACAGAAGCTGTCGCTTGATACGCTTGATCCGACGGTGAAGGACAAGTCTGCGCGGGTGATCGATATTATCGCACCGCAGGGCAAGGGGCAGCGTGCCCTGATCGTTGCGCCGCCGCGCACGGGTAAGACGGTCCTGCTGCAGAACATCGCCAAGGCTATCACCGACAATCACCCTGAAGTGTTTCTGCTGGTCTTGCTGGTGGATGAGCGTCCGGAAGAAGTGACCGATATGCAGCGCAGCGTGAAGGGCGAGGTGATCTCCTCAACCTTTGATGAGCCTGCCAATCGCCACGTTCAAGTCGCTGAAATGGTTATTGAAAAAGCGAAACGCCTAGTCGAGCACAAGAATGACGTTGTTATTCTGCTCGATTCGATCACGCGTCTCGGCCGAGCTTACAACACCGTTGTGCCCAGCTCTGGTAAAGTGCTCACCGGCGGTGTGGATGCGAACGCGCTCCAGCGTCCCAAGCGCTTTTTTGGTGCCGCGCGTAACATTGAGGAGGGCGGCTCGCTATCCATCATCGCCACTGCGTTGATCGACACCGGCAGCCGGATGGATGAGGTGATCTTTGAAGAGTTCAAGGGCACCGGTAACTCGGAAATTGTGCTGGATCGCAAGGTCTCTGACAAACGTATCTTCCCGGCGCTTGATGTCGGCAAGTCCGGCACGCGCAAGGAAGAGCTGCTGGTGGAGAAGGACAAGCTTTCCAAGATGTGGGTGCTGCGCCGCATCCTGATGCAGATGGGCACGGTAGACGCCATGGAATTCCTTCTCGACAAGATGAAGGACTCCAAGACCAACGAAGACTTCTTCGACACGATGAACCAGTAAGCACTTGTATTTGCAGGTTCATTCCTTGAGGGAGGGATTGCCTTATGATCAGTCAGTATCTGTATATCAGCACCGCGCCGAGCCTCTCCCGCGAGGATGTGAGCGGCATTCTGGAGACCAGCGCGCGCAACAATCCGGCGCGCGGGGTCACCGGGCTGTTGCTTTATAATGGGCGCAATTTCCTCCAGCTCCTCGAAGGAGAGGAGTCAGAGCTGGTATCTCTGATGCTCAAGATCAGCCATGATCCGCGCCACACCGGCATATCGATGATTGAGCGGCGCAACGTCAAGCAGCGCGCATGCCCGGATTGGGCAATGAAGCGCGTCCTGATCGCAGAAAGCGTGGCGACGCGTCACGAGCTGCTCGAAGCAGAATTGCCAGCAGGCCTCGATCCGCAAACGCGCAAGATCATCATGAACTTCGCTGTGCTCAATTAGCCGGTAGTCAAATCGCTAGCCCGTACGATCAATATTCGTCCGGAGCATTGATATCGAGATGCTTCGTGAAAAACGCCGCTGTCCGTCCGTCAGCGATGTTTGCTGCGTCTTCGTCCCGCCGCGCGCCGATTTCGGTCGCGAATCCGTGATCAAGCCCTTCGTAATCATGCAGAGTCACGCGTGGGTGATCATCGAGCCCTTCATGCATCGCAGCTTGGGTAGCCTTGTCGACAAAGCCATCCTCAGTCGGAATGTGAAGCATCAGCGGGTTGGCAATCGTGTCTTTCTCACCCAGCAATCCGTCAATTCCGACGCCATAATAGCCGACGGATGCGTCCACATCGGTGCGTGCTGCGGTCATAAACGCGAGCCGGCCTCCGAGGCAGTACCCCACACAGCCGACCTTTGTCACACCGCCAGTTGAGCGCGCATAATTGATTGCCGCCTGAATGTCGCGAATTCCGGCGTCCTGATCAAACTGCCCCATCCATTCGAGCGCTTTGTTGAACTCGGGCTCAACGTCCGGGTCCAGTTCGATGCCGGGCTCCAGGCGCCAGAA
The DNA here is from genome assembly GCA_049647465.1 of Erythrobacter sp. Classification (GTDB taxonomy): domain Bacteria; phylum Pseudomonadota; class Alphaproteobacteria; order Sphingomonadales; family Sphingomonadaceae; genus Erythrobacter. The sequence goes on from JBARXS010000157.1 coordinate 22,256, forward strand.
CAGGTCGGGCGCAATCGCAAGGTAGCCTTCCGCTGCCAGCTTGTCGCATTTTTGACGGATGCCTGTGTTGACCCCGAAGATCTCCTGAATGACGATGATAGCGGCCTTGGGCTCGGTGGTGGGCCGCGCAATGTAGGCGGCGAACTCTGCGTCTGCAGTGAGGGTGGGGATGGTTACGGTCTCGGTCATGGCGAAGGCTCCCATTTGATCGGTGTTAAGATCGGCGACTTATGGTTTTGCGTCATTGGTCGACTAAAGCGTGTTTGCGCACTATTCCATTGTACAAGGCTTCACTCAAACCCAAATGGCAGCACTTATAAGGCGCTGCAAGAGAGGCAAACCCCATGAAGATCAATGTCGAAATTGAGTGCACGCCGGAAGAGGCGCGCACCTTTATGGGTCTGCCGGATGTCAGCCAGGCGAACGCGGTCTATGTGGATACAGTGGCCAAGGCAATGAAAGGGGTGAGCAGCCCGGATCAGCTCAGGGAATATGCCGAGAATTTGGCTCCTATGGGTCAGATGGGGCTGAAACTGTTTCAGAGCTTTGTGGAGGGCGGAATGCGCGGCGGTACGTCGGGCGGTACGTCGCGCTCATCTTCGGGTGGCTCTTCCAACAAGGATGATGATTGACCTCGCGTCCGAGCCCTGACTTTGTGTTTGAGAACGCCGACGGATGAGTGACACGGACAGCAACGACAGCGGTGGGGCAACGATAGTCGCCCTGTCGAGCGGCGCGCCGCCCGCTGCTATTGGAATTATCCGTGTAAGCGGGCCTCAGGCGTCGGAAGTGATAAAGGCGCTGGCGGGGAGATTGCCGGACCCACGCCGGGCCAGCTTCGCTCGCTTGCGCAACAAGGCTGGCGATCTGCTGGATGAGGCAGTTGTCCTGTGGTTTCCCGGCCCTCAGACAGCCACTGGAGAGGATCTTGCCGAGTTTCACTGTCATGGGGGCAGGGCGGTCCTTGCTGCGGTACAGGAGGCTGTGCTTGCCGTCCCCCGTGTCCGGGCAGCTGAGGCTGGAGAGTTTACGCGGCGAAGCTTTGCCAATGGGCGGATCGATCTTTCGGAGGCCGAGGGGCTTGCGGACCTCCTTTCTGCCGAAACAGAGCTTCAGCGGGCTGCTGCCATCGCCAATGCGAGCGGCGTTGTCTCCGCGATGGTGGTCAATTGGCGTGATGCGGTGCTCAGGCTCTCGGCTCAAGTCGAAGCCGCCCTTG
>JBARXS010000158.1:0-24803 GCA_049647465.1 Erythrobacter sp.
CTGCGTTTGATCGGGATGGACAAAGATGCACCCACCCGCCGCGTATCGCCGGTGATATCGCCCGCGCCCTGTATCTCTCCGGGAGAGGTGCGACCAGCCGATGCGTTAACCGAAAACACCGCGCCGCTGGATGTGACCTGCGTTTCATAAGCGGCGGAGACAAACACAAGCTCGTCCGGTTCAATCGGGTTAACCCGGACTGCTCCGCTGATCTGGTCGCCTGCGACAAAGGCATCAGGCACCACAACCGAGGCGCGCGCGCGGATCGGCCCGAAATTCTCGCTCCCGTAATTGTCGGCACCGACACTGAAAGCGGGGCCGCGCTCTGACAGTTCGACCATCAATACACCGCGCTGCACGCCTTCAATCGTCTCGCGCTTCAGTCGCGCGCCGCGCAGGCGCAGCGATGGAATGTCAGAGACGAGCAGCAGCGCGCGCTCCATCTCGCTCTTTCTGGCCGGGCGCCCGACCAGCTTTTCCAGAATATCTCGGGCGAGCGTGTTCTCGCTGCCCTCGATCCTCACCTCGTCGATCCGGCCTTCATCTATGGCGACCTGCAGAATTCCCAGAGCCGCGGCTTCGCTGTCAATCGTTGCGCGGGCATAGGAATAGCCTTCGTCCTTGGCGATCTGCGCTAGCTCGTCGGTCAGGCGTTCGATCACCTCATCGTTCAGCGGTTCGCCAAAGAACCGCTCGATTGCCTCTTGGTATCGCTCCTCTTCGACAGCTTCATTGCCGCGAATGACCACCGCGCCAATCTGGCTTTCATCGCCCTGATCAACACCATCCTGCTGATTCGGCTGGGGGCGCGGGGCGCGTTCTATCGTCAGCACATTGCTGAAAGCGATCTTGGGCAGGGGCGGAGGGGGCGCTTTGGTCTCCTGTGCCAAGGCCGCTGAATGCGGTGCGCACAGAACAACAGCCGGGGCTAAACCAGCTAACAAGATGTGTCTGAGTCGGACGGATCGAAGCTCCATTTCGCGCTCGAATTAGGCAAAGGGAGCTAAGAATCTCTTACCCCCGAGGGCTTCGTTAAGGCTTTGCGAAGCATGGCAGTTCACCCTTTTTTGATGCGGGCATGACAAACCGACACCACCAAAGAACCATCAAAAGTAAGAGCGATCAGGAATTCTCGTATGCGTTTGACATCAGCAAAAGCCGCCGGTTGCAGCATGGCGTTGGTCGCCCTGCTCAGCAGCACCAGTGCGCTGGCGCAAACGCCAGCATGGACCCTGTCAGAAATGAGCGGCGGCGTTCAGATTGAACGCAAGGGCCGCGTGATTACGGCGCGTAAGGATGCATCGCTTCAAACGGGCGATGTTATCCGTACGGGTCAAAAGGCCCGCGCCGTTCTGGTGCGCGGCAAAGAATTTGTGGTGGTCTCGCCCAAGTCGCAGATCACCATTGCCGAACCCGAGGAGACGGGCGGCGTCATCCAGTTCTTCCAGTCACTTGGCAGCGCCCTGTTCAAGATCGAGAAGAAATCGACGCCGCACTTTGGCGTCCAGACCCCATATCTCGCCGCCGTGGTCAAGGGCACGACATTCAATGTGTCTGTGACAGACCAGCTTTCAAGCGTTCAGGTAACCGAAGGCGCGGTCGAAGTCGCGACTGGTGATGATCTTGAAGCGGCCCTTTTGAGCCCCGGCATGGTGGGCATCGTCGAAGCCGACCAGCTGGACGAATTGCTGGTCATCGCTGATGGCGAGACACAAGACCTTTCGAGCGCGGTTGTGCGCGGCTCACCGCGTTTCATGAGCGAACCGCCTTCGCCCGAGCCGACACGCGGCCCGCAGGCTGCGCCTGCGCGGGGCCCTTCGCCGCAAGTGGGCGCTTCCGCTCAGTCACGAGCGTATTCAAATCCAGCAGTCGAAGTCGTGGCCGCAGTGTTCATGGATGATGAGGTCTCCGGCGGTGACGCGGGTGGACAAGGTGCAGGGGTAGACTTGTCTGGCGGTGCAGCCGACGCCGAAGCCGCCGTCGAGGCGGATTTCAGCACCGAAGACACAAGCGATCCAACCGATGTCGTGACCGAAGTTGTCGCGGAAGCGGCCGATGTCTCGACCCAGGCGCAGGCAGTTGAGCCTGAAGCTGAACCTGGACCTGAACCAATCATCGTAGCCGATCCCGATGCGACCATGGCTGATGATGTGCCTGACGACGTGGAGGTCCCCGCTCCGGGAGGAGCACTTGTACCAGAAGAAGCGCCTACTGGGCCGGGCACTGGCGCAATCGCCGGGGATATCTTCGGTGGCAATGGTCAGGTTGGAAGTATTAACGATGATCCGGTGATCGGTCCGGCTAACCCGAATAACGGCAATGGTGGACCACCGGAGTTTGCTCTGGGCAACGGCAACGGCAACGGCAACGGCCAAGGGAATGACCAAAACGGTAATGAGGATGCGGTTGTTGATGTCGGCGTAGACTTGGGCGTTGGCGGTGTGGATGTCGAAGTGCCGGGCAATTCGGGCAACAACGAAGACGGCAACAATGGCAACGGCAACGATCCGGATCGCGACGATGAGAGCAATCCGGGCCAAGGTAGCGGCAATGCCGGCGGTAACGGCAATGGTAATGGCCAAAACGGTGATGAGGATGCGGTTGTTGATGTCGGAGTAGACTTGGGCGTTGGCGGTGTGGATGTCGAAGTGCCGGACAATTCGGGCGATAGAAATCCCGATGCCAACGGTAATGGCCAAGGCAACGGTAATGGCCAAGGCAACGGCAATGGACAGGGCAACGGCGATGCTGTCGGGAATGGCAACGCGGGCGAGGGACCGGTTATGGAGCCAGTAATGGAACCCGCCGAAGAACCCGTGGTCGAACCGCTGATGGAAATGGAGTCGGACCCCGAGCCGCCTGCCAACACACACGATGGCAATAACGGCGTCTGCCTGTTTGGCACATGCCTGACGTTCGGAGATGACGATGGCGAGCGCGGCGAAGGTGGTGAAGACGGTGAGGGCGGCGAAGATGGCAACAACGGCAACGGCAATGATCCCGACCGCGATGATGAGAGCAATCCGGGCCGCGGTAACGGTAATGGCCGCGGCAACGGCAACGGCAACGGCAATGGTCACGGGCCGAACTAGGCTTCGCCTGATGGCGATCCGCAATCATTCCTATGCGTCATAGGGATCGGGAAAACCGCGAATTAAGGCTTTTGAGTTAACGCTGATCTGAAGTGGTGCTGCGGTTTTTGCCCGGCACTCACATCAAGGAGACGCGCCCCGTGTGGTTCACCAAAGTCTCGCGCAGGGTGCGCGATGCACAGATTACGGCTGCGGCCTACGCCATCGCATTGTGCGGGGCCGTTCTGTTCGGTCTTTCCGGTCTTGCGGGCGGTGTCAAAAGCCAACTGCGCGATGCGCGGGACACTCTAAGAATTGCACCCGCAACCGGCGATATCGTGATCGCGGAGATTGACGGGCGCTCGTTACAGGCGCTTCCCCAATGGCCTTGGCCGCGCGGGCTTTATGCTGATGCGATTACACAGCTTGACCAGTTGGGCGCTGCCCAGATCGCCTTCGATGTCGAGTTTTCGGCCCGCTCCAATCCGGCAGAAGATGCAAAGTTTGCGGCCGCTCTCGCCGCGATTGGCCAGCCCACCATCCTGCCGACTTTCCGGCAGGAAAACCTTGCAGGCCAAAGCGTCACAATCAGCGAATCCCTGCCGATGGAGGATTTTCGCGCAAACGCATTCCTCGCCTCGGTCAATGTCCGCGCGGCGCCTGATGGCCAGATCAAGCAATATTTCAACGGCGAAACCACCAACGGTGTGCCGCGTCCCTCGCTTGCCAATATGCTTGCCCGCGCGGGGGGTGAGGTCGATCAGACATTTCGTATCGATCAGGCGATCAATCCGGCCACCGTCCCGCGCATCTCCTTTATCGACTTGATCGAAGGGCGCGTTTCGCAAAGCCAGGTCGCAGGCAAACAGGTGGTTTTCGGCAACACCGCGATTGAGCTGGGCGACCGTTATCCCACGGCGCTGTTCGGGGTTCAGCCCGGAGTGCTGGTGCATGTGCAGGCGGCCGAGACCTTGGTCCAATCGCGTGTTCGGATGGATGCCTATTCGCCCATCGTGCTAACGCTGCTGGCGGTGTTGCTGGGGGCCATTCTGGTGGTGCGGGTGCGGCGCGGTTGGCAGCGCAGATGGCTGCGGCCGGTCTATATCGCCGCTTTCGTCACGGGCACCTATGTCACGGCGGCCTTGTCGCTGGATCAGGGCTCGATGGCCTACCTGCCGCTTGGAGCGCCGCTCGTATTCCTTGGCGGTTTCATCATTACGCACCGTGCGCTGGTTATGATTGCGAGCCTTCAGATCGAGCGCTTGACCAACACCGCGTCAGGGTTGCCCAATGCGCGTTCGATGGGCGGGATGCTGCGCCGTAAACCGGGCGCACGTGTTGCCGCCGCGCGGATTGCGGACTTTGCCGAACTCACAATGATGCTCTCGGCTGAGCAACAGGGCAATCTGGATCGTGCTTTGGCCCGGAGACTGGGCATGATGAGCCAGATTGGCGAGGTGTTCTGGATCGAAACCGGTGTCTTCGCGTGGATTATGCCCGAAGAGTTCGCCGCGGATGATATGGACGCTCTGGATGAGGCGTTTGCGACTGCGCGCGCGCTCTTCAATACGCCGGTCGAGGTCGGATCGGAGCGTCTGCGGGTAAACCTGCACTTCGGGACTGCGATTGGCAGTATTGAGCACGCGCTTGATGCCTCGGAACTGGCGCGTAAACGGTCTATGAGCTGGTCTGCCAACGCTGAGGCGTTGCACGAGGAAACGCAATATCGCCAGCGCCTGCTGGGTGAGTTGGATGATGCGCTGAGTGATGGTTCAATTTCCGTCGTATTCCAGCCAAAGCTGGCCATGGCCTCAGGAGAAATCCGTGGGGGAGAATGCCTGGTGCGATGGGACAGCGCGCAGCTCGGGCGTATTTCTCCGGCCGACTTTATTCCGATCCTTGAGGAAAAGGGCCGCGTCCACGATCTGACGCTGTTCGTTTTGCAGGAGGCGATGGATCGTCAGCGCGAAGCAGCGGCGCAGGGTCACGCGATCAATCTGGCAGTGAATGTGTCCGCGCAATTGCTCGGCGATGAGAAATTTGTTGATGCGCTGGTGGCGAAGTTCGATGCTTTTGGCCGCCCCGATAACGGCGGGATCACGCTGGAAATCACCGAAAGCGCACCGTTGCAGGATTCTGAAAGCGCGCGTGTTGCCCTGACGCGGATGCGCGAGACAGGGGCGCGGATTTCGATCGACGATTACGGCACCGGGCAGGCGACGCTTAACTATCTGCAGGATTTCCCCGCGCAGGAGATAAAGCTGGACCAAAGCTTCATCCGGGATCTGGTGGAGGATCGCAAGGATCAGATCATGGTGCAATCGACCATCGATCTTGCCCATGCGCTGGGCTTTGAGATTGTGGCCGAAGGTGTGGAGACACAGGAAATTCTCGACGCGCTCGCGGGGCTGGGCTGCGATTATGCGCAAGGGTGGCATATTGGCAAGCCGATGGGCTGGGACGATTTTGCTGATGTGCTAGGCGCGGATGCACCGCCGGTGCAGATAAGCCGGGCAGCCAGAGCGGCGTGAGCCGAACCGCACGGTCCGCATTCGAAGTTGGGCCAAAAAGAAAAGGGGCGCGAAGGTCGAAACCTTCGCGCCCCTTTCTGTTCAAGCGCCTTGAGTGGTAGCGGCCTAGAGCGAGCCGGAGACACCCAGGAAGAAGAACCGGCCACGCGGGCTAACCGGGCGGGCGAGGCTGTTGAGGAACGGCTCACGGTCGGTCAGGTTGTTGACGCCGCCAAAAAATTCGATGTTGTCAGTGGCTTCAAAGCTAAATGACACATCGTGCTCTAGAGAGCTTCCGGTGTTGAGCTGTGACGGGTCCGCCAGTCCCACATTCGGCGAGACAACAACTGCGCCATCGACAATCGCTACATCGTTTCGCGCGGCATTTGAGAACAGACTGACTGAATCCACAAAGCGGCCTCTCCAACCAATATTCAAACGATCGAGATTCCAGTTGACACCGAAATTGACGATCCACTCGGGCTGAGACCCGTTGCCAGCAACGCCCAGCAGATCGCTCTGGAACCCTTGGTCGACAATTAGCAGTTCCTGCTGAATCGGATCAGTTTCTGCCGCAATTGTCTGCGCAATGATTGGATCGCTTTCAGTGAAACGCTCAAGGAAATGAGACCCGGATGCGCTAATCTGGAAAGTGCCTAGATCGCCATTACCAAACGGCGCATCGAAGCTGTAGCGCGCTTCGAAATCGATGCCGCGAGCCCGCAACACGGACAAATTGATGTTGCCGGAGGTAAACCCGGAAATCGCACCACCATTGTTCGGGTCACGCTGGATCGCATCGCAGAACTGGTTGTCGGTAGAGGGAAGATCGACGCATGCCCGCGCAATAGCGGCACCGGTCAGACTTCCAACCGCGTCCTCAATTTCGATGTCGTAATAGTCAACGATCACGACCAGATTATCAAGCGCCCCGCCCAAAATACCGCGCGGCTCGAAGATTCCTCCGATAGTGAAGCTGTCTGAAGTTTCTTCGATCAGGTCCGGGTTGCCGCCACTGGTGCCCGTAACGAATGCTGTCAGGAAGTCCGAGGCGACAAAGCCTGGCCCGACAAATTCTGCACAATTGGTAGCCCGGTTGGCCGTACCTTGAGTGATGAGGGCCGCGTCGCAAGGGTCCTCGTTTACGCCAATCGTTGCCAGTGTCTGCGGGTTGAACAACTCACCGATATTCGGCGAGCGAATGGCCCGCGAATATGTGCCGCGCAATGTGAACCAATCCACGGGCTTATAGACCCCGCCGAAAGAAAACGTCTCTGTGCTGCCGATGATGTTGTAATCGGAATAACGCCCTGAGGCGGACACTTCGAGAAGTTCGACAAACGGCAATTCTGCGAGGAGCGGAAGCCGAACCTCGCCGAAGCCTTCGTAAACGGTGATGCCCTGGCCATCAGTCGGGGAGGGGCTTATCACGACCCCATTGTTGGTTATGACGTTTGGCTCGATCTGGAAAAACGCGTTCGGCGTGAATTGCGACTTATCACTGCGATATTCAAAACCCGTTGCAAAGCCGATCGGGCCGCCCGGAAGCTCAAAGAAATGCCCGGTATCGCCGGAAAGGATGGCAAGGAACTGCTGCTGTTCAATAACTGTCCTGTCGTTCAGATCGGAGAAGGCAAATTCTGCGCCTGCGCCCTGGATCGAGTTCGGCCCAAGGATATTAATCGGAGCGCACTGACCATCGCCAATCTGGAAAGTGACAGGGCGAGTGAGATTGCTGACATCGTTTCCGTTGATCACGGTTCCATCCGCGAATAGCGGCGGTCCACCCACGAACAACGCAGCGGGTGACGGCTGACCAGTCAGTTCGGCGCGGCAAACAATATCGCCGACTTGAGCTGTACCCGCATCAATCTCGATATTTTCGCCGTTGCGAATAGCGTTGAGAGTGGGAGAGCCGGCGCCGCCCAGTCCGAACGTGGCATTCGTCCCATCAAGGTCGGCCGCAGTAATTGCGACCGCATCAATCGCGGTGAAGTAACGGTCATTCACACGAATGTTGCGGTTGAGATCGTCAACCTCGGTTCGACCCCAGGTAAAGGAGCCTTCGAGCGAGATATTGCTCTCAGGCGCTTCCCAGCGCAGCCCGCCAGATGCCCGGATCGTAGAGCGGTCGACATTTTGGCCTGAATTGGTTTCCGAACCCAGATTATCGCGCGCGACGAAGATGCTGGGCGTAGATGTCGGATCAAGCGCATCGACAACACCGATCTGAGCAGCCAGCTGCGCCGGAATGAAGGGGTTGTCGAGAGCAATCGGAATATCATCTGAAAACGGAATGCCAGCGATATTCGACGTTTCGGTATAATTGAACTTCGCATCGGCGAAGAAGGTCAGGTTGGGCGTGATTTCGTAGTCGAAACCGGCCGCCGCGTTGACACGCGTCAATTCGGGAATGAGCGAGAGGCCCGGAGCGGTTGTGCCGATAAAGATGCCATCGCCTCCGCTCGCATTAAATGCGTCGGTCGAGAAGCCGGGATTGAAAGCCCGCAGGTTGCCATTCGCATCAATCACTTGAAGAACCGGAATGTTGGTTCCCGCAATGGTCGGGACGGTGTCCGTGTTCGGGTTGAAGTCCGTCACAAAACTATTCAGCGCTCCGAACGGAAAAGCAAATGGTGTTGGGTCAAGAGCGATGGTTGATCCTGCACTGGAGACCGGAAGCGTCCGATTCGGAACAAAGGCATTTTCGGACGCCGGATCCAGCCCCAGAATGCCGTTCAGGAAAGCGCTGCTGGGAGCCTGGCTTTGAAAACCCGGGCCCGCAAAGTTAGGACGGTCGCCGTTCACGATGCCTGCGGATTGGGAATACTCGACGGCGAAGACGACGCTGCCGCGATTGTCGTTGAATGTGCCGCCGCCAGCGATTGAGCCAAAAAATTCCTCAGAATCGCCTTTGTCGCTGATGCCAGTCTGGAACCGATATTCAAGACCGTCGAAATCGCGACCATCGCGCGTGATGTAGTTAACGACGCCTGAGACAGCGTCAGCACCATACACAGCCGAAGCACCGCCCGTCAGAACTTCGACGCTCTTGACAAGCGCCGTCGGGATCGACCCGACATCGACTGTGGCGGTCCCTGCAATGCCTGGGACATGACGGCGACCATCTTGCAAGACCAGTGTCCGGTCTGTGCCAAGCTGCCGAAGGTTGAGCGTGCTTGCACCCGTGAGCGCGAGGTCCTGCGCACTTGCGAGTGTCGCAGGGTCGGAGCCTGCAAGTGCAGGTATCTCGCGCAGAGTTTGCGCGATGTCGATCTCACCTGCATTTCGCAACTGTTCGGCGTCGATCACTGTAACGGGACTCGGCAGTGCCGTCGTCGAATCGGTCGCAATACGAGAGCCCGTCACAACAATTGCGTTGTCGGGTGCTGCCTCGGTTTCGGTGTCAGGAGCGCTTTGTGCGTGCGCGGCTGTGGCGAGGGTACTGGCCGCGGCCAGCAAGAGGGCGTGACGTGTAAATCTGGAGTTGTGCATGAGCGTTCCCTGTTGACGATCAGTGTTACCCGGAGAGGGCAGATTGGATGCTGCGTGTTCGCATTGCGCCCATAAGGCTTGCTGCGATGCAACATGGTGTCAAGCAGGATTCATCAGATTGTAATGCAGATTGCACACTCGGGATAAGAATGTTGCAATTATGCCAGCATATTTGCTGTTTTCTTGGTTTGAGGCGTTTCCGGCGCGAAGATGCAGCATCCACGGCCGATCATTTCCCAATGATTCTCCGGGGCCCGAGTATTACCTTTTCCGCCTTTTTCGAGCCTGACCGGCTGACTAGCCGAGCCCCCAATGGCGCAGCATCGGTGAATTCAGACGCTCGCGCAGGGAATCTGGAACCAACGTCTCTCGCGCCGTTTTCCAGCGCTCCGCAGCGCTCTGGAAGTCGGCTGCGATTTTGGCGCGATTGCTTGGAATATCCTTGCCCCAGTGCATTGAGAAATCGACGCCAGCATCTTCCAGAGCATCGGTGAAGGCGCGGGAGGCTTCGTCGCTGTGCGATATCCACCCCGCGATGCCTGCCCGTGTGAGGCCGTCAATGTTGATGATTGCGCAGGTCTCAAACCGCAGAAAGCTCATCGACGCGCTGCTTTTTCGAGCGAAGCGGACGGTGTAGACGAAGTGCTTGCGGAAACGCGGAGCGATTTGCGCGCCAATCTCCAGCGTTTGTCTGAGCTGGCTGACAGGCACGCAGATGGCGGCGTTGAAAGTGTCAATGCGGATGCCAAACACACTGCGCGGTTTCCAGTCACTGGTCAGCGCAAGCAGACTTTTGGGACTGGTGGAGGCGGGTTGCTTGGCAACGCTTTCGCGAAAATCGTCGAAAATCATCTCGGCGATGTTCAGCAAGCGGATCGGGCCACCCAAACCGAGGAATCCCAGATTGAGGAAGCCCAGCGGATCTGCGCGGTCGTCCTGTTCGTCATTGTCTTCGGGCTCGCTCGTGCGTGCAGACACCATCGCCCCGGAAAAGGCGTTGAGCTGGTCAGCCAGAATATCAAGCGTGTCGCGTGCCTCGGGTTCTTCGCTCTGCGCCGCGGCACTGTCCCGCGTGGGATCATCTTTCGCTGGCAGGTCATCGCGCCAGTACACCGTTTGCATCACATCTTCATCAAGGTTTGCATTGGGATCGAAGGTCAACTCATAGAATGCGGGGGCTCGCCCTCCGGTCAATCCCGCGGCGGCGCTGGCGAAATCGCCGGATTGGACCGCATCCCACCACCCTGCTGGCAGGGGCGTGGCCTGTTTCGCCCATGATAAGCCAAAGCGCGGGATGGCCTCGATCAGGACGCCTGCGCAATATCCCATGCCGCCCAGATGGATGACTGCATCTTTGAACAAGTCATGATGTGTAGCGCCAGCGAACCGGCTGACAAATTGCGGACTTAGTGCGGGGCATTCGGGGTCTTCCAGCCAGTGCGCGTTGTCAGCGCCGTTGACGAACAATACCCCGCGAATGTGCCGTTCCAAGCCGGTTTCTTCGAGCAGCGAGCCATGCGTTCCGGTGGCAATAGCGCCTGCAATCGATTGGCCCTTATGCGATCCGGCGGTGCGGAACGACAGGCCCTTTTGATCGAGAAACTCCATGATTTCCGATAGCTTTGCCCCGCCGGTCGCGAAGACAAAGCGTGCAGGATCACCTGTAAAGCCGGGCGCAAATGCGCTTGGCGGAACCTCCCAGACGGCCCGATCAAGACCTGTATCAATACGGATCGCGGGCGAGGCGAACAGGTCGCTTTGCGACCATGCTGATCCGGTGATGGCAAGCGGTTCTGGCTGCTGGCACAAATCGTCCATCATCGCGCCAATTGTGGCTGATCGCTCAGCAAGATCGTCACCCAGGTCGCCGGTAGTTTCAGCCTTCACCTTGATGACACGCAATGCCGTTCGGTCGCAGGTGCGATGCTCGTCCAGCCAATCGCTGCCATCGATTTCCACGATTTGAGTCATGCGGTTTTCTCCCCCCAAGCTTCCCGGGCATAGCTGAAATTGCTCGTTTTGTGTATCGGGATGAATTCGAGTGTGACCGCCATGCCGCATGCCTCTGGTCAGGGAGAAGAATGCCGGTTACGCTGATGTCGGGCGCGTAGCATCGGGCAGGGGACCTTTGACGGTTTAACGATGGCAGACGAAACACTCACCGCGCAGGACGCTTCGCCGTCGCGCCCCAAAGTATTCATGAGCTATACAAGGGCCGAGATCGAGCCCGCCAAACGCATCATCGACTTGCTGGAGGAGGCTGGCTTTGAGGTTTGGTGGGATGGCCTGCTCGAAGGTGGAGACGCCTATCTGCCAACCACCGAGGCTGCATTGGAAAGTGCGGATTGTGTGGTTGTTCTGTGGTCGAAAACCGCAGTCGATTCCAACTGGGTGCGCGACGAGGCGCAGCGCGGGCGTGAGCGCGGATGCCTGGTGCCCCTCTCGCTTGACGGGACCATGGCCCCGCTCGGCTTTCGCCAGATCCAGTTGCTCGACATCAGCGCATGGGACGGCAGCGAAGACGCGCCCGAAGCCCAGCGCATTGTCCATGCCGTCCGTGGGCAGGCGGATGTTGCAGGGCGAGAGTGGGCTTCCTCGACCGCGCCTGAGCCTCAATCAATATCTCAAACAAGAGAAGCGACCGCGCCGCCACCGCCAGGCAGCGGTGTCTCCCGCCGCGTTCTGGCCATTGGCGCACTCAGCGTTCTGGGCGGAGCTGCGGCGATTGGAACGTGGCAGTCGGGACTGTTCGCACCGGCTTCAAACGATGTGATCTCTATGGCGGTCCTACGGTTTGCCAACTTGACCGGAGACGACGAGCAGGCGTGGTTTTCCGATGGACTTTCCAGTGAAGTGCGCGTTGCCCTTGCCCGCAATCCCTTTCTCAAAGTCAGCGCGCCGACATCATCAGTCGCTCAACCTGACGAAGACGAGTTCGCGCTCGCACGCAAGCTTGGCGTCGCCAACTTCCTGCGCGGCAGCGTCCAACACGTGGCCGAAACCATTCGCATCACCGTGGAGCTGATTGAGGCTGATAGGGGCGAAGTGCGCTGGAACGACAGTTTCGACCGCCGCTATGAAGACCTGCTCGCGCTGCAATCGGATATTGCTGAAACAGTCGCCCTGAACCTGGTCAGCACAATCGCCGGTCAGGGCGAAGTGGCGCGAAGCATCGAAGCGCAACGGGGAGTGGGCGGAACCGATAATGCAACCGCTTATGAGGCGTTCCTGCGCGGTTTGGCCTTTTCCGATCTGGGATCAGGGGAATCGAGCGACCGGGCTGCGCTCAAACAGTTTGAGGCGGCGATTGCTGCTGATCCGGGCTTTGCCGCCGCGCATGCCTTGCGATCCAGCATGCTGGCTGCGGTTGCCAATTACGGTTCGGACCCGAAAGCCGTGGCTGACGGATACAGCCAATCGATTGCGGCGGCGCGGCGCGCGATTGAACTGGCGCCAGACCTTGCGAGCGGGCATCTGGCGCTCGGATACGCGCTCAATTACGGCCAGCTGGATCGCGCCGCTGCCTATCCGCATCACAAGCGCGCGCAGGAGCTGTCTCCGGGCGACGCTGATGTTCAGCGATCGGTTGCGGTGTTCTATGCCTATGGCAATCAGCAGGCGCTGGCGACGCAGATGATCGACAAGGTGCTGGAGTTGGACCCGATCAACGCCAGAGCCTTTCGCACCGCGGGATATATTGCCCTGTTTGCACGCGATTATTCAGCCACAATCAGCCGCATGATGGAAGCGCTTAAGCTGAATCCAGAATTGGTCAGCGCGGAATACGCTATCGGATCGGCGCGCCTGATGCAGGGCGACGTTGAAGGGGCATTGAAGGCGTTCCAATCTGAACCGGTTCCGGTCTTCAGCCAGACCGGTGTGGCCATTTGCCAAAAGAAGCTGGGTAATGAGGGAGCCGCGCAGGCTGCGTTGCAGGCTTTGCTGAAGGAATATGGCGGGACCGGCCTGTATCAGCAGGCGCAGATCTATGCCCAATGGGGTGAGACACCCAAGGCGCTTTCCTTGATTGAGCGCGCGTTTGAAGAGAAGGATCCCGGCGTGCTGTTCGCGACTAACGATCCGCTGCTCGATCCCATTCGCGGTGAACCTGCACTTGATCGTTTGCTTTTGCGCTTGGCATCATGATAGCCATAGTGGCGTCTGCTTAATCCTTAAGGGGGAACACTCGATGAAAACGACGACGACCATTTTGTTCGCGGGCTCTGCTGCCCTTGCACTGACAGCATGCGCCGAAGCCGAAGCACCGGCAGCCGAAGAAACCGTTGAAGCCAGCGCCGAAGGCGAAATGGGCGAAGACGGCGAAGATGGTGAGGGCGGAGAAGAAGGCGAAGGCGGCGAGTCCGGTGAAGAGGGCGAAGACGGCCTCGATCCGACCAACAATCCGATCGGGCCGGCAGCGGACTCTGTCGAAGAATAAGCCTGAGCGAATTAGTCAAAATGCCGGTCTCACCGATATTGCGGTGGGGCCGGCATTTTCGTTTGGATCCCGCGATCAGGGGTTATTTCGGATGATCCGGTCGATCCATTCGCGTGCTCTGGCGACGCGCGTGTATTGTGAATAAATGCCGCGCGAGCCGCAGCCGCGCCCGCCGCTGACCACGCCGATCACTTTGGGACGCTTGTCCCCATCGCCGTAATAGATCAGCGGCCCCCCACTGTCTCCGCTGCATGCTTGCCCCCCATCGGGCCTTCCTGCGCACAAGGCGGAGTGAAGCTTTGACCGGTTGCGAAATCCGGTCACTTCAGTGCAGGCATCGCGGTTTTGCAATTCCAGCTTTACGCCCATCAATTTGTCGCTGCTTGTGCTGTTGGTCGCTTCGGTCCAGCCCCAGCCATAGGTGTAGACCGGCATTCCGTCGTTGATCGGGCGCTGGCTTAACGGTTTGCGATCAATTGCGATTTGCGCGATGGATTGGACTTTATCGCCGCGATCGCCATTGCGGTGGTCATATTTGATCAGGGCAATGTCATAGCTGAGATCGCTGCGCTGGTAAGACGGGTGGGGGAAGACCTTGAGAATGGGAAAGCTGATGCCTTCTTTCTCGCGCGGATTGAACACTCCCAGTCGCACCCGGTAATCGGGATCGTTTACGATTTTTCGGCCGTCCTCTTTGAGACAATGCGCGGCGGTAAGGATCCAGCCTGTGCGGATGAGCGACCCTCCGCATTTTACGCGCTGGGCCTCGGATAGCGTTTGTCGCCCGATGATTTTCGGGCGGAACAACAGCGCCTGCCATGGCGCCTGTCCGGGGAGCAGGGCATATCCGTTGATTACGGCTTCCATCGGCCGGCAGATCCTATCCGTGTAGGTTCTACCGCGGAAAACCACGGTCGTTGTTCGGCAGCTCTCTTCGACTTCACTGGGATCGGGCACCATTCTATAAAGGACTGGTTCTTCGCCAAGAGGGGTAGGCGGGGTGAAGCTGGCATCCGCTGTCGGGAGAGGTGCATCCTCGCCGTTGGCCTGCCGCGCTCTGAGCTCTTCACAGGCGGCCAGGTCTCCATTTTCGCACAAACGCCCGACGACCTCGAGCGCGCGCTCCGTGTTATTCTGGTCGCCGGGTGATGATCTCAGCGCTCTGACAAGGATGCGGCATGCGCTCATGTCTTCAAGCTCGCAGCCTTGCTCTGCCAACAGGATTGTCTGACGTGTCCGAGCGACCGGGTCCGTTTCGTCAAACGGGATCAGAGAAGCGGCCGGTGCGCATGCATCCGCTTGTCGCTCAAGGCAGGCCGTCGTCAGAAAAGAGAGGGCAGTCTGATCGTCAATCAGGCGGGGCATCCCCTTATATTGTAACAGAGCGACCTGGGTGCAGCCCGTTGTGTCACCCGCCTGGCACGCGCGATATGCCGGGGCCGCTTTGCGAAGGTTTTGCGCGGCGTAGCACAGATCAGGCTGGATCGCGCAGGCACGGTCATAGGTCGCCTGAGCGAAGTCGAAGTCCTGGGGCAGTGCGCCTCCTGTCATCGCTTCATCACCCAGGTTCTTGCAGGATCTGGCATCTTTGGCAGCGCAGGCATCATGCAGGGTCTGCGTGCGTTCAGGACGCCGCGGATGGGGCGGACGGTCGCTGAAAATACCGAGCAGTTCGATGCAAGAGTTCACACTGCCGCCTTTACAGAGCCGGTCCAGCAGATCGAGCCCCTCGCCCCGGCTCGCCTCGCCGCGCTCCCATGGCAACAAGAACTTGCCCAGCTCGCGGCACCCCTCGTCATATCCGCCATCACAGCTGAAACGCAGCAAGGCCTCTGCACGATCAACCCCGGCGTCCTCGTCCCGTTCATTCAGGATCGATATCGCCAGCTCGGTGCATCCCGCCAGCGATCCCATGTCGCAGGCGCGGTCTTGCAAGCTGTCAGCCGTGACTCTGATTGTTTGAGACGTGGAGATTGATGCCAGCCGCCCGAGGTTTGAGCATCCGTCACCAATCCCGCCTTCGCACGCCTGTTCAAACAGGATGGCGGCAACCGGGCGGCTCTGTTCGCGGCCCTCACCCAGTTCAAAGGCGAGACCCAGATTGTTGCATGCGGAAAGGTCCCCGCCTTCGCAGGCCTGCTCTGAGGCATCGGCTGCGAGGCGTTCAGTTGCGATTTGTTCGGCTGGTTTGCCTGTGGGTGCCTTTGGCGTTCCGGTGGAGATGTAGGCGGGCTGTTCTGCCGAAGTCGCATCGTCTGCCGGGGTCGGAGCAGGTTGGGCATTTGCAACAGGAGGCATTCCCGTCAGCAAGAGCGCCAGCGCAATAATCAGAAACAGGCTCGCAATGCGCATAGCTTTCCCCCGCGCCAAGACCCGACGGAAAGGGTGACGTGCACCTGCAACAGTGTCAAGCACCGCGCAGCTGTTCAGCGCTCTGGTGTGCCCCACCCTTGTGTCATAAGGGCACTGATGAGTAGGGAAAGCGTTGGGACAGCGTGTCGCGAGTTTTTTGGGCGCAAGTTTTTGGGGCGCGTTTGGGTAGGGGCAAAAGACAAAGCGATATGAACTCCAGCCCCACAGCCCATTGGAAGCCGCACTTTGCGCTCGGCATTACCGGTCACCGGATCAACAATGCCTCGCTGACGGCTAATATCGCTGATGTCGAGGCGGTCCTTGCATCCTTGTTCGACACGATTGAGGGGCTGCGCCAAGAGGTCGGGGAAGCCAGCGCGAAAGTCCGCCTGCACAGCCTGCTCGCCAACGGTGTTGACCAGATGGCAGCGCAAGCCGCTCTTGAGCGTGATTGGGAACTGGTCGCCCCGCTTCCATTTGGCAAAGCGCTGAACTGCGCGATCAATGCCGAGGCTGAAACCCTCAATGACTTCCGCGCGCTGTGTGATGGCAAGCCCGCTGGCGATGTGCAGGTCAATGCCAGAGCGCAGGCGATCCGTGCGCTGGAAGACAAGGCAACCACCTTTGCAATTGCGGACCGCGATGAGGAAATCCGCGGGTATGCAGAGGCGATGCTGGCCGATCCTTCTGACACCAAAGCTTCTTCGCATTTCGCCGCTCTCACTTCCATCAACGCAGCGCTGGCGGGAAGGGTCATGCTGGAGCGGTCTGATTTGCTGATCGCGGTCTGGGATGGTGCGACCACAGATTTGAGCGGCGGGACAGGGCATACGATCCTGACTGCGCTGGAAATCGGCACGCCCGTTCTGGTGATTGATCCGGCCAGTGCAAGGGATTGGGCGATCTTGACCCGGCCCGAAGAACTTGCCCATCGATCCGCGTCTCGTGGTGAGGCAGAAAAGACGCAGCGGCTTAGGGCGCTCATGGAATATGCCCTTGCTTCGGTCACCGAAGAGCGCAGTCATATCGAACGTGAACGCTGGCGGCCAAAGCCGAGATTCGGACTTGGCCTATACCGCTGGATTGAGGGCTTTTTTGGCGGGCGCTCCGCCAAATCAGGCACGATGGCCGCCGCATACGAAGCTCCCGATGCCATCGCGAGCGGCAGTGCAGCACCGGTCCTGGAGGCTGTGCGTCTGGCAACGGGTGAACCCGAAGGCGCAGCAGCGTCAACCGGGGTTTACAGCAATTTGCGCGATCACCTGTTCCCCACTTTTGCATGGGCTGACGGGGTCTCAAACCGTTTGGCGGACGCGTATCGCAGCGGGATGGCGCTCAATTTCGCGCTGTCCGCGCTCGCGATTATTGCAGGCGTTGCGTATCTTCCGCTGGGTCTGGCCACGTACAAATGGATATTCGCTTCGATCGAATTGCTGCTGCTGGTCGCCATTCTGGCGATCACCTATGCCGGATATCGACGCGCGTGGCATCGCCGCTGGTTTGAGACGCGGCGGCTGGCCGAATATCTGCGCTTTGCCCCGGGGTTGATCCTGATGGGTGTCGCGCGGCCTGTCGGGCGCTGGCCACGCGGGGAAAGCCGTGAATGGCCAGAACCGTTTGCGAGAGACACCTTGCGCGATGCGGGGCTGCCGGATGTGACATTGGACCGGGATTATCTGCGCACCGTACTTTCAAAGGTGATCCTGCCGCATGTCGCAGGCCAGCGGCGTTATCACGAAGCGAAATCGGGCCAGTTGCACACCGTCCATCATCGGCTTGATAAGGCGGCAGAGACCTGTTTTCTCGCAGCGATTGTGTCGGTGTCAGTCTATCTCGCGCTCGAAATTGGGGCGCTGATTGGCGCTATACCGCCGGGCTGGCCCTATGCGGTTGCCAAGGCCTTCACATTTCTCGGTGTCGCCTTTCCGACATTGGGCGCCAACCTTGCAGGCCTGCGATATTTTGGCGATTTTGAGCGGTTTTCCGCCATTTCCCAGGTCACCGCCACCCAGCTGAAAGAGATCGAGAAGCGCATCGAGTTGCTGCTTTCCGGCGACCCGAAGCGCCTGACCTATGGCGCCGCAACCGATCTGGTGCGGGCCATCGAGGACGTGATCGTCAGCGAGATCGAGAGCTGGCAGGCGGTGTTCGGCGGCAAGCATCTGAGTCTGCCGGCCTGATCCGGCCCACGCACTCAGAAGGACACAACCGCACCTGAAAGCGCTCTAAGGGTCTCCAGCGGCACACAACCGGCTGCAAAACTTGCGAAACCTCAGCTCAGCGCACCCGCAGACTTTTGCGCGTGTCAGCGCTGTTGACTTGGCGCGTCATCAGCCTATCACTTGCATAACCTTACCGACTCAAGGGCACCCCCTGATGAACCAGCTTGTCAATCGGATTGAGCCTTCGCTCAAGCCGTCCGATCATCCTTACTTGAACGGGGCATGGACTCCGAATTTTGAGGAATACGACGCCTCTGACATGGAAGTGATCGGCGAGATTCCCGCCGACATTGACGGCATCTATATCCGCAACACCGAAAATCCGGTGCATCAGCCCATCGGCCGCTATCACCCCTTTGACGGTGACGGGATGCTGCACATGATGCGGTTTTCCGGCGGGAAGGCGCATTACAAGAACCGCTTTATCCGGACCGCAGGTTTCACCGCCGAGGCGGAAGCGGGCGAGGCCTTGTGGGCCGGGTTCATGATGCCGCCCGCCAAATCAAAGCGGTCGGGTTGCGGCATCGGATCGCATATGCGCGACAGTTCCTCCACCGATGTGCTGGTGCGCAATGGCAAGATCCTCTCGACCTTCTGGCAATGCGGCGATGGCTATCTGCTTGATCCCGAAAGCCTCGATACGCTGGGTATAGAGGACTGGACCCCGGTCGATGGCCTGTCCGCCCACCCAAAGCTGGACCCCAAGACCGGCGACCTGATGTTCTTCAATTACGGCGATAGCGCGCCCTTCATGCATTATGGCGTGGTCGGTCCGGACAACACGCTGAAGCATTACATCCCGATAGAGCTGCCCGGCATCCGCCTGCCGCATGACATGGCGATTTCGGACAATTATTCGGTCCTCAACAATTTCCCGATGTTCCCCAACCCTGTCGCGCTTTCGAACGGATTTTTCATCCCGCAATATGATCCGAGCCTCAAATCACGCTTTGCCGTGGTGCCGCGCTTTGGCCAGCCAGAAGATGTGATGTGGTTTGAGGCAGAGCCGACTTACGTGCTGCACTCGACCAATTGTTGGGAAGATGGCGATGAGCTGGTGCTGGAGGGCTATCACCAAAAGACGCCCTATCCCGGTCCGCTCGACAATGCTGAAATGCCTGACAGCTGGAAGCTGATCGGGGCAGGCCTCGACTTGCATTCTCTTCAGCCACACCTGCACCGCTGGCGCTTTAATCTGAAAACCGGCGAAACGCGCGAGCAGCGCGTGTGCGATGCCGAGCACGTCGAGTTTGGCAGCATCAATCCCGAGTTTTACGGGCGTGAGCATCGCTATGTTTACAGCGCGCATGGTGAGAAAGGCTGGTTCCTGTTCAACGGGCTGGTGAAGCATGACCTGAAACAGGGCACTGCCGATACCGTGATGTTTGGCGAGGGTCGCTATGGCTCGGAGGCGCCCTTTATCAAGCGCAAGGACGCGGTCGACGAGGATGACGGCTATCTCGTCAGCTTCATCACCGATATGCAGGCCGACCGGTCTGAATGCGTGGTCTATGATGCGAAGGATTTGGCCAGCGGTCCGGTATGCCAGATCATCCTGCCGCACCGCATTTGCAGCGGCACCCACGCCACATGGGCGCATGCGAGCGAGTTTTAGGGCCGCTCAACAAAAGAGTGGCGTTTTGTAGTCTGCGCCTCTTGCTGCTAAACTTTGTATCGCATGACCAGCCTGCTTCCCCTACCTGACACCGATGGCTCTGAAACAGATGCCAGAATGGTGCGCACTTGCTCCATCTGGAGAGCGCTGGAAGTTTTGGGCGATGTGCCGACGCTGCTGATATTCGAGGCGATCTGGCTGGGCGATGTCCGCTTTGAACCGATCCGCAAACGCACCTGTCTTTCAAAGCCGCTGGTGTCTGACCGGCTCAAGGCTCTGGTCGCGAATGGCGTTATAGAACGGCGTCTTTACAGCGAGCATCCGCCGCGCCACGAATTCGCGATCACGAAGAAGGGGCAGGACCTGTTCCCCGTTACCATGATGCTGCTGCGCTGGGAAAAGACGTGGTCGGCAAAGCGCGAACATCTCTCAATCGGGCTGGTCCACCACGATTGCGGCCAAGCGACGATGCCCCAGCCGCTGTGTGGCCATTGCGGTGAGGTTGTGCGGGCGCAGGATCTGGAATGGCAGGAGGGTCCGGGCCTTGGCTGGATGGAGCCAAACTACACCCGCCGTCGTCAGCAGCGCGGGGCCAAGGCAATTGCTGAAAACCTGACTTTGTTCACTGACGCCGCAGAGCTTTTGGGCGATCGCTGGGCGGGCCTTGTGATGCGCGCGGCCTTTACCGGACGCAACCGCTTTGATGCGATTTTGGCGGACAGCGCGATGGCGTCAAATATCCTGTCAGACCGGCTCGCATGGCTGGTCGACAAGGGGTTTTTGAAAGCCAGCCTGTACCAGTCAAAGCCGAACCGCTTCGCCTATTATCCCACCGCAAAGGCGCTCGACTACCTGCCAATCCTCCTGATGCTGCAAGTGTGGGGGGATAGCTATTACGCGTCGGAAGAAGGACCGCCGGTCATCCTGCGGCATAAGACATGCGGTCAGAGCCTTGATCTGTATGCGGGCTGTGGCGGGTGCAAGGGTAAGCTTGCGATCTCCAATGTCAGCCTGACACCTTGATCTCGCGCCCGACGCGCAGATCGCTCCGCTCAATGTTCGACCATTGCGCGATGCCAACCTGCACGAAGGCGATATCGGCAATGCGGCCCGACATGAAGGCGGGGCCGATATTGCGCAGCTTGAAAGCGTCAAAAGTGTTGCTAGAGGGTGGACGCGGTGCTGAGCCCTAGCGCGACCGCGCAACCAACCAATACCTCCAACAACTTCGTCAACGCAGCCCCAGAAGGCGTAATCCCGCATGATGTATCGCACGGGATCGGGGTGTCATCTAGTCCACGACATGCATTTCATCGATCAGCTTTTGGGCTCCATCGACCTTGTCCATCACCCACAGCATATACCGCGTATCGACATGGATCGTGCGGGTTGTGCGCGGGTCAAAGTCCCAGTCCGAATTGACGCTTTCAAATGTGCCGTCGAACAACAGGCCCACCAGTTCGGCTCGCGCATTCAGCGTGGCCGAGCCACTATTGCCGCCTGTGCTGTCCAGATCGGAGAGGAAATTGACGGGCACAGAGCCAATCGCATCGAGCGCATAGGGGCCATAATCCTTGGCCTCGATCGCCTCCAGCAGCTTGGCGGGCGCATTGAACGGGTCTTCGCCTGTATCCTTGTCCGTGATCCCTTCCAGCGTGGTGAAAGGCAGATAGGCCATCCCATCGCGCGGGCTGCCGCCCAGCACACTGCCAAAGGTCACACGCAATGTGCTGTTCGCATCAGGATAGGTCAGGCCGCCGGTCTCACGCTGCCAGCCGGTGACGGCTTCCATGTAAGCGGGCCGCAGCGCGAGCGAACGGCCGCTGCGCTCCTTGCTTTCCGTTTCCAGTCTGAAGCCATAATCATACATCGCCACGGCGAGCTTCATGAAGGGATCATCGCTCGCTTCGAGTTCTTCGGTGGTCGCATCCATCAAGGCGATGCGCGTTTCGGCATCGTCCAAAGTGGTCTCGGCATAGAAGCGGTCGATCAGACCGGGCAAATCGGCGGCAGTTGTTTCGGAAGTGAGGCCCAGCGCCTGATCAAAGGCGACAACACGCTCGCCCATCGGCTGGTCAATATAGCCGCTGAGGAACAGCACCCATTCCGCCTTGTCGACCGCCGGATCAAAGCGCCGGTCCAGTGCCTGCAATCCCTGGCGGAAGAAGGTCATGTCGCGGTCCTGATAGCCGGATTCCCGCTCCGCATTGGGCTTCTGCCGCTCTTTCGAAAGACGATAGAGGTTGCGCGCGGCGGAAAACAGCGCGGGGCGTGAGACATTGCCGTACCAGAAATTGGTGCGCGATGCGGCGGCGGATTCCTCGGACAGTGCCTCAAGCTTGGCGATGGCATCGGCGTAGCCTGCACGATCAGGATCGGCGGCGACCCATGCGGCCAGCGCTTCCTCGCGAGCACGGCGGCGCTCGACCAAGCCAACGCGGCGTGCGCCTTCGATCTGTCCGCGCAGGTTCTTTTCAAAGTTGTTCAGGCCTGCGAGTCGGCTTTCATATTTGACCCGCGCGTCCGATCCTTCGGGAGCAGCGGCTTCAATGGTGCCGATCCAGTCGGTCAACAGCGTCTGGAACGTCGGATAAGTCCAGTTGAACGTGTTCTCCACTTCAGCCAGCAGGGTGTAGCGGCTGGTCGATCCGGGATAGCCCGCCGCCATAACGAAATCGCCGTCCTTCAGGCCCGATGCGCTCACTTTCAGGTGATGTTCGGGCTCATACGGCACATTCGCTTCGTCAAAGTCCGCGGCTGACCCATCGGGCGCGACATAGGCGCGGTAAAACGCAAAGTCGCCCGTGTGGCGCGGCCACTGCCAGTTATCGATATCGCCGCCATATTTGCCGATAGAGTCGGCCGGAGCGTAAACCAGCCGGACATCGCGCACTTCCAGACGCTTGATCAATTTGTACTGCGCGCCGCCATAGAAACTGGCGACCTGACAGCGATAGCCCGCGGCCTCTTCGCAACCTGCGATAATGTCCTTGCGGCGCTGCTCGACCAGTTCATAGCGTTCCAATGCAGCGAGCTCTTGCGTTCCATCGCGCACCTGATCGGTCACATCCGTCACCTCAGTCGTCACATAGATGCGCGATCCGGGCGCGGCGGGCAGTTCATCACCCTTGGCCTGAGCGAGAAAGCCGTTTTCGAGATAGTTGTTCTCTGCCGTAGAGTTGTATTGCACCGATCCGCGTGCGCAGTGATGGTTGGTTACCACCAGACCCTCGGGCGAGACAAAGCTGGCCGAACACCCGCCTAGCGAGACAACCGCACCCATCGGGAAACCGGTGAGGTCCGCGAGTGCCTCCGGCGCAATCTCAAGCCCCGCCTCCTCCAACTCGCTGCTGATTTCCTGCAACTGGTCAGGGGTAAACATGCCCTCTTTCGCATACAGGGGGGCAGAAAGCGGCGCTGCCAGAGATGCGGCAGCCATCAGGCTGAGGGTAAAGCGGGCGGTGTGGTTCATTGTGTGGCCTTTGGTTAAGGGGTTCAATTTGCGGCGCCAGTAATGCCGCGCTTTGTGGTGAGATAGGTGGCAAAGCTGGCGAGCCAGTGGCTGCCGGAATAGTGCTCGTCAGAAACAGCCGCGATGCCGGTTTCGCCGTGACGCTGAGCCGAGGCTGTGAGTGCCGCGATCCGCGCGTCGCCTGCGGGCAAGGCAGAGGCAATGCCTTCCAGCGCCCATGCGCGCGACAGGTTGACGCCGTCGAGATGGACGAGCTTTCCGTCGGTGGCATCCAGCACCACGCCTGGCTCCAGCCAGTCATCCCCGCCACTCGTTGGGATTTGCGGCAGGAAAGCCGACAGCCAGACGGAATATTCGTCTTGTGGCATCACGCGCCGCATCAGGTCCGCTTCCATCAGGCAGGGCGATAGAAAGTCTTCCCCCGAAGGCTCATAGGCGAGCGGACAATTCACATCTTCGCGGTGGAAGGCCAGCGTCTTTGCGGCCAGTTCCTGCGCAAATTCTTCATTGCCGACACCGCGCGCATAATCGAGCATCAGGCCAAAGGCGAAAGCTGTCTGGTTGTGCGTCCCCAACCGTACCGGATAAGACAGTTTGGGCAGCCACCCGCGAACCTGCGCAACAATCGCCTCTTCAAGCGGGCGCAGGGTCTCGCGCCATTCGGTCAGCTGCGGATCGTCGCTTTCCTCAAGTTCAAGTATGAGTTGCAGATACCATGCGATGCCATAGGGCCGCTCAAACGACCCGCGTCCTTCCGCCTCGTAATAGGCGAGTTCGGCTGCGAGGTTTTCTTCAGTGAAGCTGTGGGAGAGTTTGGCGCGGATTTCTTCTGCCAGCACGCTGTCAGGCGCGGTGGTCAGCACGCGGCTGAGCAGCCAGTGACCGTGGACCGAGGAATGCCAGTCAAAACAGCCGTAAAAGGCTGGTGTCAGATCGCTCGGCGCCTGAACGTCGGCATCCGATTGCATGACGTGGCTGATCTTGTTGGGATATTCGCGCTGGACGCAATCGAGCGCGAGCACGGCAAAGCGGTCAATCACGGTTTCGGGTGCGGGGCGGTCTGCGTTGTCGGTCACGCGATCATCACCATCGCCGCCCGAGCACGCAGCAAGCAGTCCGGCAGCGATCATGGCCGACACTCCAACGCCAATTCGCTTCATGTGCTGCGCCCCAATTCTCGGCAAAATCATGCAACCCACGGCCCCGTAATCGCCAGCGTACGGGCAGGAGCATAGGCGTTGACGAAGAACCATTTGCCATCGGGAGAGAAACAGCCACCCGCCAATTCGGTCTGCATTTGCAAGCGGGCAAAGGCAAAGGCCTCTCCGGCAGGCGTGATCCCGCGCACGTGATTGTCCACCACATCGGTGTATTGGTCTTCGCACACCATCAGGTGCCCGTTGGGTGCGACTGTCAGATTGTCGCCGAAATTGAACTGGTCCTTGCTTTCGCTTTCGAAGAATAATTCAAGCCGGTCAGGCCTTTTGCCGCGTCCGGGAATCAGGCGGAATATCTGACCCAGCCTCGCCGCACCCCCACTGGTTGAGCACGCGAACACATCGTCCGTGCCCATATGCAGGCCTTCGCCGCGAGCGATCAGCGCCGCGCCTTTTGCCGCTGCACGATTG
>JBARXS010000159.1:0-14517 GCA_049647465.1 Erythrobacter sp.
AAGTGGCCACCTTCGGCTTCCTCGAACAGTTCCGAGCCGTGCAGCAACGCCTTTGACGGGATACACCCGACATTGAGGCAGGTGCCGCCAAGTGTCTCGCGGCTCTCCACGCAAGCGGTCTTCAGCCCCAATTGCGCCGCGCGAATGGCGGCAACGTAACCGCCGGGTCCGGCACCGATGATGAGGACGTCGTAGTCGTAATTGTGGTCAGCCATGTGTCTGCTCCGTTTGTGCGTTCCTGCGAACGCAGGAACCCAGCCAGCGCTGTGCCTGATATTCTGGACTCCTGCGTTCGCAGGAGATCACCGGTTGATATCGGACCATAGGTCGCGCCAGACAGGGTTATCTTTCTCTATCAGTTCGAGCTTCCAGGCCCGCTTCCATTTCTTAATCTGCGTCTCGCGGGCGCGTGCATCGTGTAGGTTGGGATAGTGTTCAAACCATACAAGCAGTTTGCAACCGTATTTCTTTGAAAAGCCTTCAAAATGCCCTTCGCGGTGCTGCCAAATTCTGTTCGACAGGTCGCTTGTGACACCCAGATAGAGCGTTTCGTTGCGTTTGTTTGCAAGCAGGTAAAGCCATCCCTCCTTCACACTGTCTACAAATCAATCAGCATCCGGGTCGGATCTTCGATCGCTTCCTTGATTATCTTCAATGCTGTTACAGCTTCGCGACCGTCGATCAGGCGGTGGTCATAGCTCAATGCCAGATACATCATCGGCTTGATCACAATCTCGCCATCGACCACGACAGCGCGATCCTCAATCCGGTGGAGGCCCAGCACGGCGGATTGCGGCGGATTGATGATCGGTGTGCTCATCAGGCTTCCGAACACGCCGCCGTTTGAGATGGTGAAGGTGCCGCCCGACATATCGGCCATGGTCAGCGTGCCTTCTTTGGCGCGCTTGCCAAAATCGGCGATGTCTTTCTCGATCCGGGCAAAGCCCTTCTTGTCGGCATCGCGGATGACCGGCACGACCAGTCCGTTGGGCGCAGACACGGCGACCGAGATATCGACATAGTCGTGATAGACGATTTCATCGCCCTCGATATAGGCGTTGGCGGCGGGCACGTCCTTCAGCGCAAGGCAGGCGGCTTTTGCGAAAAAGCCCATGAAGCCCAGACGGATATCGTGCTTCTTTGCGAACAGGTCTTTATATTTGCCGCGCGCTTCGATGACCGCGCTCATGTCGCAATCGTTGAAAGTGGTGAGCAGGGCGGCGTTGTCCTGCGCGCCTTTCAAACGCTTGGCGATGGTCTGGCGCATCCGCGTCATCTTCACGCGTTCTTCGTTCCTGGCTTCGTTCCGACCGGCAACCGGCTCGCCGGAGCCAGCAGGCGCAGCGGCGGGAGCAGAGGGGGTGGGGGCTGGAGCGGGCGCATCGCCCTTCGCTTTCGCAGCCGCGATCACGTCTTCCTTGGTCAGGCGTCCGTCTTTACCAGTGCCCTTGATCGTCGAAGGGTCAACGCCGTGTTCAAGCACCGCGCGGCGCACCGCCGGCGAGAGCGTTTGCGCGGCTGCCGCGATATCATCGCTCACTTTGGCTTTTTGGGCGGCTTTTTCGGGGGCTTTTTCCGCGGCCTTTTCGGGGGCGCGCTCTTCCTTACCCTCGGAGCGATCCTGCTGCGCCCGGGCAGGCTCGTCGCCCTTGGTCGCAGCTCCTGTTGCGCCTTCTTCGATCACGGCGATAACCGCGCCCACTTCGACAGTGTCGCCAACCTCGGCGCGGTGCTCAGACATGACGCCTGCGACGGGTGAGGGCACGTCAACCGCGACCTTGTCCGTTTCAAGGCTGCAAATCGCCTCATCAGCGGCGACAGCATCGCCCGGCTGTTTCAGCCATTCGCCGATAGAGCCTTCGGTAACGGATTCCCCAAGTGCGGGGACGGTGATTTCAGTGGCCATGTTGATGGATCCCTTTCGGCCCAAGAATAGAATTACGAATTACAATTTCGAGAGACCGAGGGCCTCTGCAATCAGTTGTTCCTGCTGTGCCTTGTGGCGGCTGGCGAGCCCGGTTGCGGGCGAAGCCGAAGCCTCGCGTCCGGCATAGACCGGGCGTTTGCCCTGATGCCCGCTTTGCGTCAGCGCATCCTCGATCTGGTTTTGCACAAAGAACCATGAACCGTTGTTCTTGGGCTCTTCCTGACACCACACGACCTGTTCGAGGTTTTTCATGCGGCTGAGGCGCAGCGCCAGCGGGTCGCCGGGGAAGGGGTAAAGCTGCTCGATCCGCACGATTGAGACATCCTTGAGTCCCTTGGCGTCGCGCTCTTCGATAAGGTCATAGGCGACCTTGCCCGAGCACAGGACGAGCCGCTTGATCTTGGCGTCGGCGGCGGTGTCGGTTTCCATGGCCGGGTCCGATTTGATCCGGCGGAACTGCCGCTCGCCCAGAAACTCTTCGCGCGGGCTTTTCGCCATGGGATGACGCAGTAGAGATTTGGGCGTCATGATCACCAGAGGCTTGCGGAACGGGCGCAGCATCTGGCGGCGCAGGACGTGGAAGTAATTGGCCGGCGTGGTGATGTTGCAGACCTGGATATTGTCGTTCGCGCACAATTGCAGGAACCGTTCGAGACGGGCGCTGGAATGTTCTGGCCCCTGACCTTCATAGCCATGCGGCAACAGCAGCACGAGCCCGTTGGCGCGCAGCCACTTCGCCTCACCCGCAGCAATATACTGGTCGATCATGATCTGCGCGCCATTGGCAAAGTCGCCAAACTGCGCTTCCCACATCACCAGGCTCTTGGGATCGGCCATCGCAAACCCGTATTCAAACCCGAGCACGCCGTATTCGGACAGGGTGGAATCGTAGACCTCGAACTTGCCGTGGGGCAGGGTGGAGAGCGGGATATACTTGCTCTCGTCCGTCTGATCGACCCACACTGCGTGCCGCTGTGAGAAGGTGCCGCGCCCGCTATCCTGACCGGACAGGCGCACGCCGTATCCTTCCATCACAAGGCTGCCAAAGGCGAGCGCTTCGGCGGTGGCCCAGTCGAAGCCTTCTCCGCTTTCAAACATCGCGGCCTTGGCAGCGAGCACGCGGCCCAGCGTCTTGTGAATGTTCACATTTTCGGGAACTTCAGTCAGCACCCGCCCGAGCGAGTCAAACATCTTGGGCTCGATTGCCGTTTCGATATTGCGGCGCGCGGTTTCCGGGTCTGCCGGTTTGTTCAGGCCCGCCCAGCGACCGCCAAACCAGTCGGCATCGTTGGGCTTATAGCTCTTGGCGGCCTGAAATTCCTCCTCCAGATGGTCGGTGAATTCCTGCGTCACTTCGGCGCGGTGGCCGTCGGAAATCACGCCCTCTTCGATCAGGCGGTTTTCATAATGGACGCTGACCTTGGGATGCTTGCGGATCTCGTCATACATCAGCGGCTGCGTGAATTTGGGCTCGTCGCCCTCATTGTGGCCAAACCGGCGGTAGCACCACATGTCGATCACGATATCGCGGTGGAAGGTCTGGCGATATTCCACCGCCAGCTTGCATGCGAAGGTCACCGCTTCGGGATCATCGCCGTTCACATGCAGGATCGGCGCCTGAATGCCTTTCGCCACATCGGACGGGTAGGGAGAGGACCGCGCAAATTTGGGCGATGTCGTAAAGCCGATCTGGTTGTTGATGATAAAGTGGAGGCAGCCGCCCGTATCATAGCCGGGCACGCCGGAGAGCGAGAGGCTTTCCCACACCACGCCTTGCCCCGCAAAGGCCGCATCGCCGTGGATCAGGACAGGCAGAACGGTGGTCTTGTCCTCCAGATCATCGCGGATCGCCTGTTGCGCACGGCTTTTGCCCAGAACGACGGGGTTGACCGTCTCAAGGTGCGAGGGGTTCGGGGTCAGCGACATATGCACGCTGATCCCGTCAAATTCGCGGTCGGTGCTGGTGCCGAGGTGATATTTCACATCGCCCGATCCGCCCACATCTTCGGGGTTGGCGGAGCCGCCGGAGAATTCGTGGAAGATCACCTTGTACGGCTTGGCCATCACATTGGCGAGCACGTTCAGGCGGCCACGGTGGGCCATGCCATAGATGATCTCGCGCACGCCCGCGCTGCCGCCATGCTTGATCACAGCTTCCAGCGCCGGGATCATGGATTCGCCGCCATCGAGGCCAAAACGCTTGGTCCCGACATATTTCTTGCCGAGAAATTCCTCGTATTGTTCCCCGCGGATCACCGCGGCGAGGATCGCTTTCTTGCCCTCGGGGGTGAATTCAATCGTATCGCCCGGACTTTCAAACTTGTCCTGCAGGAACCGGCGTTCCTCGGTATCGGCGATGTGCATGTATTCTAGGCCGACATTGCCGCAATAGACCTCTTGCAGGCGCTGGTGCAGCTTGCCGATGGTGGTCCATTCAAGGCCCAGCACATCGCTGACATAGACGTCTTCGTCTTCCATACCCGCAAGGCCATGAAATTCGAGTGTCAGGTCAGCAATCACCCGATCCCGGTTCGACAGACCCAGCGGATCAAGATCAGCAGCCATGTGCCCGCGCACACGGTACAGCCGCACCAGCGTCATCGCCTTGTTCGAGATGTCGGCCGCATGTTGCAGCGCGTCCTTGTCCAGCGGTTTGCCCGCCGCCTTTGCCGCCTTGTCGACCTCGCCTTTCAACTGGTCGATCGTCATCTGCGTCGGGTCCATCGCCTGCGCAAGGTCGTCACCCGCGCCGCTGACCTGATCGAGCCATTTCGCGTTACCCCATGAAGGGCCGGGCTGCGGGCCTTCCTGGTCGGTAAGCTCGGGGATGAAGTCTTTGCTCTGCTCGTTCATGTCATGTGCGAGCCCCCGCGCAGGCGGGGGCCTCCCTCAGGTAAGGTGAGGAATGGAATTCGTGAGATCGCCCCACGCCGGATTGCGCGCCTCGATCCGCTTGATTTTCCATTCCCGGTTCCACTTCTTCATTCGTTTTTCGGCGCGCTGGGCGTCGTTGAGATCTTCGAACCATTCAAACCAGATCAGATCGTGGCAATTGTACTTGCGGGTGAAGCTGGAGGCTTTGCCAAGCCGGTGCTGCTCTATCCGGCCAGCCAGATCGCTTGTCACTCCAATGTAAAGCACGCCGTCTTTCCGGTTGGTCAGAATGTAGACGAAGCCTCCTTTCACTCACTTCACTCTTATGTGCGTCTCCGCGCAGGCGGGGACCTCATGCCTGATCGAGAGAGGTCCCCGCCTGCGCGGGGACTCACATCTGCTTAAACTCAAGCCATTTCTTTCAGCATCGCATCCAGCGTGGTGCCGAGTTCTGACGGGGAGGGGGAGACGCGGATGCCTGCATCTTCCATCGCCGCGATCTTGTCGTCTGCGCCGCCTTTGCCGCCGCTGACGATGGCGCCAGCATGGCCCATGCGGCGACCCGGAGGCGCCGTGCGACCTGCGATGAAGCCGACGGTCGGCTTGCTGCGGCCCTTGGCGGCTTCGGCTTTGAGGAAGGCTGCGGCTTCTTCTTCCGCGCTGCCGCCGATTTCACCGATCATGATGATGCTCTTGGTCTCGGGGTCGTCGAGGAACAGGTCGAGCACGTCGATAAAGTTGGTGCCGTTTACCGGATCACCACCAATGCCGACTGCGGTCGACTGGCCAAGGCCCACAGCGGTGGTCTGGTGGACGGCTTCGTATGTGAGCGTGCCCGAGCGGCTGACCACGCCGACGCTGCCCTTCTTGAAGATGCTGCGGGGCATAATGCCGATCTTGCATTCGTCAGGGGTGAGAACGCCGGGGCAGTTCGGCCCGATCAGGCGCGATTTGGAGCCGGTAAGTGCGGCCTTCGCCTTGACCATGTCGAGCACGGGGATACCTTCGGTGATGCAGATGATCAGTTCGATCTCGGCATCAATAGCCTCGCAAATCGCATCGGCGGCAAAAGGCGGCGGTACGTAGATGCACGAAGCGGTCGCGCCGGTGGCTTCCTTGGCTTCTTTGACGGTGTTGAACTGCGGCACGCCAATATGCGTGGTCCCGCCTTTACCCGGCGTGACGCCCGCCACCATTTGTGAGCCATAGGCGAGCGCTTGCTCGGTGTGGAAAGTGCCGGTGTTACCAGTCATCCCTTGCGTGATGACCTTGGTGTCTTTGTTTATGAGGATGGACATTTGGGAGGTGTCTCCAATTAATAAGCGACGTAAATGTGGGCGGTTTCTTTAATGCTGCCAGCCTGTGAGCGCGTGAAAATCTCTCCATGCACTTTCGTCTTTGCCTTGACCGGCTGCTTGCCGGGCTTGAGCGTCCCAGCGAATTCAAAGTAGTGAACGAGGTCGACACTCTTGCCTCCGCCCCCAAATGCTTTGAATGCTTTTTTGAGATCGCTGCCATAAGGCATTGCGTTTTTCAGGCCTTCAACCATCAGAACGCAGGCATTCTTATAGCGGGACTTGTCATCAAACGTGAGAAGCAGGACGCTGGCTTTGCGCCCATCAATCTTGCCGTCCCATTGCATGCTATCGGTTACACTTCTGAAGCGCGCTTTAGTGCCAATGGCGGGGGCAGGTTGAAGACCTTCCAGATTATACGTGATAGAAGGGCTTTCGACCCAACCCTCCGCTCCCTCGACGGCAGCCAACCGATCAGAGTGGTCAACGCCTGGCATCAGGCATATCTCGACAAAAGTTGAGACTAGATTTGGCGACTCCGCGGCTTTCTCCGCCTGAGCAGGTGCGGTTAGAGCGAGAGCAATCGTCCCGCACGCGGCTATTGCTGCCTTACGCAAGGCTGCTATCCAGCCCTTTACACGCCTCAAGCAGCTCTTCGACCGCGTCGGTGCTGACCTTGAGGTTCGCCTTTTCTTCGTCCGACAGCTCAATCTCGACCACGTCTTCGGTGCCGCCTGCGCCCAGCACGGTGGGGACGCCGACATACATGCCGTCGAGGCCGTATTTGCCTTCAACGTAGCTCGCACACGGCAGGATGCGCTTCGAGTCGCCCAGATAGGCTTCGGCCATGCTGATCGCGCTGGTGGCGGGGGCGTAATAGGCCGAGCCGTTGCCGAGCAGCTTGACGATCTCGCCGCCGCCCGCGCGGGTGCGCTTGACGATTTCGTCCAAGCGGTCTTCGGAGACGCCCTTGATCTTGGCCATGTCCTTCACCGGGATGCCGTTGATCGTCGAGTAGGAGAGGACCGGGACCATCGTGTCGCCGTGGCCGCCCAGAACAAATGCGTTCACATCCTTGACCGAAACGTCGAATTCCCATGCAAGGAAGGTCGCGAAACGCGCCGAGTCCAGAACGCCCGCCATGCCGACAACCTTGTTGTGCGGCAGGCCGGAAAACTCGCGCAGCGCCCAGACCATCGCGTCCAGCGGGTTGGTGATGCAGATAACAAAGGCGTCGGGGCAGTTGTTCTTGATGCCTTCGCCGACCGCTTTCATCACTTTAAGGTTGATGCCCAGCAGATCGTTGCGGCTCATCCCCGGCTTGCGCGGGACGCCTGCGGTGACGATCACCACGTCCGCGCCTGCAATATCGGCGTAATCGTTCGATCCGGTGATCTTGGCATCAAAGCCTTCAATCGGGCCGCACTGGCTGAGGTCCAGCGCCTTGCCCTGCGGCATACCCTCGGCGATGTCGAACAGGACGATGTCGCCCATTTCCTTCTTCGCGGCGAGGTGGGCCAGAGTGCCCCCGATCATGCCGGAGCCAATAAGCGCAATCTTCTTGCGCCCGACGTTTTGGGCCATACTACTGATATCCTTCCCAGATCCCTCGGGACGGTGAATATTGCGCCGGAAGCGCCGCATGACCGTATCAGATCAGCGCGGCTCATGCTTGCCCCCGTCCCGTAGCGGCTTCGCATTGGCTTTCCGCGAGGTGGGGTAGGCCTCTCGCAAATTGATTGCAACCACCAAAAAGTCGTATTCGGCGTGAATTTATGCGAATAGTTTGCAGTATCAATAATGGCTTGGATGAATTGTGCCCAGGCTCGATTTGTCAGGCTGAATCAGCGGTGAACGCGAAGCTGCGGCTGACCGCTTAGCGGCCCATGATCTGTGCAGCGGCCGCGCCATCGCCGCCGTCGCGTTCCTGCGCCAGCAGCATCGCGGCCAGATAATCGGGCACGGCGCGGCTGAAGTAAAAGCCCTGTCCAAGGGTACACCCGGCGTCGCGCACGGCCTGCACCTGCTCGAGCGTTTCCAGCCCTTCGGCCACAATATCCATCTCCAGCCGCGCACCCATTTCAGCCACAGCGCGGATGATCGCGTCGCTTTTGCGGCCAACCTGCGCGCCCGAGACAAAGCTGCGGTCGACCTTGATCTTCTTGAAGGGAAATGTGTTGATATAGGCCAGAGAGGAATAGCCGGTGCCAAAATCATCGAGCGCAAACCGCACACCGATCTCGGACAGCTCTTCGATAAAGGCAGCGGTGGAATGGTTGTCTTCGATAAACAGGCTCTCGGTCACTTCGAGTTCGAGCCTGCGCGGATCAAGGCCAGCCTCACGCAAGGCGTTCTTGATCCCCAGCGCGGCACCCGGAGCTCGAATTTGCAGCGGAGACAGGTTCACCGCAACGGTCACGTCCTCGGGCCATTGTGCCGCGATGCGCGCGGCCTGTGCGGTGATCCAGTTACCCAGCGTGACGATTACGCCGGTTTCTTCGGCCACGGGAATGAATTCGTCGGGGCGCAATTCACCCTTTTCCGGATGGAACCAGCGCACCAGCGCCTCGAATGTGCGGATCCTGCCGGTTTCAAGGTCGACAATCGGCTGGAAGAAGATCGACAATTCCTCGCGTTGCAAGGCGTGGCGCAATTCGTCCTCAATCTCGCGGCGGCGCACCAGATCGCGCGTCATCGACCCGTCAAAGAACCGGGTTTGTCCCCGCCCGCCGATTTTCGCATGATACAGGGCAAGGTCGGCGCGCTGCATCAGGGTATCGGCATCAGACCCGTCATCAGGCAGCAGGGCCACGCCCAGCGAAGCGCGCACTTCAAGGCGGTCCCCGTCGATGCGAACGGGCCGCATGATTTCGGCATGGACCTCGCTGGCGAGTTTTTCGGCTCCCTTGCGGTCTCCGATTGCGCAAAAGACAACGAATTCGTCCCCGCCAAAGCGTGAGACGGTGGCACCGTCCGGACATATGGCGCGCAGCCGTTTGGCAACTTCGGCCAGAACCCTGTCGCCAATGGGATGGCCCAGCAGGTCATTCACTTCCTTGAAGCGGTCAAGGTCGATCCATAACAGGGCGAAATTGCTGTCATCGCCGATCTCCATCATCGTCTCGACCATTGCGTGGTTGAGCCCGGCGCGGTTGGACAGGCCGGTCACAACATCGGTGCGCGCCAGCGTCTGCATCTTGGCGGCCAGCTCTGCGCTGTTTTCCGCAGCACGGATGGAATCGCGCAGGGTCTTGAACACGTTCATCGTGATCGAAGCCATGGCCGGGATCAGGAAGATGATCGTCACGAGCAGGGTGATCGAAACCGCAGTGCCCACCGCAATCGCTGCGGCACAGATCGGCAGGCACACCAGCATCAGCTGCCCTGCCGCGATCGTGGGCCTGCCTGCATTGCGCGCGGAAACGGCCACGCCATAACACAGCGCGTTGGCCACCATCATCACGCTCGCCTCGGCACCGGCCTCGTACCACAGGGTCATCGCGGCGACCGTTCCGATCGCCAAAGCGTAGGTGAAGGCGCCGATCTCGTAATTCAGTTCAAGCCGGTCTGTGCTGGTGCGCAACGCTTTGGGAGACAGGCCATAGGCCGCGGCCACGCGGATGATCGCCACGACCGTCAGAAAGGCAAAGCCAACCCAGATTTGCTGCACGTTAGAGACCCATGCCGCAACGCCGGTGGCGGCGACACCGGCCAATGCGCCCAATGCCAGGCTGGCGGGCTGGGTATACAGGCTGTGCACGAGGATGCGCCGCACACGCGCCGAAATCTGGTCGCGTCGTTGTGGCGCGAACCTAAGTCTTACGCCGGAAAGAAGACGACCTACCCTCATACACCCCTCGCATTAGGACCAAGTCGTCAAGAGCGGGTTAATGGATTACTTACCGTAAAACCCCGCAAAACCTTGGTAATCCGCGCTTCACGCAGTCGCGACTTACCTGATGGTAGGGGCGGTGGAGCGCATCCTGCGATGCCTCGCGTTTCAGCCAATCGCCGATCGGCAATGCGGCTGGCCGGCTACTCGGTCGTCACGAGACCCTTGGGCAGGCCGTGGCGGTGGGCAAAGGAGCCGCGCTCCGCTTCTTCGGCCAGCCTGCGGTCGAGCGTCCGGGTAATGCTCAGCCACCAGTCATACGCCGCACGGTCGCCTGCAAAGAACGCGGTTTCTGCCTGTTCACGCGCCGCGCGCGCCGCGCCAAGGCCGTGCTGCGCGAAATGGCGCAAGGCGGCCTGCATCACCCGTTCATCCGCTGCCGGAAGACCGCCCACAATCCCGTTATCATTGGCCGTTCGCCTGCTCGCGCGGCGCACCAGAGCTCTGGCCACGGATCTGCCCACAGGCGCATGTCGAGCGGCACAAGAGCCGTTCTGGGCTGGGGCGAAATGGATGCTCATTCAGGCGATATCCCGGTGTTCTTTTTATGTGTTCTTATGGTCGGGGCTTTGCCTCCTTCCACGCCTTGCGGGGCCACACGGGCTGATCGGATGCGGGAGGGCGCAGGGGGCCTCTTTGATGCAAACCGGAATAGGAGCATCGCGCTAAGGGTTGGTGTGTGGACACGGTTGAGAACCGGTTAACCGTGATTAGCGCTGAGGCTGGGTCGCGCGCCGAAGCGAGTGGATTATTGTCCGGCTGGAGGCGGCGGCTTCACCGACAGGTCCAGCGTGGACGGGTCAGTCTTCCATTGCCCTGCGCGCGTATATTCCTGACGCGCTTGCCCGGCTGATTGAAGCCCGGGATCGGCGAGGAATTCGGGTTGCACAATTTCGCGGGCCGCATTTGCCGCAGCGCGCGTCCGCGATGCAGAAGCGGCCGAGACGGGGGCAGATGCCGCCTGTCGTTGCGCAGTCTGCGCGGCAGAAGCGGGCGCGGTGCTTACGGTTGCAAGGGCCGTACTGTCCGAGCTGCGGGTGAAATTCGCGCGATCGCTGACCGAAGGCTCCCTGCCTGTATAGCGCGTGGTGAAGGCCGATTTCTCGCCTGCTTTGCCGCGATTGCGATAGAATCTGTGCGCGCCGATGGTGCCGACATGGTCGAGAGTGCCCGCCCAATACGGATTGACCCAAAGCGTGTGATAATGCGTTGCATGGCCGATGGGGGCATAGACCTTGCCCGACAAAGCCTCCGATGCGACCCGCTGTGCCCGTTCCCAGCTACTGCCGCCTGCCCGGCGTGCCAGACTGCCGTCGCATGTGAAGGAGAACTGGCAGCCGGTGGACCGCGCCGATCCCTGATAGACAACGCCGCACACACTGCCCGGCCACGACGGGTGCGCCACCCGGTTCAAAACAACCTGCGCAACAGCGCGCTGACCGCCATCGCTTTCGCTCGCGGCTTCATACCATACAGCCTGTGCCAGACATTCGCGCGCCTTGGCATAACCGGTGCCATCGGCGGGCGTCATAAAGGGCCGCGCGGATGGGCCTGCGTCAATCATCTGACCGATCTCGCGCCCGCCTTCGGCCCCGCGTTCCAGCGGATCGCCTGTGGGCAGCGCAACCAGAGCCTGAGACGGCGGATCGGCGAGGTAATAGAACGCTGATCCCGGGAAGCTCATCCCGGCTTCTTCGAATGGCATCGTGGCTGCGCCGATATCCGCTTCGGCTGTGAAACCCTGTGTCGGAGCATCGGCGGCCATCGCGCCAAAATCGCCCGGCGCCGCCATGGCGGGCACGGCAAAGGCGGCGGCCAGCACGCCGAGGCGTTTCTTGAGCGAGAAGCGCGGCTCCTGCTTGATATCAGGGGCGGGTGAGCCCTGCGGCTCGCTCGCGGGTTCGGGTTCAGGCCGGAACGCCAGCGGCACCGCAGTGGTGGTCGAAATCCGGCGCGGCGTTTGGGGGCGCCGTCCAGTTTCGGGGCCAGTTTCGGGGCAAGTTTGGGGGCCAGTAAACGGTGCGCGCTCGGGCTGTTCATCAAGAACTGGAGGGGTGACGGAAATGGTGGGCACACCGCCCGCAGCCATCCTGCCGCCAAGCTCAATCGCTGGTGGAAGACCGAAATTGGCACGGTCAAGGATGGAAGGGCGTGAACTCGTCATGGCGCGCGTCAGCGCGTAGCTGTGCGCGATGCTATCCGCGACCCGATTGGCATAGGCTGTGTCATAAGCGAACGGGTAGAATTAAAAAATTAAGGATAGGTGTTTCGCTTCTGTGCGCGCAGATGCCAGCTTGCCCCGTGCACCGCGCCTGCCTATCGCTGGCGGATCGTGACTGCATCATTTCCGATCAGATTGGGCCGTAACCTGCGCGCGGCGTTTGGCCTTGTTCTTGGTGTGGCTCTCGCCGCGTCCCTGTTGGCCGGATGTGCGCCCGCTGATGGAGGCGGGGCCGCAACCGCGCCTGATCATCCGCGCCCGGCCATTTTGGCACCCACCTTCGTCAGCCTCAATCCATGCCTTGATGCGATCCTGGTAGAGGTTGCACTGCGTGATCAGGTGTTGGCGCTATCGCATTACAGTCGCGATCCAGAAGGCAGTTCAATCGACCTCAATCTGGCGCGATCACTGCCATATACCGGAGGCACCGCCGAAGAGGTAATCGCACTTGCGCCCGACATCGTGCTCGCAAGCACCTTCATGGCTCCCGCCACGAAAGCGGCGCTGGAGCGGTCCGGCCTGCGCGTCGAGACATTCGGCAGCGCCGCAACCGTAGAAGAGAGCATGGCGCAGGTTAAGCGGATCGCCGCGCTCGCCGAAAGGCCATTGGCGGCGCGAGGCCTGACGCTGAGCGTGATCCTGCAACGTGCGCCTGCCTTCGATGAGCCCGTCTCCGCGATGCTGTGGCAACCCGGGCAAATTGTGCCGGGTGAGGCGACGCTGATTGCGGAGCATATGCGCTGGGCGGGCTTTTCAAGTCATTCGGCGGCGCGCGGGCTGGGGCAGGCCGATCATGTCAGCCTTGAAGCGGTGCTGGCCGATCCGCCCGATCTGCTGCTCATCGCAGGTGATGCGGCGGGGCAGCGCCACCCCATGCTTGATACGCTGACAGGCACGCGGGTGGAGAGCTTTGACCCAAGTCTGCTCTATTGCGGCGGGCCAACGATTGTGCGCGCGCGTGACCGGCTGAAGCGTATTCGCGAGAGTATGGAGAAACCCGCGCAATGATCCGCGCGAGCATGGTCTTCGCCGTATTGCTGGCGGTCCTTTTGCCGCTTTCATTGCTGGCGGGGCGGGTATGGATTGATCCGTTTGGCGTAGGCGACGCCGCGCCCAATGCCGCGCTGATCCTGATGGAGTTGCGCGCGCCGCGTGCTGCCCTCGCGGTGATTATCGGGGCGGGTCTGGGCGCGGCGGGGGCGGCGATGCAGGGGTATCTGCGCAACCCGCTCGCGGATCCGGGCCTGTTCGGCATCGCGCCAATGGCGGCGCTGGGCGCGGTGGCGAGCTTCTGGGTCGGCGGCTTGCTTCCGCCCGTTTTGGCCGCGTGGAGCCTGCCTGCCTTCGCTCTGATCGGCGCGGGGCTGGCGATGGCACTGCTCGCTTTGATTGCAGGCCGTTCATTGAGCGATATGGCAGGCGGAGCGGGCGGAGGCATCGCGCTGTTCACGCTGGCCGGATTGATGATCGCCAGTCTTGCAGGCGCGCTGACCGCGCTGGCTATCACGCTCGCGCCCAATCCCTTCGCGCTGTCACAGATCGTCCTGTGGCTGAACGGCGCGCTGACAGACCGGTCATGGGATGAGGTGTGGCTGGCAGGGCAGCTGGTCGCGCTGGGGATTGCTGCTTTGGCTCTGGCAGCGCGCTCGCTTGATGCGCTGACACTGGGGGAGGAGGCCGCGCGTTCGCTGGGGATTGATCCGCGCGCTTTGCTGTGGCTGTTGATCGCGGGGATCGGGCTGACGGTGGGTGCCAGTGTGGCGGTGGCGGGAATTATCGGTTTTGTCGGTTTGATCGTCCCGCATCTGGTGCGTCCGCTGACTGACAGAATGCCCTCCAGCCTGATCCTGCCCAGTGCGCTTGCGGGCGCATGCCTTGTGCTGGTTGCCGATTGTGCGGTGCGCGTCGCGCCCTTCGTCACGGAGTTGCGGCTGGGCATCGCACTCTCATTGATCGGAGCGCCGTTCTTCTTTTGGCTGCTCATCAAGATGCGCCGGGGAGAGGTGTGATGGGTGGTTCAGCGCTCCCGCTAATCGCAGACAGCCTCGCCGTGAATCGCGGAGGCAGGCAAGTCGTCGCCCCGCTCAGCGCCTCATTGGAGCCGGGTACGCTCACCGCGATCTGCGGCCCGAACGGGGCTGGCAAATCGAGCCTCATCATGGCGCTTGCCGGATTGCTGCGCCCCGCCAGCGGCGAGGTGCGGCTGGGCGATGCGCGGCTGCGTGATCTCTCCGCCAAAACCCGCGCCAAAGCGCTCGGCTATCTGCCGCAGGGCAGCGATATTGCCTGGGATGTTTCGGTCGAAAGC
>JBARXS010000160.1:0-13535 GCA_049647465.1 Erythrobacter sp.
ATCGCAAAAACCCGAGGATCGCATTCGCCTCGCATCAATTGAAACAGGCGCGCCAGATCGCCCGTGTTGGCGAACCATTCGACATCAATCGCGACAGGACCGGTGGCGAAGGCCTGATCTATGTCAGCGGTGGTAACTGCCTGAGCTTCGATGCTTTCGAGGATCTGCGCGCGCACATCCGGGCTGGCCTTGCGATAAAGTTCAAGCCGGGCGCGATCGCCGCCTTTGAGCAGGAACAGATCGCGTGTCGTCATCCAAGGCGTGTTGCGCGCCGCGTCCGTATGGGCAGTGTCGGTGAGGATATCCGCCATCGCCTCTTGCCCCAACAGTCTGATCAAGGCGTCGGTCGCGGTGTTATCACTGATAGAGATCATCATGCTCGCCAGCGTGTGCAGCGTCACCGGCGCGTCCAAAAGCCAGTTTTGCATCTGCCCGCTGGGAAAGCTCTTCGCGTCTAGCGTGATCACATCGTCCCAAGCGCGCTTCCCTTGTGCAATCTCTCGCCCGAGAGCGGCCAGCACATACAGCTTCATGGTCGAACCCAGAGGCATCTGCGTTTCGGGATTAATCGCGATAATGCCAGGTGCACCCTCAATCGGGCCAAAATAGGCACTCACTGAGCCGGGCAAGGCGCTAAGGTCCGCCTCAATCCTGGCGGCGCTGTCATCAATCGGATCAAAGCTGGTGAAGCGTAGCCCGCCGATCCTGTTGCCTTGCGCCGGATCAATCGCGATGCTGCCCTTGGCTATGGCGCGCTCCATCCGGATCGCGAGTGCCGCGCTGGTTCCATCTGCAGGGTCGACGCTCTCAACGCTCAGAGCCGCGCCGAACTGGCCGGTCAACTGCGTCGAAATCGCATTGAGCTGCGCCAGCGGAACGGCCTTCAGGAAACCGTCCGTGAAAATCGTGGACGCTTCAGCCTCGCCATTGAGAAACGCGACCACCTGATCGGCGCGCTGCTCAATCGGCGTTTTCTCAGCAGGAGCCTCCTGCGCCGCAGCGACACCCGGAATGAACGAAAAGAAGAGCGCAATCAGAACCCAGTACCTCATCGCATTCTCCGTTGAGGGCCTCAAAGCCGGTCGCTCACACCAAGGGTAATGAGGGCGAACTGCATCCCCATCACCACAATCATCGCGACTTTCCAGCCTGTTGCCGCGGTGGCGATGCCCCGGTCCCATGACCAGAAACCGATTCCCAGCGACGTAAGCCCGCAAAGGGCGATTGTGATCCAACCGCTTGCACCCAGCAGGATGAAGAACAGCGCCGCCATTATGACGGTCTGCATCAGGATCGCGGCGGTGAACCACGCGATGGGGATGGGGCGGTAACTCGCATCGGAGACATACCAGTCCGGCAGCGAGACATCCGGGCGCGATATGCGGCGGTCGCCCGCCATGATATCTTCCTCACGCGGGTCGGGATATTCGGGTTTCTCACCCTCTTCGTCACGCATCGATCATATCGCGGTCCATTTCGCCCGCGCGGTTCTGGATGAAGTTGAAGCGGTGTTCCGGATTGCGGCCCATCAACTGGTCGACCAATTCCTTCACCGCCGCGCGTTGTTCAAATTCCGCTGGCAGCGTGATGCGGATAAGCGAGCGCGTATCCGGGTTCATCGTGGTCTCGCGCAGCTGGCCCGGGTTCATTTCGCCGAGGCCTTTGAACCGACCGACTTCGACCTTTTTGCCCTTGAACACGGTCGCTTCCAGCTCGGCGCGATGCGCATCATCGTTAGCATAACGACTCTCTTTGCCAGAGGTCAGCCGATAAAGCGGCGGTTTGGCGAGGAACAGGTGCCCCTTGCGCACCACATCCGGCATTTCCTGAAAGAAGAACGTCATCAGCAGTGTGGCGATATGCGCGCCATCGACATCGGCATCGGTCATGATGATAATCCGGTCATAGCGGAGGTTCTCCGCGTCGCAATCCTTGCGCATCCCGCAGCCCAAAGCGAGGCCTAAGTCGGCGATTTCGGAATTGGCGCGGATCTTGTCTGCACTGGCAGAGGCGACATTCAGAATCTTGCCCCGGATCGGCAGGATTGCCTGTGTCTTGCGATCACGCGCCTGTTTGGCACTGCCACCGGCGGAATCCCCTTCGACGATGAAGAGTTCGGTTTCGCGGTCCCCTTCGCCAGAACAATCGGTCAGCTTGCCGGGCAGGCGCAGCTTCTTCGCATTGGTCGCCGTCTTGCGCTTGATCTCGCGTTCCTGCTTGCGGCGCAGGCGCTCATCCATGCGCTCCATCACTTCGCCCAGCAGCGCCTTGCCGCGCTCCATATTATCGGTGAGGAAATGGTCGAAATGGTCGCGCATCGCATTTTCGACGAGCCGCGCAGCTTCGGGAGACGTAAGCCGATCCTTCGTCTGCGACTGGAATTGCGGTTCGCGGATGAAGACGCTGAGCATGACTTCAGAGCCGGTCATTACATCATCGGCGGTAATGTCCTTGGCCTTTTTCGTCCCGGTCAACTCACCAAAGGCGCGCAGTCCCTTTGTGATCGCGGCGCGCAGGCCCTGCTCGTGTGTTCCGCCATCGGGCGTGGGCACGGTGTTGCAATACCAGCTTGTCGAGCCATCGGAATAGAGCGGCCATGCAATTGCCCATTCAACGCGGCCCTGTCCATTTCCCGCATCATCATCGGGAAAGTCCTGTTTGCCGGTAAAGGGCTGTGCGGTGACGCATTCGCGCGCGCCAACCTGCTCTGCCAGATGATCGGCCAGACCGCCGGGGAATTTGAACACCGCTTCGGCAGGGACATCGTCGCTCGTCAGGCTCTCGGCGCATTTCCAGCGGATTTCGACGCCAGCGAACAGATACGCCTTCGACCGCGCGAGTTTGAACAGGCGGTGCGGTTTGAACTGGCGGTCGCCGAAAATCTCTGTGTCGGGTGTAAATGTCACCGTGGTGCCGCGCCGATTGGGCGCCGCACCGACCGTTTCAATCGGCCCCTGCGTAATCCCCTTTGAGAAGCTTTGCGCGTATAGCTGTTTGTCGCGCGCCACTTCGACACGGGTGTCGGATGACAGCGCATTGACCACGCTGACGCCGACGCCGTGCAACCCGCCGCTGGTGGCATAGGCTTTGCCTGAAAACTTGCCGCCCGAATGCAGCGTGGACAGGATCACTTCTAGCGTCGATTTGCCCGGAAATTTCGGGTGTTCGTCGACCGGAATGCCGCGCCCATTGTCCGAGATGCTCAGCCGGTTGCCTTCCTCAAGGCGCATCTCGATCCGGTTCGCATAGCCTGCGACAGCTTCGTCCATCGAGTTGTCGAGCACCTCTGCAGCGAGGTGGTGCAGGGCGCGGTCATCGGTTCCGCCGATATACATTCCGGGGCGGCGGCGCACCGGTTCCAGCCCTTCAAGGACTTCGATCGAGGAGGAATCGTAATCGCCGCTTGAGGTTGGCGTGTTTTCAAACAGGTCATTGGACATGGGCAAGATATGGCGCGCGCGGACGCACCTAACAAGCCGGGGTGACCCCTTTTACGCCGCTAATTGCCAAAGCTGGCCTAGTTACTGAAACTCTTGGGTGCCGCGTCCACTTGTTTGATCGCGCCGCCTGTTACCTGGCGTACTTCCAGAGCGCGTTCGGCAATGCCATCACGGCCAAAGCGGAACGGGCCATCCACGCCCAGAAAGCCGCCGCGGTCATACAATTCCTTCACAGGGAAGTTGCTGCCCACGCGCCAGTCCCGCGCCACGCGCAGGGTCAGCAGGACCGAATCGTATCCCAGCGTGGCGATGCGATAAGGCTTCGATCCGAAGCGGGCCTCGTAACTGTCCGCAAAGCGTTTGAACCGGCTGTCCGAAACGGCAGAAAACAACGCACCCTCAACCGCCGGTGAGCGGGCGAGCGATGCCTCACCGCTCCACAATTCCGTGCCCAGAATGCGCGTGCCTTCCGCCCCGCTGCGGCGCAATTCGCCCGCTGCGCGCGTTGCGAGCCGCGCGCCATCGGCGATCAGAACCGTGTCATAGCCGCCTTTGGTCCGCAGGCGCTGTGATGCGCTGACAATAGAGGTGTTGCCGCGCGCATAGCTCTCGCTTGCAATCAGACTGCCGCCATAATCGGCCAGAGCGTTTTGCAACGCGCTGAAGGATCGCTGGCCGTAATCCCCGCTTGGAAACAGGGCAGCAAAGGAATTGGAGCCGCGCGCGCGGGCATATTCGACCGAGCGGCGGATGGATTGTTC
The DNA here is from genome assembly GCA_049647465.1 of Erythrobacter sp. Taxonomy (GTDB): domain Bacteria; phylum Pseudomonadota; class Alphaproteobacteria; order Sphingomonadales; family Sphingomonadaceae; genus Erythrobacter. The sequence goes on from JBARXS010000160.1 coordinate 4,202, forward strand.
GGGCACATGGCCCATCAGGAACACGTCAGCCGCCGCCACTGTGGTGTCGTTTGAAAAGGCGATGGCGGGTACGCTCGCGGGCCGCGCCTGCGCCTGCACGGCGGGCACATTGCTGGCGAGCAGGGGGCCAAGGATCAGCTTGTTCCCGTCGACAATCGCCTGCCGCGCCGCTTCGCCCGCGCCGCGTCCGGTGTCATAGGTTGTGATACGAATGTTGTTTGCGTTGGTATCCAGCAGCGCCATCGTCGTCGCATTGGCGAGTGACTGGCCAACCGCTGCGGTGGTGCCCGACATGGGCACAAGCAAGGCGACACGGTGCCGCGTCGTATCGCTTGGCAAAGCGGTCGCCGATGGCGCGGGGGAAGGGTTCACCTCAGGGCCGGTGGAGACGGTTTCCGTCTTGGGGATAACCTGACAGCCGCCAAGCAGTGCGGCAGTCCCCGCGACTGTCAACGCCCGCTTACCCGAAACCCAATTGATTACACGCTTCATTCTTGCCGACCCCTGATCGCTGGTCCAAAGACGCTGGCGTGATTACCAGCGCGCCTGAATCGGACCCCATTAATCCTCTTGCAGCGGGTCTCTATATTGTGGCGACGCCGATTGGCAATCTTGGCGATATCACCGTGCGGGCAATCGACACGTTGAAACGGTGCGCCATCATTGCATGCGAGGATACCCGCGTGACGGGCAAGCTGTTGTCGCATCTTGGTATTCCCACACGGATGCAGCGTTATGACGATCATGCCTCCGATGATCAGCGCGCACGCCTGCTGGATCGCGCCCGGTCAGAAGCGGTGGCTCTGGTCAGCGATGCGGGCACGCCGCTTGTCTCCGATCCCGGTTACAGGCTGGTGCGCGATGCCCGCGAGGCCGACATTCCCGTCACCACTGTGCCCGGAGCCTGCGCCGCGATTGCAGGGCTGACACTGGCGGGATTGCCCAATGACCGCTTTCTTTTTGCAGGTTTTTTGCCGGTAAAGGACAAGGCCCGGCGCGATGTCCTGATGGAGCTTGCACCGCTGGCGGCGACGCTGATATTCTATGAGACAGGGCCAAGGCTGGTTCGCTCGCTTGATACGTTGAACGATCTTTGGCCCACCCGCGAAGTGGCCGTGGCGCGCGAATTGTCGAAGCTGCACGAGGAATGCCGCACGGGCAGTGCGCAGGAGCTTGCCGGACATTACAGTGAACATCCGCCCAAGGGTGAGATTGTCCTGCTGATCGGCCCACCGGGGGAGGCGCTCTTGGAAGTCGATCCCGATATTCTTCTGCGGGAAGCCCTTGCCGAAGTTTCCCCCAGCAAAGCGGCAGCGCGTGTTGCGAAGGCGACGGGTCTCGACCGCCAGACCCTCTATGCCCGTGCGGTCGAGCTCAAGTCATGAGCGAAAAACGCAGCGTTGTTGATCGGCAAAGGGCAGACCGCAAGGGCCGCGAAGGTGAGGCTGAGGCGGCGCGTTGGCTGGAGGGGCAGGGCTGGCAATTGCTGGCAAGCCGCGTGAAGACCAAATCGGGCGAGATTGACCTGATTGCGCGGCGCGACACCCTAGTCGCCTTCATCGAAGTGAAATGGCGCCGCCGCAGCTCTGATCTTGCCACCGCAATTGACGAACGCAGGCTTGCCCGCGTGGCGGCAGCGGTGGAGATGGTCGCCCACGAATACGCGCAGGACGGCGATGACATCCGCGTCGATGTTATCCTGCTTGCACCCGGCGCAATGCCCCGCCACATCGAAAACGCCTGGATGCCATAGCGCTTTGCCTACCCCGTTCGTGCTGAGCTTGTCGAAGCACTGCACTTCTTCTGGTGCGACGGACCCAAAAAAGGACAGCCCTTCGACAAGCTCAGGGCGAACGGAGTTGAGAAATTGAGCCTTAGAATTGCCGTTCAGATGGACCCCATCGAACATATCAACATCAAGGGCGACAGCTCTTTCGCACTCATGCTCGCCGCGCAGGAGCGCGGGCATCAAGTGTACGAATACCAGGTCGAAAGCCTGACACTGGACGCGGATGACCGCCTGTTCGCGCAAGGATTTCCGGTCAAGGTGCGCCGCGTCGAAGGCGATCACTTTGAAAAGGGTGAGGCTGTCCGGCTCGATCTGGGCAAGGATATCGACGTTATCCTGATGCGGCAGGACCCGCCCTTTCACATGGGCTATATCACCGCGACCCACCTGCTGGAGCGGATCGGGGACGAGACGCTGGTGGTCAACGATCCCGCCAGCGTTCGCAATGCGCCGGAAAAGGTGATGGTGCTGAATTACCGCCGCTTTATGCCGCCCACGCTGGTGACGCGCAGCGTCGACGAAGCGCGCCGTTTCATGGCCGAGCATGGCGCGGTGGTGATGAAACCGATCCACGGCAATGGCGGCAAAGCAATCTTCCGCATCCCCGCCGATGGCGACAATCTGACAGCGCTCTTCGAGGTGTTCAACCAGACGTGGCCAGAGCCGCACATGATCCAGCCCTTCCTTCCCGAAGTGGCTGAGGGCGACAAGCGGATCGTCCTGATAGACGGCGAGATTGCGGGAGCCATCAACCGCATTCCGGGCGAGGGTGAGTTCCGTTCAAACCTGGCCATGGGCGGCAGCGCCGAGGCAACGGGCCTGACTGAGCGCGAAGTCGAGATATGCGAAGCGATGGGGCCGGAGCTGAAGCGGTTGGGCCTGACCTTCGTGGGCATCGACGTAATCGGCGGCAAATGGCTCACCGAGATCAACGTGACCTCGCCCACGGGGATCGTGGCGATCAGCGAGTTCGACGGCACGGATCTGGCCGGGATGATCTGGGACGCGATTGAGGGGCGGGTGGGCGATTGACCGGACGCACTCGTTTGTCGCCCCATGCTCGAAACAGGCCAACAGTCAGGCGGATTTCACATAGAGAACCCCCGCCGCAGGGGGACGGCGGGGGTTCTAGACTGATAACTGATCGATGCGATCAGCCAGCGGACTGCTTTTGCAACTCCGCTCCAGCAATCTGGACGCGCTTGGCTACTTCCGGATCGCTCTGCATCGCTCGACTGATGGCGTTGAACGTTTCCGTATCGATGCCCGATTCAGCCACGAGCTGCGCAGCTTCCTGCTGTTTCGTGGCCGGATCGGCGTCCAATGCCTGGATTTTCAGCGCAGCAGCAGCGAAGCCTTCGATCTCTTGGTCGGTGAAGGACGTTTCGGCCTCAGCCGCCGCATCAGCAGTCGGCATTTCATCTTCCATTTCCTGCGCGGCTTCCGGAGTGTCAGTCATCGGTTCAGCTTGCTTCTGAGCAAGAGCAGCACCGGAGGTGGCCGCGACAGCAAGAGCCGTGCCGGTGAGGTAGGTCGTAAACTTTTTCATCGTACTTTCCTTTCGTTGTGTGCTCCCTGCGCCACACTATTTGGGGAAAGTTTTCGCGATGGAAATGCTGTGCTTGACAAAATGTGTCGGATAAGAGCCGGGTTGAAACACCTGCCCTCCAGCAGCGACGAATGGAATGTCCCGGCCTCGATAATCGGCGAGCGAGACCCCGAATCAACTTATGCAATCGGCTGATCAATCAGCGCTTTTTCGCTCTGGGATGCGCGGCGCGATAATCCTTCAGCATCTGCGCTGCATCCACTTTGGTGTAGATCTGCGTCGAGCCCAGCGAGGCGTGGCCCAGCAATTCCTGCAAGCTGCGCAGATCCGCCCCAGCGCTCAACAAATGCGTCGCGAACGAGTGCCGCAAGGCATGAGGCGTCGCGGTGTCGGGCAGGCCCAAAGCGCGCCGCGCCTGCGCCATCGCCTTTTGAACCATGCCGGGGGAGAGCGGCCCGCCTTTGGCTCCGCGAAACAGCGCTTCGTCTTTCGCCAGCGGCCATGGACAATGCGCGGTGTAAGCCTGCACGGCCTCGCGCGTGATCGGCAGGATCGGCACCACCCGCTCCTTGCCACCTTTGCCCGTCACATTCAGCGTATCACCCAGAGGCGAATCGGCCCCTTGCAACGACAAAGCCTCGGCAATGCGCAGGCCCGATCCGTACATCAGCAACAGCACCGCGCGATCACGCGCTCCGATCCAGTCATCCGCTGCAATCCCGTCGACGATATCGGTCAGGTTGACCGCGTCATCAGGCGTGACAGGGCGGGGGAGTCCCTTCTTGAGGCGCGGTCCGCGAAGGCGCGGGGGCGCGGGGTCAGGATCGCCCGCCTGCACCCGCGCAAACGCAACGAACGCCTTGAGCGCCGACAATTCACGCGCGGTGCTGGCATTGCCAAGGCCGCCAGCGCGCCGCGCGGCCAGATGCCGCCGCAAGTCATGCGCTTCGATTTGCGCAGCCGCTTCCCATGACGTCAGATCGTGTGCGGTAACAATCCGCTGCGCCGCCGAAACATAGGCGCGCACCGTATGCGGGCTCCGGCGTTTGGCGTGGGTCAGGTGGTCGTGCCATGCCGCAATCAGGTCGGCACCGGTCATGCGCCTTGCGCCTCGGGAGCGACCAGATCATCAGCCACGATCTCGCCCAGCAAACCGTCCAGCAAGGGGCTTCCTTGCGGAGTCACGCCAAGCCGCGCGCCCTCCTGCCACAACAGACCCAGATCGCGATATTGCTTGACCTTGTGCGGCTTCAAAAGCGCATCGCGGCCAAAGCCGAACCGCGCCTCAAGCCGCGCCAGATCAATCCCTTCGCGCAGGCGCAAACCCATCAGCAGCGCCTCGGATGACTGCTCGGCTGCATCCAGCACCCGCGCCTCATGAATGCCATGCCCGCGCTCCGTAACCGCGCTCAGGAAATTCTCCGGCTTCCTGTGCCGCACCGTCGCCATGCCGCCGCGCCGTCCATGCGCTCCCGGGCCGATCCCGCAATAATCCTGATACCGCCAGTATGTGAGGTTGTGGCGGCTTTCCTGCCCGGCCCTCGCGTGGTTGCTGGTTTCGTAAGCGGGCATCCCCGCTGCGTCCGTCAATTGCTGCGTCAGAGCGAAAAGGTCCGCCGCGGCATCGTCGCCCAGCGGCTCAAAAACACCGCGCCGCACATCCGTGGCAAAGCGCGTGCCCGGCTCAATGGTCAGCTGGTAAAGCGAGAGGTGCGATGTGCCAAAACCCAGCGCGCGATCCAGCTGAGCGGACCATTGCTCCGGCGTTTGACCGGGCAGCGCATAGATCAGATCAAAACTGACCCGCTCAAAGTGTTTCTGTGCCACTTCAAGCGCGCTCAGTGCCTCCATGCTCCCGTGCAGTCGCCCGAGCCATTGCAGCGTCGCATCATCCAGCGACTGCACGCCCAGCGAGACTCGGTTGATCCCCGCCTGCGCCAGATCGGCGAATTTCGAGGCCTCGACAGAGGAGGGATTGGCCTCCAGCGTAATCTCGATATCTGGCGCAAACCCCCACAATTCTTGCGCTTTTTCCAGCAATGCCGAGACAAGGGCAGGGGGCATCAGCGAAGGCGTGCCGCCGCCAAAGAAGATCGAAGAGAGCGGCTCACCGCCCGCCACCGCATGTTCGGCCAGCATGTCAGCGACCAGCGCCTCCAGCCACGCCGCCACATCGACAGTATCGCGCACATGCGAATTGAAGTCGCAATAGGGGCACTTCTTCGCGCAAAAGGGCCAATGGATATAAAGGGCGCGTGCCATGGCTGTTTCAGGCTTTCTTAAGGCGACAAAGTCAAGGTCTGCCTATGCACATTCGCGCGATATCTTTGCTCATGACGGCGGCTTTCGGCCTTGCAGCCCCCGCCTCGGCCAATGCCCCTGATGCTTCGGCACAGCGCATCTGGCTGGACGCGCACAATCAGGCGCGCGCCGATTTCGGCAGCGGCCCGCTGAAATGGAGCGATGAACTCAGCCGTGAAGCGCGAGCGTGGGCGCAACAGCTCGCACGGGAACAACGCATGCGCCACGCCAGCAGGGATGAGCGAAATGGACGCGGTGAGAATCTGTGGATGGGCACCCGCGGATACTTCACGCCCGGCCAGATGATTGACGGGTTTGTGTCTGAAAAACAGCACTTTGTGCCGGGCCGTTTTCCGCAAGTCTCGCGCACAGGGCGATGGAGCGATGTGGGCCATTACACCCAGATCGTCTGGCCCGAAACGCGCGAAGTGGGATGCGCTCTGGCACCGGGCGCTCAGTATGAAATCCTTGTGTGCCGGTATTGGCCAGCGGGCAATCGCATGGGTGACGTTATTGCCCCAGCAAAGCGCGTCGCCACCCGATAATCACCCGTTGAACTGGTCCGCCACCAGTTTGGCAAAGGCATCTGCGCGGTGGCTGATCGCGTGTTTGTGCGCGGGATCTATCTCCGCGAAAGTCAGCCCTTCGCCGCCGCTCTGGTCAGATGGCACAAACACCGGATCATAGCCAAAGCCCATTTCTCCGCGCGGGGGCCATGTGAGAGCGCCAGGGCAGCGCCCCTCGTAAACCGCATGTTCGCCCGTCGGCCACGCAATGGCCAGCACGCAATGAAAGGCCGCATCACGCGCCGCATCAGGGCCGATCTGTTGCAGCATCCCTTCCACCTTGCCCATCGCCATGTACCAGTCGCGGCCCGGATCGCCTTCAAACCACTGACGCTCGGCCCAATCGGCGGTGTAGACGCCCGGACGCCCGCCCAGTGCATCAACGCTCAGGCCGCTGTCATCGGCCAGTGCCGCCATTTGCGACGCTTCAGCGGCGGCGCGCGCCTTGATTAGTGCATTCTCGACAAAGGTTGTGCCCGTCTCTTCAGGTTCGGGCAGGCCAAGTGAACCAGCTGAAATGCACTTCATGCCGAAGGGATCGAGCAGCGCCGAAATCTCTTTCAGCTTGCCCGCATTATGCGTTGCGATGACCAGCGATCCGCCACCGAGTTTCGTCATTTCCCGAACACTCCAGCCTTGGGGAAACCGTTCGCGATCAACCGCTCGCGAGCATAGTCGATGTGCGAGGCGGGCACTTGTGACTTGGGAATGACATAGGCCTGATTGCGCGTCACATACACAGCAAATACGCCTGCTACCTCATCCCATCCGGTCATATCCGACCACTTCGCATCGACATGGGCGGAAGGCTGGGTGATCGTAAAGCGCTCTTCACCCAAATCGATGGTCATCTCTTCCTTGATCAGGGCAAAGGCATCCCACGTGCGCTGCGCCTCTCTTGGAAGCACCAGATAACGCATGATCAGCGGAAACAGGACCGCGCCGATGCAGCCGCCAGTCACCACCGCCACTGCCGATGTCCAGTCGCTCAAGAACCAGGCGAGCGAGCCCAGCACCACGACCACACCGGCCACAATGATCACAAACCGGCGGATCGATTTCGAAAACTGCCGCGCCCAAAAGGCGAAGTGATCCTCTTTGCTTATCGTGTAGCTGACCGGCTCCACGCTTCAGGCTTTCGTTGCTTCCAATTGCGCAGCAAAGATCCCGTCACACCCCATCCGGGCAAGGCGCAGCAGGCGCAGCAGTGCTTCTTCATCATAGGTTGCGCCTTCGGCTGTCGCCTGCACTTCGGCAATCTGGCCGCCGTCAATCAGGACAAAGTTTGCATCGGCATCCGCGTTGGAATCTTCGATATAATCAAGGTCGAGAACCGGCGTGCCCTCATAAATGCCGCAAGAGATTGCGGAGACCTGGCCCGTGACTGGGTCATCTTTCAAGTCGCCTGACTTGATCAACCCGTTGACCGCAAGCCGCAGCGCGATCCATGCGCCCGAGATAGACGCTGTGCGCGTGCCCCCGTCGGCCTGAATGACATCGCAATCGAGGGTAATCTGCCGCTCGCCAAGCTTCCTGAGATCGACAACCGCGCGAAGGGAGCGCCCGATCAGTCGCTGAATTTCCTGCGTACGGCCCGATTGCTTGCCCCGAGCGGCCTCGCGGCTGCCGCGGGTGTGGGTGGCGCGCGGCAACATAGAATATTCGCCGGTCACCCAACCTTCGCCCTTGCCCCGCATCCAGGGTGGAACATTGCGTTCGACGCTCGCTGTGCAAAGCACGCGGGTATCGCCAAAGCTGATAAGGCACGATCCTTCGGCATGTTTGGTGAAACCGGTTTCGATCGAAATTGCCCGCATTTCATCGGGCGCGCGGTTGGATGGGCGCATAGGGAATCTCCTGAAGGGTTGTGGTGTCGCGGATGCTCTTACCAATGTTCTCTTGAGGATGCGCTTGAAGGAAGTGGGGGACTTCGACAACCGCTGGGTGGACGGAAAATTGAAGTTGGTGGAAAATTTTCCTAAATGATCGGGTATGGCCGCTCCCCCGATCACAGAATTGACGACCCGTGCGCGCGACATTTTTCAGCGCGTCGTCGAAGGTTATCTTGAAAACGGGCAACCGGTTGGCTCAAAAACGCTGGCGGGGGACGGCACGCTCAATCTGTCTCCGGCATCAATCCGGACTGTGCTGGCGGATCTTGAAGGGCTGGGATTGCTCGCCGCGCCGCATACCAGCGCGGGCCGAATGCCAACGGATATTGGCCTGCGCATCTTTGTCGATGGCATGATGCGCATGGCAGAGCCGACAGCTGACGAACGCGCCCGGATCGAAGCGGGGCTCGCCGAAACCGGTGCGGTTGAGCAGGCGCTGACCAAAGCGAGCACTCTGCTGTCCGATCTGTCGGGTGCGGCAGGTATGGTGATGGTGCCAACGCGGGAACAGCGGCTGGCGCAATTCAGCCTCGTCAATCTGGGGCAGGGCAGGGCGCTCGCTGTCCTGGTGGGCGAGGATGGCGGCGTTGAAAACCGCGTCGTCGAATTGGGTGGGGCTGTCCCGGCGAGCGTTCTGGAACAGGCCAGCAATTATATCACCGCGCGCCTGTCTGGCAGGACGCTGGCGGATGCGGCGCAGATCATGCGCACCGAAATTGCCTCGGAGAAATCGGAGCTGGATGAGGCAAGCCGTGATCTCGTCGAACGCGGACTTGCGGTGTGGAGCGAAGACGCGGATGAGCGCCCTGTGCTCATCGTGCGCGGCGCCTCCAACCTTCTGGATGATGAGGCGCTCAATGATCTGGAGCGGGTGCGATCTCTGATTGATGACCTTGAGAACAAGCAATCCGTCGCGCAGTTGCTCGACAGCGCGCGCGACGCGGATTCAACCCGTATCTTTATCGGCAGCGAAAACCGCCTGTTCGCCCTTTCCGGCTCCTCCGTCATCGCTTCGCCCTATCGCGACCGCGAGGGCAGGGTGGTCGGAGTATTGGGCGTCATCGGCCCCACGCGGTTGAATTACGCGCGCGTGGTCCCCATGGTGGATTTAACCGCCCGATCCTTGGGCAAATTGATCGCTTGAACATCATATTCAAAGCTGGAACCTGTACATGAACGAGAATGATAAGCCGCAAGACGATGCGGTGGAAAAAGAGCTGAAGGGCGTGCCCGAAGA
>JBARXS010000161.1:0-12682 GCA_049647465.1 Erythrobacter sp.
ACCGGCATCTATCAGCGGCTTGAACTGCCCAGCCGTTTTGGCGGGGCGCAGCTGCCTGCCATCAAGCTGATTGACCTGACCGTGGAAAAGCCGGGATCGGGCCACTGGCTGGCCGGGCCGCTGGTCAAGGGGATTGAAGAGCGGCTGGCGCGCGGCGAGCAGACGCTGCTGTTCCTCAACCGCCGCGGCTATGCCCCGCTGACCCTGTGCCGCAATTGCGGGCACCGCTACAAATGCCCCTATTGCAGCGCATGGATGGTCGAGCACCGCCTGTCCGCCCGCCTTTCCTGCCACCATTGCGGCCACGAAACCGGCGTGCCTGACAAATGCGAGGAATGCGGAGAGCCCGATTGCCTTGTCGCCTGCGGTCCTGGGGTCGAGCGGATCGCGGATGAGGTCGCTGAACTCTTTCCCGAAGCGCGCGTGGCGGTCGCCACATCCGACACTCTGGGATCACCCGAACGTGCAGCGGAATTCATCGCTCAGGCCGAAGCCAAAGCGATTGATGTGATCGTCGGCACACAATTGGTGACCAAAGGCTTCCACTTCCCCGAGCTCACATTGGTGGGCGTAGTCGATGCGGATCTGGGCCTTGAAGGCGGAGACCTGCGCGCGGCTGAGCGCACCTATCAACAGGTGGCGCAGGTTGCCGGGCGCGCCGGACGCGGGGCAAAACCGGGCGAAGTCTTGATCCAGACGCGTCACGGCGATGCGCCCGTGATCGCAGCCTTGGCCAACGGAGACCGCGACGCATTCTACACTGCCGAGACAGAAGCCCGCCGCGATGCAGGCGCGCCGCCCTTTGGCCGTTGGGCCGCGATCATCCTGTCGAGCGAGGATGAAAAGGAAGCGCGCGAGGCTGCGATGCGGCTGGGCGACACGCGGCCCAAGTCCGATGATCTCTACATCCTTGGCCCAGCCCCCGCCCCGCTGGCTTTGTTGCGAGGACGATACCGCTACCGCTTCCTCATCAACGCGCGGCGCAGCGCGAACTTGCAGGCGACCATACGCGGCTGGCTGGACGCGCATCACTTCGCGCCCGGCGTGCGCGTTGGCGTGGACATTGATCCGTATAGCTTTGTTTGAGGCACTTATCGCCGCGTCGGACATTGATCGCACATGTCCAAAAACCCCATCCTCGTCCCCATCCTCGGCGACCAGCTGACCCGCACTCTTTCCAGCCTTCGCGGGCGGGCAAAGGACGACACCGTCATCCTGATGATGGAGGTCTGGGACGAGGCAACTTACGTCAAACACCACAAGCAGAAGATCGTCCTGATCTTTTCCGCCATGCGCCATTTCGCCGCTGAATTGCGCGATGCGGGGTGGAGCGTGGATTACATAAAGCTGGATGATGAAGGCAATTCGGGCAACTTCACGGGCGAGGTCGCGCGCGCTGTCGAGCGCCATGACCCCAGCGAAATCCACGTCACCGAAGGCAGCGAATGGCGCGTGCAGCAGGCCATCGAGGAATGGCCCGACAAGTTTGCCTGCCCGGTTGAAATCCTGCCCGATGACCGTTTTATCTGCGACCACGCGACCTTCCGCGAATGGGCCGAGGGTCGAAAAGCTCTGACCATGGAGCATTTCTATCGCGAGATGCGCCGCAAGACCGGTCTGCTGATGAAGGATGATGGCAAACCTAGGGGTGGTGAGTGGAATTTCGACAAGGACAATCGCGAACCACCAAAAGGCGACATGGACCCGCCGCCCGTGCCCAAATTCTCGCCGGATGATATCACGACCGAGGTCATCGAACTGGTGCAGGATCGCTTCGCCGATCACTTCGGCAATCTCGACAGCTTCCTTTGGCCCGTCACCTCAGACGAGGCCGAGAAAGCCGCCGATGCCTTCTTCGCCGAGCGGATCGAGAAATTCGGCCCGTACCAGGATGCGATGGTCCACGGCGAGGATGACATGTTCCACTCGATGCTTTCGACCAGCATCAATTGCGGGCTGCTTGATCCGCTGGAGCTGTGCCAGCGCGCCGAGAAAGCGTATGAAGAAGGCCGCGCACCGATCAATTCGGTCGAGGGATTTATCCGCCAGATCATCGGGTGGCGCGAATATATTCGCGGCTTTTACTGGCTCCATATGCCGGGGCTGGAAACCGACAATGAGATGAACGCGACGCGCCCCCTGCCCGAGTTTTTCTGGACCGGGGAGACCGATATGCGCTGCCTGTCCGACTGTATCCGCTCCACCCATGACAACGCCCATGCCCATCACATTCAGCGGCTGATGGTGCTGGGCAACTTCTGCCTGATCGCCGGGATTGATCCACGCGATGTGCAGGACTGGTATCTGGCCGTCTATGCTGATGCCTATCAATGGGTCGAATTGCCCAATGTCAGCGGGATGATCCTGTATGCAGACGGCGGAAAGCTGGCGACAAAGCCCTATGCGGCGAGCGGCAATTACATCAACAAGATGTCCGATTACTGCAAGGGATGCCGATACTCAGTCAGCAAAAAGACCGGCGAGGGCGCCTGCCCGTTCAACCCGCTTTACTGGCACTTCATGGACCGCCACCGCGACAAGCTTGAGAGCAATCACCGCATCGGGCGAATCTATTCGAATTGGGATCGGATGGATGATGACAAGAAGCGCGATTATCTGGATAGCGCCGACAAATTCCTCGACTCTCTGGAGCCCGCACGCAAAGGCTGGGCAAGACAAGACGACTAGGAGAGACCCACAATGCTGACCATCCACCACCTGCGTATTTCACAATCGGAACGCATCGTCTGGCTGTGTGAGGAGCTGGGGCTCGACTACGATCTCAAACTCTACAACCGCAATCCTGAAACCCGCCTTGCCCCGCCCGAGCTTAAGGCGCTGCACCCGATGCAGGTCGCGCCGCTGATCGAGGATGGCGACATCATGTTGGGAGAGAGCGGAGCGATCGTGGAATATATCATCGGCAAATACGCGCCCGATACCGATCTGGTCACCGGCCCCGATCATCCCGATTTCGCCGATCACCTTTACTGGTTCCACTTTGCCAATGCGACCTTCATGACCAATGGCATGATGCAGATCGCGGTGGGTGCCGTGGGCGCTGAAATGCCCCCGCCCCTCGCTAACCGGATCACCAACGCCTGGGCCCAGATTGAGCGCCGCCTTGGTGAAGCCGACTATTTCGGCGGCTCACAGCTGACGACCGCCGACATCATGATGGTGTTCCAGTTGACCACGAGCCGCGCCTTCAACGGCATGAGCATCGGCGATAAGCCAAACCTGAAAGCCTATCTGCAACGCATCGGCGCGCGCGATGCCTATCAACGCGCCATGGCTAAAGCCGAACCCGGCTTCCCGCCAAAGCTGGACTGATCGCGCTTTACTCCAGTTCCTCCAGCACGGCCTTGAATGTCTTGACCATTCGGCCGCGCTGGCGGTTGGCGTTGACGTCATCGGGTGCGGCGTAGAGCGATGTCAGCAGAGCCAGATCCATCCGCCCCAGAGAGGGGAGACGCTCGTCCGGATCGACCGCGGGGTCAAACAGGTTGAGGATCGAGTCCGCAGTCCTCGCGCCCTCGCGAAAGCGGTCTTCGCGTGCGGTAACCAACCCGCGCATCACGGCAAAATCGGCGAGCTGGGTGGGGCTCACATCCTCCAGCGCGGCGCGTTCCACCATGACGGTGGAATGGCGAAAGGCGGTGGTTACCGGCGTGCGCATCCGCGGATTTTGATAGATAAAGTTGAAGTTCAGGGCTCCTTCACCAAGCGGCCCGCCATTCACCAGATTCGAAACGGCAGCCGCATCGCTATCGGCGCCATAGGGATATGTCTGCTGCCAGCTGTAAACCGGCCCTTCGCGCCGCTCGATCAGATCGCGTTGCCACAGCGGCATTATCCCGAAGGATGCGCGGGCGTTTTTCTCGCGCAGATACCGGATTGCTTTTGGCCCATCCTCCACCCGCACCAGATGCATATTGGCGCGGCAATCCCCCGTCGCAACCGGAATTCCCGCAGCCCGAGCGACGCGGCGCATCCGTTCGGTGATTGCGTTCGCGGCTTCTTCGGGAAAGCCGATGACCGATGGGCAAAAGTCATCACGCAATCGAGGATATTGCGAATCCTGACCGATCGCCTGGGGCCTTATCATGTCATAGATAAAACGGTTCACCGCCTTATCCGGCAAGCGCTCTCCAGTGACGACGATTGTGTTTTCGGTGGTGGCCTCCTTGGGAGGTGCAGCGCCGTCTTCCTGGGCCATCGCCGCAGAAAGCGGTATCAGCCCGGTGGCACCCAGAGTTGCGCCCAAAAATGCACCAAAAACAAAACGCTTCATATCAAATACCATCTTGTTTTATCCCGGAGATAAGATGCCAGATGCCAATGTATCCTACCTTAACGCGCATAGTAGAAACCTGTGCCAATACCCGTTCCGCAATCATGGGGGTGACAGGCATCCGAACCTGCGTCACAGATGACAGTGGATGGGAATGCACGAAATCGCCGTGAACCGGGTCCTTGCGGGCCACATAAAAGGCGCATAACGCCATTCACCTTCCTTAAACGATGCGCTGTTTTATTACTGAAACCTGCGCGGCCTACTAAAGCCCAAAATGCGCGCGCCCTGCGCCGAAATCTGCCGGAGACTTCATGTCTGAGACTACGCTCGCCAACCCTTCTGAACACATTAATGTAAAGGTGAACGAAAAGGCGCTTGAAAACGGCCACGAAAAGACAACTCCCGATCCGCGCGCTCTGATGCGCGAATTGAAGGCGTATTCGCAGGCCAAGGGGTTTCGCAGCCTGTGGGAATTGGCGAGCACGCTCATCCCGTTTGTTGCGCTGACCGGCGCGATGTTGTGGGCGATTTCAGCGGGGTACTGGATCGCTTTGTTGCTGACGCCGGTTTCGGGCCTGTTGCTACTGCGGCTGTTCATCATCCAGCATGATTGCGGCCACGGCGCGTTTCTCTCCAGCAAACGCGGCAATGACTGGGTCGGCAGAGCTTTGGGCGTGCTGACCTTCACCCCGTATGATTGCTGGAAGCTTTCCCATGCACGCCACCATGCGCGCACCGGAAATCTGGACAAGCGCGGCTTTGGCGATGTCGATACGCTGACGGTCAAGGAATATCGCGCGGGCACACCGCTGCAAAGGTTTGGCTATCGCCTTTATCGCCACCCGATTGTGCTGTTCGGAATCGGCCCCGCTTATCTGTTTTTCATCCGCCACCGCCTGCCGGTTGGTCTGATGCGCGAAGGGTCGATCCACTGGATCAGCTCAATGGGCACCAACGCAGCATTGGCCGGGATTTTCGCAGTGCTCGGCTTTACCTTTGGCTGGGGCGCAACAGTGGCGGTCATCATGCTCAGCGTGCTGATCGCGGCGTCCACCGGCGTTTGGCTGTTCTATATCCAGCACCAATATGAAGACGCGCATTGGGACTGGCACAAGGATTGGTCCTTTCACGAGGCCGCGCTGCTGGGCAGTTCCTATCTCTCCCTGCCCCAGCCGCTGCGCTGGTTCAGCGGGAATATCGGCATCCACCATGTGCACCATCTGGCGAGCGCGATCCCGTTTTATCGCCTGCCCGAGGTGATGAAGGCGCATCCCGAGTTGGAGCAGCTCAACCGATTTTCCATTGGCCAGACGATCCGCCCCATGGTGCTGGCGCTGTGGGATGAGGAACGGCGCAAACTGGTGACGTTCCGTGAGGCCAGACGAACCGCCTGACCGGTCCTAGTAAAACGCCAACTGGTTCGAAATCGCCAGCAATTGCTGCGTCGGTGACCAGATGCGCGTCGTCTGCGAGAACCGCCCGCTGAACACGCGGTCGCTCGTCGCCTCGACCAGCAGGTAACCGGCCCCGCACGCCGCCAGTGTCTCCGCGCTGCACAGGACATGCAGATCATACTGAACCGTCGCGCCAAAGCGCGGGGTGGTGTCGAGAAAGAATGTGCGCGGCATCGGCGTATCGGACAGCGCCAGCAGCCCCTTCGCATCCCACGGGCGGTCCGCCGCATCGCGCACCCACAATGCGGAATGGGGGCGTTCCTGCGCGCTGAACGGTTTGCCCAGCGCCACCCGCTGTTCATAACGGCTGAGGAAGCGCGGCCCCGGCGTATCAGGCAGACGATCGGAGGCTTCGGGCGGTCTCACTTCGGGAAAGTCGCAGGTGTAATCGAGCGGCTTTTCCTTCATGTCGCTGAACACGTAATCGGCGGCGAAGACCGGCGCGTCAGGCGCATCATGCGCTGTGAATTCGGTGCGGATAAAGTTGGTGCGCCGCCCTTCAGGCAGGGGCCGAACATCGACCATCAGGTCATGCTCGGGCAGCGGCTTGATAAAGCTGGCCGTGGCGCTGGCGAGCATCGCGTTTTGCGGTTTTGCCTGCTGAACCGCTGAATATCCCAGCGCCAGAGCCCACCCGCCAAAGGCCGAGGTAAAGTTCCAATAGGCCGCTCCGCCGCCTGATTTAAGGCGGGTGTCGCTCACGCGTTCAAGCTGCGTCGCGGTATCGAGGGGGAAGTCGGTCATGTGCGGGAGCGTCCATTGCAAAGCCGGATGCGGCGCTGCATCCGAATACATGAACGCTCCCGTTCAAAATGGTTCCCGCCCTTCAGCCCGCCATCGCATTACGCGCAGCTTCTTCAACCGACGCCATCGCATCGCGCCAGGGGGCCGGGCCATAACTGATCCGTCTCACTCCCAGATCGGCCAGGTCGGCATTGCTCACCATTCCGGGCAAGCGCATGATGTTGACCGGGATTGCCATCGCGGCGCAGGCTTTTGCGATCAGTTCGGGATCGCTCAACCCGGGCATGAAGAACGACCCGGCCCCAGCCGCAGCATAGGCAGCCCCGCGCGCCAGTGCAGCATCCAGCAGTTCTTGCGTGTCGGGGTCGTCTCCGGCAGCCATCGCATCGAGAAAAACGTCGGTGCGGGCATTTACGAACAGGCCGGCACTATCCAACGCTGCGATGCGTTCGGCTTGTTCTGCCATGTCTCGCAGACCATCGGCCGTGATCAGGCGATCCTCTAGGTTGCACCCCACCACCCCGGCATCAAGCAAAGCCGTCGCATTGCCTGAAAGCGTCGCAAGATCATCGGCAAAGCCCGCCTCAAAATCGACCGACAGCGGCAGCCGCGTCGCCCTCGCGATCTGGCTGACGGTTTGCGCGAGGGTGGCGAACGGCATGTCTTCACCGTCCTCAAACCCTTGCGCGCTTGCAAGTGAGGCGCTGCCGGTAGCAAGCGCTTTTGCCCCAGCCTTGGCAACGGCCAGCGCGCTTCCCGCGTCCCAGATGTTATAGAGCACAAGCGGTGCGCCCGCCTGATGCAAGCCTGCAAATTCTGCCTTACTCATGTCAGAATAACTCCCCGTTCTTGGCAGCATCTCCAGCGCCCTCTCGCGCCAGCAATTCCCGCTTGATCTCCGGTCCGTAAGCGTATCCGCCAATGCTTCCGTCGGCTTGCACCACCCGGTGGCAGGGGATCAGGACGGCGATGTTGTTCGCCCCGTTTGCGCTGCCCACGGCGCGGCTGGCTTTGGGGTTGCCGAGCGCCGCTGCGAGTTCGCCGTAAGAGCGCGTTTCACCCGGCGGTATCTCGCGCAAGGCGGCCCAGACCTGTTGCTGAAACGCGGTGCCTTTGACATCGAGCGGGATCGCCGCGCCCCCTCCCATGCCGGGTTTCTCGACCGCGGCGACAACCTGATCGAACAGGCTCGCGAAATCCTCGCCCGCCTCGACCAGATCGGCCTTTGGAAAGCGCGCCGCCAATTGCGCCTCTCCCTCGTTGAACGAAAGACAGCACACCCCCTTTGATGTCGCCGCGACCAGCATTTCGCCCAGAGATGTTGCGATCACGCGCCAGTGGACGCGTCTCCCTTCGCCGCCATTGGCCCAATCGTTTGCGCTCATTCCCAGCTTTCCTCTCATATCCGCATAGAACCGCGAGGGCGCGGAATAGCCCGCGGCGTATAAAGCATCGCTCACCCCGGCCCCCTTGCCCAGTTCAATGCGCACGCGCTCCTCACGCAAAGCCCTTGCGAAGGCAGCAGGCGAAAGGCCCACAGTGCGGGTGAAGAGCCGCTGAAAATGGGTCGGGGAATACCCGGTCAGATCGCTCAGCGCATCCAGCGTCACCGCCTCACCCGAAGCGCTGGCCGTGCGGATCGCGGCAATCGCGGCGAGAACGCACGCCTCCTCCGCGCTTTGCGTATCGGGCGAGCAGCGCTTGCATGCGCGCAGGCCCGCGCCCCGCGCATCGGCGGGCGTCGCGTAAAACTGCACATTCCTGCGCAAGGGCGCGCGCGCCGGGCAGGACGGGCGACAATAGATGCCGGTGGAATGCACGCCGGTGACAAAGGCACCGTCAAAGCGGCGGTCCTTGGCCAGCGCGATCTGCCAGCGCTCATCATCGCAAAGAGTATTGGTAGTGTTCATCAAAAGAAGTTCTGACATAAGTCGGGCATCTGCACATCCCGAACCTTGCGGTGAATGTTCGTGTAGGTCAGAAGCGAGCCACTATGAACCAACTTTTGCGCTTTGCCTCCCTGATCGCCGCGCTGGTGCTTGCGACCCCACTGCTCGCCGATCCCGGCGATGTCGATGCGGCGGCGCGCGGGGTGGTGCGGGTCGTGCTGATTGCCTCTGACGGAGAGGAAGTGACCCCCGTCAGCCATGGCAGCGGCTTTGCTGTCAGTCCGACCATGATCGTAACCAATGCGCATGTCGTGCGTGAAGCGTTGCAGGATGACACCTTGCGCATTGGCATTGTGCCCAGCGAAGCGGTCAGCGATCTCGCCAAAGCGGCCAGCAATGGAGCATTTGCGCGCGCCGTATCGGTTTCCCCGCGCAACGATCTCGCTTTGCTGGAAATCGCCGATGGCGGCCTGCGCCTTCCGCCACTTACGATTGCCGGCGGCGTCGCAGGCGATATGGGAGAGGTTTCGGCGGTTGGCTATCCGATGAATGTGGATGTGGCGCAGGGGCTGGAAATCGCCGACATTTTCAACGCACAGCCCCCCGTAAAAAGTCGCGGGTTCCTCTCTGGCAAGCGACCCAGCCGCCAGTTTGACACGTTGTTGCACACCGCCCCGATTGCGCGCGGCAATTCGGGCGGCCCGCTGCTCGACGGGTGTGGCCGCGTCCTGGGTGTGAATTCCTTTGGTGCGGATTCGGGCGGATCGGATGCGGAGTTCTACTTCGCGGTATCCTTGCGCGAATTGCTGCCCTTCCTGCGCGCCAATGGCATCGAGCCGCGCACCAGCGCCCTGCCCTGCCGCTCTATTGACGAGTTGAACGCTGCCGAAGCCGCCCGATTTGAGGCTGAACGTGCCGAGGCCCGTGCCCGGCTGGAGGCGCGCGAGGAACGCCTGCGCGAGGCTCGCATGGCCGCGCGGATGGAAGCGATGCTGGCGATCACGGAAGAGCGCGACGATGCCATTGCGCTTGCATTGTTATTGATGCTGGGCGGTCTGGGCATCGGCTATGTCGCGGTGCAGTTTCGAAAGCGCCGCGCGGCAGGCGATGCCCCCGATGCGGTTGGCGAAACCGTCACTCAGTCGCGCGCGATGATCGCCGCCGGATTGGCCGGGGCCTGCATTATCGGCGCGGTTCTGGTGTGGATCACACGCCCGGGCTTCTCTGAACTGGAGGATCGCGTGGCGGCCATTCTGGGTGAAGGCGAAGATGGCGCAGGAGACGGCCAAACGGGACCACAGGCCTCGCTCGCCGGAGACGGAACGCTGATCTGCACTTTTGTGCCAGAGCGCAGCCGCGTCACCGGCGCGCGCACCGATGACGTGGAGTTTGACTGGGGCGCGGATGGCTGCGTCAACGGCCGCACGCAATATGGCACGACCGGCGGTGAATGGGCCCGCGTCTTTGTGCCGAATGACGAAGATGCTGTGTCGGTGAATTCATACGATCCGCAAACGCGCATTTTCCGCACGGACCGGTATCTGCTGGGCCGCGCGGCGATGGAGGATGCCCGCGAACTTCGCGGCGCGTACAGCCCGCCCGCCTGCGGCGTCACCGATGGCGCGCGGGTGCTGGGCGAACAGCAATCCGCGATCATCTCCGCTTTGCCAAGCCGCCCGAATGAACGGTTGGTCTATTCGTGTGAGGCGAAGCGCAATGACAGCGGTGCGTTGAATGCCGAGGCGCTTACTGCCGAAGCGGAGTAATCGTCCGCAAATCAGGGTGGTCTTCCGTCAATGTTTCGCTCGGACAGACCCGTTCAGCGCTCGCTCATGAGCCAACACTATCAAATTGCGTGACAAAGATGGAGGTGTCCCTGGGTAAGATCGTACCAGTATCGCGCTTCCTTGCAGCTTTTGCCCTCTCCGCCGCTGTCGCCATCAACGCGCCCGCTTCCGCCGAAACCCGCGAATCCTATCTCGAACGACTCTCGGATATTTGCGCGGTAGAATGCATGCAGCCGCGCCAGTTGCTGCGCGCCGCGCGCAAACGTGGACGCGGTGACAAGAATGATGTGGCCGTCATTATCGATATTGCCGAGGTCACTTTGTGGAATGGCAAATATCTGCTTCATTCCGAGCTGCCAGCATCAACCCTGAATATCGGCTTGAACAACGCAATCGGTCGCGAGTTGGGAAATCATTTGGGAAACAGGACGCCCCGGGCTTCCCGGCCAGAAACAGGGGCGAACACGATCGTCATCGAAATGGACGAGGCAACCTTCTTTGACCTCCTCAACGTGCCCACGCCTCAGGAGCAGGCGGCACAGGCGAAGAACACGACGGCCAGCGCAGGTGAGGACGGTGAAATCATTGTCGAGCGCGACCGCCGCCGCATGTTCACCCGACCCACCCTAAACAAACTTCGCAGCACGTTTCGCAATCGCCGGATCGTGGTGCGCGGCACACCCCGCCTCGACATTGTCTTTACCGGCGCAAGGCGCGATTTCCGGCGCAAGAAGCTGTTCATCGAACTCGACAACGCAGACGATCTGGCCGTGCTGCCGCGCTATGACGATGATGGCGAACCCATTCTCGACGGCCCGCTCGAAGGGCTGCGCGCAGCCTACACCGCGCCGACAGAATAGGAGCGAACATCCGCAAGACCGATGCGCGGTCCACGGCCAACCAAACTAAGCCGCCAGCGCCTCCCCGCTCAGCGTAATCCGGTGCATTTCGCGGCGGTGGCCTGCATAATCGTTTAGCGCGTTGTGCCAGCTTGTGCGGTTATCCCAGATCGCGACCGTGCCCGGCTTCCATCGCAGGCGGCACTGATTGTCCTCCATCACCGCCGCATTCAACAGCTTTTGCAGCAGCGGGAGGCTCTCCTCGCGTGTCTGACCGACGAAGTGGATCGTAAAGCCGCCATTGACATAGAGCAGCTTGCGCCCCGTTTGCGGGTGGCGGATCACAACGGGGTGGATCGCGCCGGTCTTCAAATCCTGACCACGCAGATTTTTGCCCATGTCGGTCTGCGCATACAGCCCATCGGCTTTATATACATGGTCAGCGGTGTGGAACGCTTCCAGCCCATCAATCTGCTCCTTGATCTCATCAGGCAGTGCATCATAGGCAGCGCCCATATGCGCCCATTGCGTATCGCCGCCACTGGGCGGCAGGTCGCGCGCCACCAGAACAGAGCCCATTGCCGGGATCTGGTCATAGGAATGATCGGTGTGCCACGCGCCGCCGATATTGGTGGCCTCGTCCGCCTCTTTCTTCACCAGCGCGATTTCGGGATAGTCTTCATTCAGCGGGAAATACTGGTTCACATCAATCCCGCCCCAGCGGTGACCGAACTTCACATGATCTGCTGGCGAAAACTCCTGATCGCGAAACACCGCGACGCCGTGTTCATAGATCGCCTGCTTGATCGCCTGAATTTCCGTGTCGGTGCAACTTGCAAGAGTGACACCGGAAATCTCGACACCGCATTCAGGGGCCATCGGGTTCAGCTGCATTGGTTCTCTCTCCCATTCGAAACGGTGTGGCGCATCTTATGGGTCTTTGATCGTGCCAGCACTCTTACCGTTCGGTCAGGATTGTGGCCTATTGCAACTGATGTGTCCAGACTTGCACGCCCGGTGCGGCGTGCTGCGACGTGCTGCGGCTTGCATCATGCAAACCCCGATGCTAGGCGCGCGCCAGCCCTGACGGGAGCCCTTTCGTGCGCCCACACTTCAGAGCATCGCATACAGTCTTACCGATTCCCAAGAAGGATTTCAGAGCGCGTGGATATTTCCGCCGGTATTAAATCTAGCCTGGCAGGCCGCTACGCTTCGGCGCTGTTCGATCTTGCCAGCGAGAACGGCACAGTGACCGCTGTCGAATCCGATCTTGAGCAGCTTAAGACAGCGCTGAGTGATTCGGATGATCTGCGCAGCGTCACCACCAACCCGCAGCTCGCCCGTGCCCAGCAGGGCGAAGCGGTGGCTGCTGTGGCGAAGCACCTCGGCCTGTCCGATCTCACCACCAATTTTCTTGGTGTGCTCGCGGCGAACCGCCGCCTTGGCGCGTTGCCCGGTATGATTGATGCGTTCAAGATGATCGCCGCCGCCCAGCGCGGAGAGGTTACCGCCACTGTCACCAGCGCGCATCCGCTTTCGGACGTTCAGATTGGTGCGTTGAAAGACAAGCTGACGGCCCGCGAAGGCCGCACTGTCATGCTTTCTGCCGATGTAGACCCCGAATTGCTCGGCGGTCTTGTCGTCACCATTGGATCGCAGCGCATCGACGCCT
>JBARXS010000162.1:0-5655 GCA_049647465.1 Erythrobacter sp.
CGATCTCTTGCAGGATCCGCGCGACCTGCGGGCCGGCGGCGATGCCGCGTGCGACGATCTCTCCCCCTTTCATCGGGAAGACGGGCGGCGTGTAGTCCGAGAGTGCGCGCGCATCTGCGCCCAACAATAGCAGGCGATCCTGTGCCGCCTCAACGCCCAGCCGGTAGGCCAGCGCTTTGGGTGCGTCGGTGTCCGATTGGTGTCGCTCGGCAGCGGAAACCAGCCGCGCCCGCTGCGCCTTGGACAGCCGCAGGCGCGCCGCGCAGGTTTCTGCCACATCGCGCGACGGCGGCAGCAGCGCCGCCAGCCGGCGCAATGGCGCAGGGGCCATGCCCTGCTCGTTCTCGGCCGCGATCAGGTTGGCCAACGCTTCGACATGGACGGCGCAAGCCTCGGGCAGGATCACACCCAGCACGCCCTTCCTATGCATCCGCGCAAGCGTTGCATGCGGATCGGGCAGGGTCAGCAGTTTGAGCAACTCGTCACAAATCCGCTCACGGCTCAGGCCCTTGAGCGTTTGCGCCATATCCGCGCACGCCGCCTCTGCCGCTTCATCCAGCGCCGCCCCAAAACGTGCCTGAAAGCGGTAATATCGCAGGATGCGCAGGTGATCCTCGGCAATGCGCTCCCTGGCATCACCGATAAAACGCACGCGGCGTGCGTCCAGATCGGCAAGCCCGCCAAAATAGTCGGAGATCACAAGCGTTTGCGGATGGGCATACAGGGCGTTGATGGTGAAATCGCGGCGCGCTGCATCGTCGCGCCAGTCGGTTGCATAAGCGATGGTGGCGCGCCTGCCATCGGTGGCCACGTCCTTTCGCAAGGTTGTAATTTCAACAGGGCCATCGTCCGCATTGGCATCAAACACTGCAGTGACCGTGCCGTGGTCAATTCCCGTCGGCACAACGCGTATGCCTGCATCGCGGCATCGCTGCATGACCGTTTCAGGGTCAAGCACGGTGGCACAATCGACATCGCTGACGGAGACGCCAAGCAAAGTGTCCCGCACAGCTCCGCCAACCCAGCGGATATTCTCGGCACCAAGGGTTGCGGTCAGCATCGCAAGGCTTTCGCGTCTGATCCAGTCGGCAGGGGGGAGAAATTGAGGCATCATCTAGAACCGTTCGTGCTGAGCTTGTCGAAGCACTGTATTTCTCTTTTTCGAAGCGTTGGCAGAAAGAAGGGCAGCCCCTCGACAGCCTCAGGGCGAACGGAAACTGGAGGGAGCGATTAGGTTATTAACGCTCTCACATCAATCCGCCGCGCCAGATTGAGGATGATGGCCGCAGTCACGCCCCAGATCCGAAAGCCGGTATAATCCATCTCGTAATATCGCCGCTGTGCCCCGCGCCAATACACTTCGTTTTCGGTCCAGTTCGCCCGATCAAGCAGCAGGTTCAGGGGAACCTCGAACCATGCTTCGACTTCGGACGGGCTGGGGACCAGTGGCAGATCGGGCGGCACCACTGCGAGCACCGGCGTAACGATAAAGCCGGTGCCGGTGTGATAGACATCGCTGGTTCCGATGACCTGCGCGGCCTCTACGGGCAATGCGAGTTCCTCATCGGCTTCGCGCAAGGCGGCCTGAACCGCGTCTTCGCCCGGATCGATCTTGCCGCCGGGGAACGCGACCTGGCCCGGATGATCGCGCATTCCGCGCGGGCGCTGGGTCAGGATGACGGTGGGTTTAGATTGGTTGGTCACCGCCACCAGAACTGCCGCCGGGGTTGCTCTGCCATCGGCCAGATGTGCATCGCTCAAAAGGTCTGGAATGTCCTTGCTGTGCCCCTCTTCATAGAGCGCCGACAGCCGATCAAACA
Organism: Erythrobacter sp.; assembly: GCA_049647465.1. Taxonomy (GTDB): domain Bacteria; phylum Pseudomonadota; class Alphaproteobacteria; order Sphingomonadales; family Sphingomonadaceae; genus Erythrobacter. The sequence goes on from JBARXS010000162.1 coordinate 1,821, forward strand.
AAGCCCCCATCGCCTGCGTTCACCCCGATGCGATGAGAGAGAAAATCGCACCCTGACTGGTCACCAGCCAATCATCGCCGCTCGTTTCCAGAGCGATTTCAGCGAGCTGATTGTAGGTTGAGCGGTTCAGCCGCGCCTCGCATCCGCGCCGCACATGCAGGTAAATCGCGGGGGTTTCGGGATCGCCCGCCACCCTTATGCCGTGCTCTGGTCCTGCGACGACAAGCTCATCCGTGTTCAGGCGAAAGGCGATATCGCTGCCTTTCAACATGCAATCTGTGGCAATGAAGGCGGCATCGTCAACTTCGATATGCAGCTTCTCAAACGGGCTGAGCAGCCAGTGCGCGCCGCTTTGATCGCGGGTCAGCAGGCCGGAAAACGCGCGCACCATAGCCGGGCGATGGATGACGCCGCCCTCGTGATACCACGTGCCATCGGCGGCGATGCGCATATCGCTTTCACCGATGGTTTGCGGGTCCCAGTTTTCGACCGGAGGCAGTTTGCGCAAAGCCACCTGCTCGGCAATTTGCGAGAGAGTAAGTTCTGCAAGATAGGGAGGGGGTTCATATGGCATAGGTATCAAACGTCAGGCTGCTTGGCCTGTTCCGCGTTTCGGGGCTTGCGTTTGGTCCCCCCGGGAGGCGATGGATCGCTCCACGGCCCCAGCATCCCCTCAGGCGACATCGCGGACAAAGCGGGTCCGCGCGCCAGCAACCGGTCAGCTTCGTAAGGGCCGGGGCAGCGCCATCCGCCCGTCATCGCCGCCGAAAAACCCCAGCGTCCGTAATAGTCCGCATCCCCGATCAGCATTTGCGCAAACGGCATCTGCCCGTCGGCGGCCAATCGGCTCTCCGAATCCAGCATCGCCGCCATCAGGCCTTGCCCGAATCCCTCGCCCTGCCGCTCTGGCAAGACGGCGACCGGCCCAACCATGATCAGCGGCAGCGCGCGCCCTTCGGGATCAAGCAGGGAGACCGGCCAGCACTGGATCGTGCCCACCAGCATTTCGTCTGCATCCAGCGCCGCAAAACTGAGCGCGGGAAGCCAGTCCATCCCCGCGCGGATGCGATAGGCGGTGCGGGCGTGGCGCTCTGACCCAAAGGCGCGGTCCAGCACTTCCTCGATCATCCCGGTCGGCACAGCGGAGAGCGGGATGAGGCTGGCAGAATTGTCGTTATCAGGTGTCGTGGCCATGGCCTGAGGCTTTAGCGAAGGTTGCGCAAAACGCACCCCTTCACATACTGATCTTCAGCACTTTCCCGTCTTCGCCGTCCTCTGCCACCCAGATGCTGCCATCGGGGCCTTGCGTGATGGAGCGCAGGCGGTTGTCAAAGCTGTAGCGTCCCGCTTCGCTCGCGCTTTCACCGTCGATCTCCACGCGCACCAGCGCCTTTGTCTTGAGCCCTGCGATCAGGGCATCGCCCCTCCACGCTTCGAACATGTCGCCGGAATAGATGATCATGTCACCCGGAGCGATCACCGGAGTCCAATGCACGGCGGGCTTGGTAAAGCCGTCATCTGCGGTGTGATCGGGGATGGGCTTGCCGCTGTAATTCTCGCCATAGGAACGCGTTGGCCAACCGTAATTGTTGGCCTCTTTGACAAGGTTCAACTCGTCACCGCCCGCCGGGCCATGTTCAACTTCCCACAGGCGCCCTTGCGCATCGAAATCCATGCCCAGAATGTTGCGGTGGCCGTATGACCAGATTTCGCGCGTGACGCCGCCTTCATCGGCGAAGGGGTTCCCGTCCGCCGGTGTGCCGTCAAGGTTGAGGCGAACGATGGTACCCAACGTGTTGGTCTTGTCCTGCGCAGGTGTCTGCTTCTGGCGATCACCGCTGGCGATGTAGAGGTACTTTTCATCGGGCGACACGGCGAGGCGGTGGGAGAAATGCCCGCGCCCCTCCACTTTGGGCGTCTGACGCCAGATCACTTCGAGCCCTTCGATCGCGCAGGTTTCTGTCTCCTCGGCGCAGACGATTTCGCCGCGGCCAACCGCTGCGCCGCGCGTTTCGCCATCCTCACCCAACTCGGCCCAGCTCAGAAAGACCGTGCGCGCATCCTTGCGCTCCGCTTCGCTTTCCAGAAACAGCACATCGCCAAGCCCGCCCTGACCGCCATAGGCGACCTCGGGAGTGCCCGAGACGGTGATCATCTCGCCATCGGTGGTCTTCATCATTTTAAGTGTGCCGGATTTCTCCGTCACGACCAGCGTTTGCGATCCGGGAATGAACTTGATGGCCCAGGGTTCATTGAATGTGCCCATTTCCGTGACGGAGTAGGCGGGCGTGCCTTCATTTACTTCAACAGCGCTTTCCCCCGTTTCGGCATTGGCACAGCTTGCGAGAGCCATTGCGGGGAGGGACAAGGAGGCGAGAATTTTGGAGGGTATGTTCATGTCAGAGGTAACTCCCGGTTTCAGCTTTGGTGCCGAACGATTTGTGATCGGCGTGGATGAGGCAGGGCGCGGGCCTTTGGCAGGGCCTGTGGTGGCTGCGGCCTGTGTGTTGGGAGCCGGAGTACCTGCGGGCTTGAACGATTCCAAGAAATTATCGGCCAAACGCCGCGCAGTCTTGGACGAGGGTATTCGCCAATCGTGCGGCTGGGCTGTCGCGGTGGTGGGGCCGCAAGAGATTGACCGGGTGAATATCTTTCAGGCGACCATGCTGGCGATGACGCGCTGTGTCGCAGACCTGTGCGCGCAGATTGGGCGCGATCCCGAAATCGTTCTGATCGACGGCAACCAGACGCCCCGTTCGCGCGTGCCCGAATGGCGCTGGAATGCACGCGCAATTGTGGGCGGGGACGGGATCGAACCGGCGATCAGCGCCGCCTCCATCATCGCCAAGGAGCACCGCGACCGCCTGATGATCGAAGCCGCCGCCGCGCATCCGCATTACGGGTGGGAGCGCAACAAGGGGTATGGAACAGCCCAGCACATGGAGGCGTTGCGTTTGCATGGTCCCACTCCCTTGCACCGTCAGTCCTTTGCGCCTGTTGCCCAGGCCTCTTTGCTCTAGCTGCGGCTGTGCCCTAAGCGGCCTGCCATGCTGAATGCGATTCTTCTGAGCCTGGCGGGCCTTATCGGTCTTGCCATTGGTGGTGAGCTTCTGGTGCGCGGGGCCGTTGGTATTGCGCAAAAGCTGGGCGTGTCCACGCTAATAACGGGGCTGGTGATCGTTGGCTTTGCCACTTCCATGCCCGAAATGGTGGCGAGCGTTCAGGCCTCGCTTGCCGGTTCGCCAGATATTGCGTGGGGCAATGTGGTGGGGTCGAATATCGCCAACACGCTCCTGATCCTTGGCGTTTCCGCTCTGGTCGCGCCGATTGTGTTGACCGGCACGGGTCGGCGCGATGCAGTGGTGGCGCTGGGCGCGACGCTGCTCTTATGGGCGCTCGCGATATCGGGCTATGGCGCGCGGTGGATTGGTGCCGCGCTGCTCGTCGGCATCGTCGTCTATATCGTGTGGCGCTATTTCTTCCCCGGCGGCGCCGCCATTGGCGAGGAAGAGGCAGACGATGATGTCAACGGACTGGTCGCGGGCGCGCTGTTTGTCGCGGGCCTCGTCATTCTGGTGCTTGGCGGTGATGCGCTGGTGACCGGTGCGATTGCGCTGGCGACGATTTTCAAGGTGCCAGAAACCGTGATCGGCCTGACCGTGGTGGCGGTGGGCACATCTCTGCCAGAGCTTGCCGCCTCCATCGCGGCGGCCTTGCGCGGCAAATCGGGGCTGGCGCTGGGCAATGTCGTGGGCTCGAATATCTACAACATCCTGCTGATCGGCGGAGCGACCATGAGCATTGCCCCGCTGCCACTGCCCGCCAGTCTGGCAGG
>JBARXS010000163.1:0-4748 GCA_049647465.1 Erythrobacter sp.
AAGACCCATCGGGAGTACTCATGCGCCAGGAATATCTCTTCACCTCGGAAAGCGTTTCCGAAGGCCATCCGGACAAGGTCTCTGACCAGATTTCGGACGCTATCGTCGATCTGATGCTGGCCAAAGACCCCGAAGCGCGCGTCGCCTGTGAAACCATGACCACGACCCAGCGCGTCGTCCTGTCTGGCGAAATTCGCTGCGCTCCGATGTTCGATACGACCCGCGAAGACTGGAAGTATAACAGCTATTGGGCACCGGGCGCGCGCGACGAGATTGAAAGCGCAGTGCGCCGCACGGTTGCTGAAATCGGCTATGAACAGGCCGGCTTCCACTGGGAAACGCTGACCTTTGAAAACCACCTGCACGGCCAGTCGAGCGAAATCGCTCAGGGCGTGGATGCGGGCGCGGACGGCTCAAATAAGGATGAGGGCGCAGGCGATCAGGGCATCATGTTCGGCTTTGCGTGTGACGAGACACCCGATCTGATGCCAGCGACGCTCGATTACAGCCACAAGATCCTCGAACAGCTGGCCGCAGACCGCAAATCGGGCGCGGCCCCTTTCCTTGAGCCGGACGCGAAAAGCCAGGTCACTTTGAAGTACAAGAACGGCAAGCCGGTCGCTTGCACCGCTGTCGTCGTCTCGACCCAGCACGCCAAGGGCTATCACGAGGGCGAAAAGGAAGCCGAACTGAAGGCTTACGTAAAGAAGGTTGTCAACGGCATCCTGCCCGACGGCTTTATCTCCGACGAGACCGCATGGCACATCAACCCGACAGGCGCGTTTGAAATCGGTGGTCCTGACGGTGATGCAGGCCTGACCGGGCGCAAGATCATTGTCGATACCTATGGCGGCGCATCGCCCCATGGCGGTGGCGCGTTCAGCGGAAAAGACCCGACCAAGGTTGACCGCAGCGCAGCCTACATCACGCGCTATCTTGCAAAGAACGTGGTGGCCGCGGGGCTTGCCACGCGCTGCACGATCCAGATTGCCTACGCGATTGGCGTTTCCGAGCCGCTCTCGCTGTATGTCGATACGCACGGCACCTGCGCCGAGGGTGTGAGCGATGCGGGCATCGAGAACGCGATCAAGTCGATCTCAAAGCTGGGCGGTATGACCCCGCGCGGCATCCGTATGCATCTTGGCCTGAACAAACCGATCTATCGCCAGAGCGCGGCCTATGGCCACTTCGGCCGCAAGGCAGAGGGTGATTTCTTCCCGTGGGAACGCACCGATTTGATCGATGATCTGAAGGCGGCCATCGCCTGATTTTCAGGCTTCGCAGAATTCAGAGACGATTACGCGGCTGCATCGCGCTACACCACCACGATGCAGCCGCCTCCCACACGTTCTGACCGTTCAGCCTCGCCGCGGATTGCGCAATTGGACGCGATGCGTGGCATTGCCGTGATCGGGATCGCGTGGATGAATGTCTACGCCTTCGCACTGCCGTTGCAGGCCTATTATAACCCGGCAGCCTTTGGCATGGAGAGTGCGGTTGATCGGCTGGTTTGGCTGGTCAGCTTTGTTTTTATTGAAGACAAATTCCGTACGCTGTTCGCGATGCTGTTTGGCGCGGGATGCCTGATCCTGCTCGAACGCGACCATGAAAAGCGCTGGCGAAGGCATGGCGCGCGTATGGCGGTGCTGTTCGCGATAGGTCTGGCGCATTCTGTGCTGCTGGCGAACAACGATATCCTGCGCGCCTATGCGTTTGCGGGGCTCGCGCTGCCGCTGCTGGCGGGTCTGTCTGCCCCCGCGCTCTATGCCGTGGCTATCGGGCTGGTTGCGGTGCATGTGGGCGGGGGAATGGTGCATTTCGGTGCGGGCGTTCTGGATTTCTACGCCGGGCGCACAGGCACCGATGCAGCGTTCTATGTTGAGCGCAATTTCGGCTCTGATCCTGCTGCGATCCGCTATGCGCTGGATCTGGGGCAGGAAGGCTTTGGCGAAAGGGTGGCGCGGCGCGTCTCCGGCATTCCAGCGCAACTCACCGTGATCGCCAGCTCGCTGCCGCTCAATTGCGCGGCGATGGCGCTGGGCATGGCCCTGTGGCGTGACGGGATGCTGGCAGGCGAGTGGCGGACGTTCCGCCTTCAGCGCTTTGCCGCGGTCAGCGCGGTTGCCGCCATTCCCGCTTTGCTTGGCATGGCGTGGTGGGTGAGCGAGGCAGGCTTTCCCGGTGCGCTGGTTGGCCCCGCTGCCCTGATCGCGTCGGCCCCGTTTGATATGCTGCTGGGCTTTGCCTACGCCATGCTCATCATGGCTTTCCTGACGCCGCGTGAAGAGGATGGGCCAGGTCCGGTGACGCGGGCTCTCGCCAGCGTTGGGCGATTGTCGCTCAGCAATTACCTTGCGACCAGCCTGATCTTCGCCGCGCTCTTCGCCGGCTGGGGGCTGGGGCTCTTTGGCCAGGTTACCCGCGCGCAGGCGTTTGCGCTCAGCTTTGTGCCGATTGCAGCGATGCTGATTTGGTCACCTTTGTGGGTGAACCGGTTCGGGCAGGGGCCTTTGGAGCGCGTCTGGCGCAGGGTCGCTGCCGCGTTATCCTAATCGTGTTCGCCCAGCATGGGTGAGGGGGTATCGAGCGCCAGTTCACTGTCTGAAAACACAAACGGGCTGCGCACGCCGGGCATCCCGCCCAGCTCGATCCGCATCCCGCGTGCGAGAACCTGAGGGTCTGCAAACACTTCATCAAGCTGGTTGATCGGTCCGGCGGGCACTCCGGCCGAATGGCAGGCATTGAGCAGATCGTGCTTGTCCCACTGGCTCGTTGCAGCAGCGATCAGAGCGTCAAGCGCCGCAGCATTGGCGACGCGCGCTGCGTTGCCGGAGAAGCGCGGGTCTTCGGCCAGAGCCTGAAGCCCCAGAACCTCCAGCAATTTCGCAAACAGACGATCATTGGCCGGGGCCAGGATCACATGCCCTCCCTTGACCGGATAAACGCCATACGGTGCCATCTGCGCATGGGTGTTGCCCATGCGCGGCGGGTTTTCGCCGGTCGTGAAGTGATAGGTTGCCTGATTGGCGAGCAGCGCGACCGAGCAATCCAGCAGGCTCATATCAAGATGCTGGCCCGTTCCAGTGCGCGCGCGCATCAACAAGGCCGCCTGAATGCCGTTCGCCGCCCACAGGCCCGCGGCGAGGTCCGAGACGGATACCCCCATCTTCACAGGGTCACCCGCCGGTTCTCCCGTGACGGACATGAAGCCGCTCATGCCCTGAATGACGAAATCGTACCCCGCTTCATGCGCGCGCGGTCCGGTTTGGCCAAAGCCCGTGATCGAACAATAGACCAACCCCGTATTGTCCGGCTCAAGCGATGCGTAATCGAGCCCGAATTTGGCAAGGCCGCCAGTCTTGAAATTCTCGATCACGACATCGGCATCGGCGGCAAGCGCCTTCACGCGGCGCAGGTCTGCCTCTTTGCCAAAGTCGGCGATGATTGATCGCTTCCCACGGTTGCAGGCGTGGTAATAGGCGGCCTCTTGTCGCTCCACTCCATCAGGCCCGGTGCGCGTGACCCATGGCGGCCCCCATTGGCGGGTGCCATCGCCTTCGGGGCTTTCCACCTTGATGACGTCCGCGCCAAGGTCCGCCAGCACCTGTCCCGCCCACGGCCCTGCCAGCACGCGTGCCAGCTCCAGCACCTTGAGCCCGGCGAGCGGTGAGTTCGGATTGCGGGGTGTTTTGAGCCATTGCGTCATGCGCCGGGCCTATAGCGGGCCTAACCCGGCTTTGCGACCATCAGCCACAGCACCGCCGTTAGTGGGATGGTGCTGATCAGCCCCCAGGTGATCCAGCGGCGCGAGAGGCTGCGATATTCATCGGTGATGCCTGTCGTTTCGGTAAAGCTGTGCGCGATGCGGGCTTGTTTGATCTGAATCGGGACAAGGATGAACAGCCAGATGATACCAGCGAGTACAAACATGATCTGGCTCCACAGCAGCCATGCGGGTTCATGCAGCGAATATCCCATCACCCACAGCGATCCATAGCCGCCCACCATCGTCAGGATAATGCCGGGAATGGTCAGGCCAAAGTCCGTGCCCGTCACCATCCGTTGACCAAAGGCGACCAGTCGCCAGTCGCCGTTGCGATCCGCAAAGACCTTCCAGACCGCGGTCACCGTGATGTTTCCGGCGAGCAGTATGACCCCCAGATAATGGAGGAATTTGAACGTATAGACCCATCCCATACACTCATGCGTATCGCGTTCATGCGGGCGTGTCGAGCGGACTTAATGTGCGATTTCGACCTAGCGGATCGACGGGCGCAAGGAGGGCCAAGCCTTCCACAGGCCGACCGCGTGGACCACGCCGTAGACCAGCACGATTGCCGACGACCAATAGTCAAATGCGCCCTCCGGATAGGGCACAACAATGATTGTCGGGATCAGCAAGGCACCGCGGAGCAGGTAGATCGCGGTTATGGATACCAGCGCAGTGCGCAGCAGAGGGAGGCGTCGGATCAAGCCGGCACCCGAAAAAGCGAAGGCGGCCCACAGCGCCAGTACGCTTGCAATGCCGAGTGTCGCGATCGCGGGCATGATCGAGCCACGCGAGGCGGCAATTGCATAACTCTCCGGCGCGCCGAAAAACCGGTACCATTTGGGCCCGCCAGCGATCACCGCGATATGGAGCGCCGACGCGGCCAGCGAGAGTATCGCTCCCGCGACAAACCAGGGGGTGCCGGAGTTGGCAGGCGCTTTAGCCAAGCGCGACCTCGTATTTGGCGGTGGTTTTGGCC
>JBARXS010000164.1:0-72427 GCA_049647465.1 Erythrobacter sp.
CCCGGCGGATAGCCCAGCAGGACAAACCGCTTTTGCTTGGTGCCGTTTTCCAGCGGCATCATCCAGCCTGCAACCTTGATGCGTTTGCCGGAAAGCCGCTTAACCGCCGGAGTGAATTTCGGCTTTGACAGGATATATCCTTGCGAATCCTTGCGCGTGGCCTCGCCGGTTGCCTCCAGCGTCTTCCACGATACGCCGCCTTTGGGCGTGGAGGCGGGCTTCCACACGTCTTCTTGAACTGCTCCGGCTTTGGGATCGGGCGCGCGGTTTTGCGCAGCCGCATCTATCGAGGTTGCAAAGCCGATCCCGGCAAGCACCGGGGCCACCATCAAAGTTGCTTTCCACCAGCTCATCTTGGCTGTCTCCTTAAACCGGGTCTCTCTAGGCGCGCGCAAGGGTGCGGGCCGGATCAATGTTGTACACTCGCACCGCAGGTATCAAAGCTGCGAGCGCTCCGATAGCCAGAACCGCCAGGATAAGCCCGGCTTCGGCGGGCATCAGCTGCCATGCCTGCAAGCCCATATCGGCGAGCGCCGGGAAATTGCTGCGCGCCAGTGTGATCAGCGTATGCGCCGCCAGCCAGCCAATGACTGCGCCAAGGGCGGCGGTAATCACACCTTCCATAATCACGGTTGCGCAAACCTGAATACGGCTCGCACCCATAACTCGCAAGAGTGCCAGATCGCCTTCGCGGCTGCGCGCCATATTGAGCAAGGCGACGAAGATCGCGAGCCCGCCCGTCACTGCCAGCAGCCATGCGAAAATGCGGATGCCGTCAAGGCTAGCGCCCATCAGTTCGAGCAGCCTCGCGGTCTCTGTCGCGGGAATGGCAGATTGAAGCTGTGTCTGGCGGTTGACCATAGCGGGAATGCGGATCGCGCCTGCCGCATTGCGATAGGTAATGAGCAGGGCGGTGAGTTCCGGTTCAAGCCCGTTGCCGCTGGCCTGAAGAATGGCGGGAGCGCGAGGCGGCGGGCTCGGTTCGGCTGAATGGTCAAGGTCGTCGGCGCCATGATGGTGATCGGCACTCTCTTCGTCATGCTCTTCGTGCTGATCCTGCTCAATCCCGTGCACATCCCATACCGTTTCATAAGACGTCAGGATCAGCCGATCGACTACGGTTCCGGTGGGCTCCAGAATGCCGACCGTCTGAAACGGAGCGTGGTCATGCCCCTGATCCGCGCCATCCTCGTCCGCCAATCCGTGATTGCCGATGAATTTCTGGCCAAGGGTCGCGCCGGTATCCGCTGCGACTGTCGCGCCCAGAACAGCCTCCAAAGGTGCATCAAAGGTGCGTCCGTTTGCGATTCTGGTGCCGTAGAGCTCAGCGAAACTGCCATCGGTGCCGACAATGCGAAACCCGTTGAAATTGTCGCCCAGCGCCAAAGGCACCGCGCGCCCGACCGCCGGATCGCGGCGCAGCAGATCAAGGCTGCTCAGCGGTATGTTGCCCGTGGGTTGATCGACGTGAAACACGCTGGACAAGATCAGCTGGAGCGGTGATCCCTTCGCCCCGACGACAAGGTCCACACCGCGCGCATCGCGTTCAAACCGGTCATTTGCCTGATTGCCAAATTGCAACAGCAGCACCAGCATGGCGACCGCAATCACCAGCAACAGCACATTGAGTGCGGTGGTCAGCGGGCGATCCCGCAGATAGGCGAGGGCGAGCGAGATCATGCGGGGATCAGCCCTTCGCCAAGTGCCCCGTTTTCCAGCACCAGAGTGCGTGCGAAGTGAGACTTCAGGCGATCATCATGCGTCGCAATCAGCAGCGTAGCCCCGGCCTCCTGCGCGCCTTCAATCAGCAGCTGCGCGACGCTTTGCGTATTGGCATGGTCCAGAGCGGATGTCGGTTCATCGGCGATCAGGATGGCCGGTTTCACCACGACAGCGCGGGCAATCGCGGCGCGCTGCGCCTCCCCCTGACTAAGCTCAAACGGACGGGCCTTGGCGCGGTGGGCGATATCCAGCCGCTCCAGCGTTTCGTCCACCAGGCCTTCATCGATCGATCCGGTTTGAAGCTTTTGTGCGAGCAGCAGGTTGGCGCGCACCGTCAAAGCCGAGACCAGCCGCAGCGTCTGGAAGATGATGCCCATATGCCGTTTGCGCAGTGCATCCGCCTGACCCGACATAGCATGCTCACCCAGCATGACGGCGCCGCTGTCGGGTGTTTGCAACCCGCAAACGATATTCAGCAGGCTCGATTTGCCAGAACCGGAAGGGCCGAGCAGCATGGCATGCTCCCCCGGTTCGAGGCCAAAACTGACTTCTGACAGAACCTGCCGCCCGCCATAGGACAGGCCGACATTGTCGACACGTAGCTGCATTATCGGGTGAAGGTCGCCATGTCTTTGGGGTTGATTGGGCCATTCCCGTAATCGCGCTCCCAGTCGCGCGGCGGGGTGGGTTCGATTGCCCGCAGGCGAGCCTCACGATCTTTGGCGGCCTCCTTGGTCTTTGCTACAGCCTTGGACTTAGTCTGGCTCGTCTTGGCCTGATCGTCCTCGGCCTGCGCCTCTGTCAGGGGATCGGGTGCGGGAAAGCTGCTCATCTGACTCGCAAATGGATTGTAGCGGTGAAAACTGCCCATGCCCGGCATTCCGGGCAGACCATCAAGATCGCACGCCGCCGCAGAGGCGGCCAGACCCATCGCCAGGAGCGCCGGTGCGAGAAGAAGCTGCGATGGTTTCATGGGTATGCTCCCGTGGTTTCAACTTCACGCGGCATCTGTGTATGCCTGAGCCAGCGCCGATGGGGTGTTGTAACCTGTGCGCGGCCTTTCTACAATGTGAGACAGTATATCATATAGTGCTTGTTCTCAGAGGTATCGCAATGGCCACGATTCTGCAATCTCTTGCCCATGTTTCGCCAGAAGCCCGCACGCTGCGCGATATCCGCTGCGACGATTGCAACCTTGCGATCTGGGAACGCGCACCGGTTGAGGGGATGGAGCGGTTGCTGGAAGGTGATCCCGCCGATCTGCGTTTTGTCACCACACCGCTCAAGCTGGCCGATCACATGCGTTCGGAAATGGCGGCGAGCGGGTATGCCAAAGGGCCGGAACAAGCGCGCCTGATCGAAGATGCCACCGACCTTGCAGAGATGTTCTGCTCTATCATCGACAGCCATGAGCTCGGAGTCCGGCTGGAAATCGTAACAACCGATAGCTGCAAGAAATTCCATGCCGATTACGTTCTGGCGCGCCTCATCACGACTTATGTGGGTGATGGCACGCAATGGCTGGAGCAGCCGGATGCGGATCGCTTGGCCCAAGGGCTGGAGCCCGAACGTATCAACCAGATGAGCGCGGGCGATATCGGCATTTTCAAAGGCAAACAGGGCACTTCTCAGCCGGCCATCCATCGCTCGCCTCCGATTGGCGATTCTGGGCAGAAGCGGCTGTTGCTTGTCTTCAATCATGCACCGCCATCCTGATCGCGTGATCGGGTTTGACGCCGCCTGATCCAGCGTCCAAACCCGGGGTCCGAAATCTGAGAGGGCCTTCCATGTTCAAGACTGTTCTTGCTGTCAGCGTCTTTGCGCTCGCCGCGATCCCTGCAACTGCCTTTGGGCAAACGGTCGTGGAGGAAGGCCCCGCCGCTTCATCAGCGAATGCACAATCAGCAAAGGCACCCCCGCAAGGGTCAGCACGCACCGCTCCCAATCGCACGATTTCAGGCGAGGACCTGTTCGATCTCGCCTATGCGACCGACCCGCAGATCAGCCCGGATGGCAGCCGCATCGCCTATGTCCGCCGCCAGAATGACATTATGGCCGACCGTGCGCTCAGCTCGATCTGGATGATTGACACAGGCACTGGCGAGGAAACGCCCTTTGCCGCGGGTGAAGGCGGGCCATTCTCCCCGCGCTGGTCCCCCGATGGATCGCGCGTGGCCTATGTCTCGAGCGAGGGTGGCAGCGCGCAATTGTGGGTGAAGTGGCTTGATGGCGGCGAAGCGGTCCGGCTGACCGGCCTGCCCAACAGTCCCTCCAGCATCGCATGGTCGCCTGATGGCACCACGATTGCCTATACGATGATGGTCAATGACGACCCGCCAAAGCTCGGTTCGGCTCCGTCTAACCGACCTGAAGGTGCAAAGTGGGCTGAGCCGCTGGAAATTACCGATCTCGTCAATTTCAAGGCCGATGGCGCTGGCGAATTGACCCCCGGCTTCCAGAAGATATTCACGATTCCAGCAACAGGCGGCGCACCGCGCCAGATGACGTTCGGTCCCAACCATGATGGCGGACCGCTCAGCTGGGCACCCGATGGCAAGACGATCTATTTCAGCGCGAACCGCAACGCTGATTGGCAGACCGATCCGGTCGAAGGTGATGTGTGGGCGCTCTCCACCACCTCGCTTGCGCTGACCAGATTGACCAGCCGCGACGGTCCAGATGCCGGGGCGATGGTGTCGCCTGATGGCAAGTGGATCGCCTATGTCGGCTTTGACGATGCGGGCAGTGCCTATGAGAACGCCGAGCTCACAATCATGGATAGGAGCGGCGGCAATGCCCGCCTGCTGACAGGCAATTGGGATTACAGCGTCGATGGCATGCAGTGGGACGCGGATTCGCGCGGCATTTACGTGCAATATGACGAACGCGGTGAGACGTTCATTGCCCGCATCGGGCTGGACGGATCGGTGCGCAAAGTGGCCGAGGGCATTTCGGGCGGCGGGCTGGACCGGCCCTATACCGGCGGCAGTTTCTCGGTCGCCGAAGATGACAGCATCGCCTTTACCGGAGGATCTGCGACGCGCCCGCCCGAAGTCAAAATCACCAATGGCAAAGGCGCCCGCTATCTCACCAATCTCAACGCCAGCATACGCACGACCAAGGCGCTGAGCGAAGTGCGCGAAATCACCACTGCCTCAAGCGCTGACGGGCTTGAGGTGCAGGGCTGGCTGACTCTTCCGCCCGGCTATGAAGCGGGCAGCAAGGTGCCATTGATCCTGGAGATTCATGGTGGTCCGTTCGCCACCTATGGCCCGCATTTCTCGACCGATAATCAGCTATATGCCGCCGCCGGTTACGCCGTGCTTTCCGCCAATCCGCGCGGCTCGACCAGTTACGGAGAGGCATTCGCCAAACAGATCGACAAGGCCTATCCGGGCCAGGACTATGATGACCTTATAAGTCTGGTCGATCGTGCCATCGCAATGGGGATTGCCGATCCTGACGCCCTGTTTGTGACAGGCGGATCGGGCGGCGGTGTCCTGACGTCATGGATTGTCGGCAAGACCGACCGGTTCAAGGCTGCGGCCACGCAAAAGCCGGTGATCAACTGGACAACGCAGGCGCTGACAGCGGACGGGACAGGCTATTTCGGGAAATACTGGATTGGCTCGCGCCCGTGGGAGAACCCTGAGAAATTCTGGGCGCAATCGCCGCTATCGCTGATCGGGAATGTCAAAACGCCCACGCTGGTTGTGGTCGGCAGTCAGGATTTCCGCACTCCGGTGAGCGAGGCACTGCAATATTACTCCGCCCTGCAACTGGCGGGGGTGCCGACCACCTTTGTGCGCGTGCCCGGAGCAAGCCACGCGATCACCGCACGCCCATCACAAAGCGCGGCCAAAGCCTCGGCAATTCTGGCATGGTTTGAACGGTATGCGGGCGGCTGGGAGCCGGGAGCGGAGTGATGCCAGACCTGCGGGGCATTGCGACCTGAGAAGCGGAAGGGCGGCTTGCGACCCAGAAGCGGTCACTTCGCCGAACGCTTCACGCCTTCAACTCGCTTTTGTCGAAGATTAAAAACAAGGCAGATCCGCGACCGCAAGCCATGTCGAATTGACGCTTTTTTGACGATAGCGCGCTTGGCCTTCTATGTCTCGCTCTCCTATAAAATCCCCCGATCACATTTGGGAAGGGGGGTCTCGATGCCGTATCGTCATGCGCATTATTTTGTCGGGTTTGTGCTGCTGATCATTATGGGAGGTTTCTGGGCTTCCTATTTTTCACGCGTCGGCGGGCCTATGCCGGTCGCTTTCCATGTCCATGCCGTGACATCAATATCGTGGTTGCTGCTACTGATCGCGCAGCATGTCGCGATTCACCGCCGCGCTAACGCGCTGCACAAGCAGATGGGGCGCGCTTCTTTCGCCCTGTTCCCGCTCCTGATCCTGGGCTTCACAATGATCATCAATGTGTCAGCCCAGCGCTATGCAGCAGCGGAAAGTCCCTTCATTGTCCATAATGGGCCTGCCTTCGGTATCGGTATGGTGGTGGCCATCGCCGCCTACCTCACCTTGTTCTTTCAAGCTCTCAGGACACGGCGAAATGTTAGACTGCATGCAGGCTATATGCTCGCGACGCCTATGATATTGTTCGAATCGCCGTTCGGCAGGCTCATCGGTGATTACTTCCCATGGATGAACATCATCGGCAGTGAGGGCGTTCACGCGGTGCAAGATAATATCGTGATCAGCGATGCCATCATGATTGCCCTCGCGATGACGCTCTATTTCATGGACCGCAAGCACGGCGCGCCGTGGCTGGTCGCTTCGTTCTTTATGGCTTTGCAGGCGGTCACGATGTGGTTTGCGCCGTTCATCCCGGCCGTGGGTGACTTTTTCGGCGCTTACGCCGCCATCCCGCCAGCCGCCACGATGATGGCAGGGGTAGCGCTGGGGATCGCAGCGGCCTGGTTCGGATGGGAAGCAGGCAAGGCTCCCGTAAAGCGTACGCCTCAGCCCGCCTGAATTGTGCTGTATCAGTGGACAATCCGCCCAGCAGGATACGTGGCCGCAGGAGTGAGGTTCCTACAGACAGGGCAACTGGTTAGACTTTGTGCAGTGTTGCCTGAGACTTACCTCCCCTTGGGGTAGGGCTATGCTTGTCCGAACTGCTCTTTCCCATCGTCAGACTGCAAAAGCAGCAGTTCAGAAATCCACCCCAATCCACGACACACGAAAACAGCGTCACTTTACTCAAAAAGCGGAGATCTTGGATGTGACCCCAAATCATCAGTCCAACCTCGTCACATCGGCGGCGGGCGTTCCCAGCGGGGGCAGGGGCTTCGGCTTCAACTCGCGCACCGGATCATCCGCAATCTTCTGCTTTAACAGACCGATTGCGGCATCCAATTGCGCGTCGCCGCCTGTGAACGTCGCATAGGGACCATTTTCAACCTCGTAGTCTGGCGCAATGCCGTAACCTTCGACGATCCAGTTGCCGTTGATATCGTATTGCGCGGACTCCGCAATGCGCACCCCGCCATTATCGGTCAGCCGGTTGCGATCGCTCAGCCAGATACCTGCTCCGGCGGTGCGCGTCCCGATCAGCGGCGCGAGGCCCAGCGATTTGGCGGCGGCTGCGAATGTCTCGCCGTCGGAATAGGTGCGTTCATCGATCAGGATCGCGATATGGCCACGATAGGCGTTCTGCATGTTAGTTGTGATCTGCCCCTTGCCATCGGGCGCGCCCCAGAATGCCCAGGGTTTGCGCATCAGCATGGAGATCAGGATGCTGTCGATATTGCCGCCCGAATTGTTGCGCACATCGATGATCAGCCCGCCCTTGTCGAGATGTGAAAAGTAGTCGCGCGCGAAGCTGGCGATGTCTTCGCTGCCCATCGCGCGCAGGTGTAGATAGCCGATATCGCCGCCCGATTTCTGCGCCGTCGCCTGTTTCTTCCCTTCGACAAAGTCGTAATACTCGGCGGTGTAGCGCCCGCTCGCGTTCATGGGCACGGCAATGGTGCTGATGTTTTTGCCACCGCGTGTGAGATCAATGCGCACCTGCTGCCCGGCCTTGTTCGCCAGCGCGCGGCGCAGATCAGCGAGCGAGGCAATGCCACGCCCGTCAATCCGGCGGATCACGTCACCCGCCTTTGCATCGACATCGGGCATCCGCAGCGGCGGGCGCACATCGACCAAATCGGCTTCGCTCATGTAAATGCGGTCAATCCGCAGGCCACCCGAAACGGTCGAATATTGCGCGCCAAGAAACGCCATATCGCCGTTCTCGGGATCGCCCGGCAGATCGCCAGAGCGCACCTGACTGTGCAGGATGCCCAATTGTGAAGCCATCTGCGCAAGAATGGTGTTCAGCTCTGCCCGGTGCCCGATGCGATTGACCAGCGGCTCATGGCTCGCGCGCACCGCGTTCCAGTCCACCCCGCGCAGGGCCGGATCATAGGCAAAGTCGCGGTGCATGCGCCACGCATCAAGGAACATCTGGCGCCATTCGGTTCTGGGATTGACGGTCAATCGCCAGTCATCCAGCCGCACCATCTTGCCATCCAGCTTTTCAGGCATCTTCGCCTTTGCCGGGACAAGCGCGAATTTGGGGCCATCGGAAGAGGGCAGGGCAACCGCAATCGTCTCGCCATCGCCGGAGAGTTGCAGGCCCATTGCTTCGGAAGAGAATGTCTCGACCGCCGGATCATCCTTGTCGATTGCGATGGAGACCCATTCATCGCCCATAGCGGTGTAGAGAAAGTCGGAAGAGGCCATCAACGCGCTCTGTGCTCCAGGCTTCACCGGCAGTTTGTAAAGGCGTTGCGCCAACCCGGCGAGCTGGACGTTGGCCTTCGCCTTGTCCTTCTCGTCGTCCTTTTCATCCTCTTCCGTGTCGTCTTCGTCCTCGTCGTCATTGTCGGAGGTCTGATCGCCGGTGTCGGTCAGTTCATTGTCTTGGCGGAACGGAAACTCGGCTTCCGGATCAAGGCGCAGCGCGTGGATCTCTCCGCGATCAGGGAAAGAGACGCCCATATTGCGGTCACCCCAAGGGCTGCCGGGGGTGGGGTCGAAATTGCGGTTCGAGATGAAATACAGCCATGCCCCATCGGAGGAAAAAGCGGGCGCGTAGTCGTGAAACTTGCCCGAAGTGCCTCTCACCCGCTCACCCGAGGCCAGATCCTGCACAAAGATATCGGCAGTGTTGCCCCCTTGGCCAAGCACTCTTTCCGCGTAGGCAATGTATTTCCCATCAGGCGAGAAGGTCACGCCGTCAAACGTATCGTCTTCACCGGTTTGATTCTGGGTGAGCAGGGTCACGCGGCCGCTGGCAACATCCACCTTTTGCAGACGTGCGTCCTTATCCTGAACGACGAGTGTCTTGCCATCGGGCGATACCGCGAAAGACCAGATATGCGCGTCATAGCCCTTGACGATGGTCTCGGGCTCGCCTGATCCATCTGCGGCGAAGCGGACCAGATCGCGCGTCTCCCCCTGGTCGAGGATCATGTAGACATACTCACCGTCCGGCCCGGCCACAGCGCGGCGCGCACGGGCACCTTCTGGCACGGCAAATTCAACGCGGCGGCGTGACAATGGGGATGCGAGCGCGACTTCGCCCCGCGCGGTTACAGCGATGTTCTTGCCCGACGGACTGATGCGGGCCGCGCTCAGCTGTTCCACGGGGTTTTCCAGCGTGCGGGTGCGCGTCTGCTCGCGATCGGAGACGATATCGATCGACAGCTTTGAAAGGCTGGACCCGGCGATTGAAAATACGTGCAGATCGGCCCCATTCTGTAGAAAGATCGAGTCCCCGTCGATTGCGGCTTGGAGGACGGGGAAGGGTAGCTCTTCGGAGTGTTTCGTAACCGCGCTACCATCCTCTGCGACGGACCAGACCGCATCTGCGCCGCTCTTGTCCGAGATGAAATAGATGCGGCCACCCTGCGCCATCGGCATACGGATGGGCGCGCCGAAATCGGCGAGCAGTTGGGTGGCTTCGTCTTGCGATCCACCATTTGATTGAGGGTTCCACCGCCACAATTGTGCCATGCCGCCGCCGCGATACAGCACTGCATTGTCATTTGCCCGCGCGGCGAGACCCCGGCGGCTGAAGAACAAAGTGGTGCCATCGGAACCGAATGTCGTATCGTTCGCGCGCCACAACGGGATCGCGCTTGCTTCGCCGCCAGCAGGATTGACCGTGTAGAGAATCTCGCCCTGACCGCGCCCGCGAATGCGCGAGGAAAAGATTACCTTGCCATCGGGCGTCCAGCCGATTGTGCTGACCCCTCCACCTTCGAAGGTAAGCCGGCACGGCGTTCCTCCAGCGACGGGCATGACATAGACATCATCGGGGCTGTCATAGCTGGCATTAAAAGCCACCATTGATCCATCGGGAGAGATCTTTGCGCGGCGCTCTTCCTCGGGGTGATTGGTGAGCCGGACGGCGCTGCCACCAAAGCGGCCTGTGCGCCACAAATCACCTTCGCTGGCAAAGACGAGCACGTCGCCGCGCGCGCTGGGATATTGGTAGAACCCTTCCTCTGCCGCTGCCCATGCAGAGAGCGTCGCGAGTGCCAATGCTGCCAACGCCGCCGATGTTCGTGTGAACCGTGTCATGAATGCTGTGCCCCTGATCGATATTTTCCTGTCACAATTGCCACAACACTGCGCGAAGGTAAGGGGCAGAACAAGGGCACAGAGCCACTCAAGGCGTCAATAAAGCGCCTGAAGGCCGCGATTGTGCAACTCTATGCAAGTGCGCGGGCCGCATTTGAGTTTTTTCCACTTTGAGCGCGGACCGAGGCATGACAATAAGCGGCCAGAGACAAAACCCTTCAGAGAAAAAGACAGCTGGGAGCCCCAACACCATGAATCTGGAATTCACCCCCGAAGAGATTGCGTTCCGCCAAGAGGTCCGCGCCTTCATCGAAGAGAACCATCCCAAACATCTCGAAGGGATGGGCAACCGCGAAGACATGTCTCCCGAAGATATGACCGCGTGGCACAAGATTCTCGGTAAAAAAGGCTGGTCAGCGCCCGCTTGGCCGGTTGAATATGGCGGCACGGGCTGGACCCCGACACAGCGCTATATCTGGTCGGAAGAAAACGCACGCGTCGGCACATTCATGCCGCTGCCCTTCGGCATCTCCATGGTCGGGCCGGTGATCTACACCTTTGGCAATGACGCGCAGAAGCAACAGCACCTGCCCGGCATTCTGAGCGGTGATGTGTGGTGGTGTCAGGGCTATTCAGAGCCGGGCGCCGGATCGGACCTTGCCTCGCTGAAAACCACGGCTGTGCGTGACGGCGATCACTATGTGATCAACGGGCAGAAGACATGGACCACTCTGGCGCAGCACGCCGATTGGGGCTTTTTCCTTTGCCGTACCGATACCGACGCTGCCAAGCCGCAGGAAGGCATCAGCTTTATCCTCATCGATATGAAATCGCCGGGTGTCGAAGTGAAGCCGATCAAGCTGCTGGATGGCGGTTACGAGGTCAACGAGACATGGCTCACCGATGTGCGTGTGCCGGTCGAAAACCTTGTGGGTGAGGAGAACAAGGGCTGGACCTATGCCAAGTTCCTGCTCGCCCATGAACGCAGCGGCATTGCCGGTGTGGCCCGTTCCAAGCGCGGCGTTGAGAAGCTGCGTGAGATTGCTGCGGTTGAGGAACTGGGCGGCGCGCCGCTGATCAATGACTTCGATTTCGCCCGCAAGGTGAGCCAGCTTGAGATTGATCTGGCCGCGCTGGAAATCACCGAACTGCGCACGCTGGCAGGCGAGCAGGCGGGCAAGGGACCGGGGCCGGAAAGCTCAATTCTGAAAATCAAAGGCACGGAAATCCAGCAGCGCCTGACGGAGCTGACACTGGAAGCGGTCGGCAATTATGGCACGCCGCTCTACGGCAATATTGCCAAAGTGCCTGGCGATGCAGGGTCAAACCAGTATCCCGTCGGCCCCGATTATGCCCAGCATGCAGCCGCGACCTATTTCAATATGCGCAAGACTTCGATCTATGGCGGATCGAACGAGATTCAGCGCAACATCATCACGAAAATGATCCTCGGCCTGTAAGAGCCGCCCACAGAGATCAGATTTCGACACCGGAGGGAACTAAGTGGACTTCAACTTTACCGAAGAACAGGAAATGGTGCGTGACGGCCTGACGCGCATGGTTCGCGAGCAATATGACTGGGAAACCCGCCGTGCCGCGATTGAAAGCGAGGCCGGATGGCGGCCAGAAGTCTGGGCGCAGCTGGCCGAACTCGGCATTCTGGGCATGCCCTTCAGCGAGGCTGATGGCGGCTTTGGCGGCGGCGCGGTTGATGCGATGGTCGTCATGGAGGAATTTGGCAAAGGTCTGGTTGTGGAGCCGTTCGTGCCCACCGTGGTCTGCGCCGGGGGCTTCCTCAAGCACGCCGGAACCGACGCACAGAAAGAAGAGCATATCGGAGCCATTGTTGACGGCAGCCGCGTGTTTGCCTTCGCCTATGCCGAGCCGCGCGGTCGCTATGACTATGCCGATCTGCAAACCACCGCCAAGAAAGATGGCGACGGTTATGTCCTCAACGGCCACAAGGCTGTTGTCATCGGTGCACCGTGGGCGAGCCACCTGATTGTGACCGCGCGCACATCTGGCGGTCAGCGCGATCATGAGGGCGTCAGCGTTTTCGTGGTCGACAAATCGGCCAAATGTGTGGTGACGCAGGATTATGAGACGGTCGATGGCCGCCGCGCGTCTGAAGTCTATTTCGAAAATGTCTCCATCCCCGCCGATGCGCTGATCGGGGAAGAGGGCGCTGGCCTGCCGTTGATCGAGCGGGTCACCGACGAAGCCATCGCGGCACAATGCGCCGAGGCATGTGGCGCGATGAAAGTCGCACACACGATGACAGTGGAATATTCGCGCCAGCGCAAACAGTTTGGCGTGCCGATTGGATCGTTTCAGGTGCTGCAGCACCGCATGGTTGATATGTACACAGAATATGAGCAGTCTGTTTCGCTGACCTACCTCGCGACCCTGCGCCTCGATTCCGAAGAGCGCGAGCGTAAGCTGGCGGTCTCAGCAGCCAAGGTTCGCATCGGACAGGCCGCGCATCTGATCGGTCAGGAAGCAGTCCAGATCCACGGCGGCAACGGTGTGACCGATGAATACGCCATCGGCCACTATTTCAAGCGGCTGGCGATCTTTGATGCCGAATTCGGCAACATCGATCACCACATGAAGCGCCACGTCGCATTGGCTGGCTAATCACTTGATGCACTGTCAAAGCGCGGTCAGAACACTGGCGATTGCCTCATTTCTTTTTGTCCCGGTTGAACAGACCACGAAAAGGATTGAAGTAGAACCTGTACTTCTTTCCCGGTCTCGCCTGCTGCGCTTGTGTCGCTATGTTTGGCGCGCCGCCACCCAGCGGTTGAGCAACGCGGGTTATCACTGAGGAAGCTTCACTCGCAATCCGGGTGTCCTTGCGTGCTTTTGCGGCTGCCTGCTTCCGTTGTGGAGCGGTCGCCTTGGCCGTCCTGCGGGTTGATTGCGCAGCGCGAGGAGGCACAGGCGGGGGTGTAGTTGGTGCTGCGGCCGCGAGACGGCTTGGAACGGCAAGCCCTGGTTTGGCCGCGACATTGGCTGTTTTGCTTCGGCCCCGCTTGGTTTTCTGGCGCGATGGACCAGGCTGCTTACCCTCAAGGCGGGCTGTTTTGGGCTTCGAGGTCTTGCCCTCGGCGCGGCGCTTGCCCTTCTTTTGAGATTTCGCCGCCTGTTTCGCAGGCGATGCCGTTGCCTTACCCTTGGCGCGCGGCGGCAGGGGCGGCGCACTGGGCCTGGCCAATGCGATCGACGGGCCGCCATTCGCAGCGCCAACAGCGGCAGCAGCCTTGGATTCGAATGTTCCGGCGTTGCGGTTGCCGGCGAATGACACTGCGCGCGAAGGAGCCGGAGCCTTGTTCGCTACCGTGGTTGTCTTGGGCTTGGAGGTTTTACCCGAAGCCTTGCGCGACCCCTTTTTTTGAGATTTTGCGGCTTGTTTTCCTGACAGTGCCTTCGCTTTGGTGCGCGCACGCGGTTTTCTGCTCTTGCCTTTTGAGCTGCCCTGGCGTGGTTGCTTGGCCTCTGCCGCACTCGCAAACAGGCTAATCGAAGCAGGGGCGGGCACAAAACCGCTGAGTGCCAGTGCGACCACTGCGCTCGTTGCCGTTAGAGTGGATGAGCGCGTTTTCACGGCAGGGTCTCCATCGATTCGACGACCAGCAATTCGCCCGCACGAAAATCGCTTTGCGCAGCGAGAAACTCGGCAGCGGGGTGGTCTTCACTGTCTGCATTGAGCACGTCCCGCAGGCGGAAATCGATGATCTCCTGTCGTTCGAGAGGTTGGCTCCAGAACCGCAGCTGAGCAATCGCACCGTTCAGATTCGCGCTGTCGTCGGGCTCGATCCCGCCGACAAACAATCCAGCTGATGGCAAAGACAGCGGCATCAATTCGCTGGTTCCGACTAACTCCCCATCGAAATAGACTTCCAGGCCGCCTTGCATGATGTTGACTGCGACATGGTGCAGATTGCCATCGGACAGATCGGCGATGAAAACGTCCTCATCATTGGCGTTGGCAAACACCAGTCCATCACGGTCACGCAGGACTGATACCTGGTACAGGATACCTTCTGGCCCGATGTTGATGATCACCGGCGGATCGTATCCGGGATCTCCGCTCCAACTCGCAGCGACCCAGAATTCGATTGCGCCGCCATCAGCCAGATCGAGCTTCGCAGACGGATCGAATACGATCGGCCCGGTTTCGCTGACTTGCAGCACATCAGGCGAATAGCTTTGTGCCATTGCCGCGCTGGGAGTGACAACAGTTGCCATACCCAATGCGAGCGGTGCGGCCATTGCCCATGCCATGCGGCGGAAGGTAAACTGGTATGTCATAGTCTCGCTCCTCTTCGGATCACTTGATGCGCTTCACGCGCAGGTGGAGTGTAATTTCCGGCCGGCCCTTGGGGCCAACCTTCCACTGGGTTGTATGTGATTTGCCAACCGCCAGACCTGAGCGCTGCATTGGTGTGTTGTTCAATGAGCGCTTGTCAGACCTAACTCTGCCGCGGGCGGCACCCTTGTAACGCCAGTTGAAATCGAAATTCAGCGTGTAATTGCGCATCTGTTCGCGCGTGCCACGCACGATCATCAGCCCAGGCGTATTGTCCGAGATCCGGTAGTCGTAGGTCCGACTCTGGTTGTCTTTCCATTTGCAGCCCGTCGACAATTCCTTGCTCCCGGCAAAGGCGTTGGTGTGGCCGCTGCCGGAAATCCGGATATCTCCCGAAGCTGCGGTCGTGGTCCCCGGCCCCGGCTTGGTGCAGCCAATTGTCCGGACATAGACATGCCATTCCTCAATCCCGGCCTCGGGCTCCGGCTCAGGGGCTGGCGGGGTGTAGCTCACCTTTGAGATCGGGCGTTCGCTGCTTAGCGGTCGCGACTGCCCGGCAAGATATTGATTGATCGCCAGCGCCAATTCGGCGCGAACCCGCGTGTATATATCGGGCTGATCGGGGAAATTGATCGGGTTCAACAGCTCGTCAAGCGGTCGCAGATCGAGCAGGATCGGGGCAACACGGTCGCCGCGTGAATAGCCGCCAGAATCCCATGATCCATTGCCGCCGACCGAGATAAAGCGCCCCCCTTCATTTCCGAACGCACCTGAATATCCTTCAACGCGGCTAGTCATGCTTTCATTAAAGCCGCCGATCGAACTGCCAAGAATCCGGACCTCTCCTTCCAACTTGTCACCTTCGGTTTCGCTGAGCACGGATTCGAAAGCTTCGCTTGAAATGTCGCGGGTCATCTTGGCGCTGGCGCCATAGGTCACGGCATAGGCATAATGCGTGCCGAACTGGTTGATCAGATCCTGGTACCGGCCTTCGCGCTGGGCATCGCCGACCGCGGTCAGGAATCCAGAAGAAAGCTTCGATTCGGAGTGATCGACAATAATCGCATAGCTCTTGGCGCGTGAGTATCCGACCACCTGAGCAACCGTGTTGCTCTGGCGCATCGAATTCATTGTCGATTGCGTGCTGGAATACCCCACGCTTGCACCGGTATCGGCGATCTCACTGCGGCCGGGCTTGAACGACAGGAAAGTGTTCACCGCACCCGAAACGCTGATATTGGCGTTCACTCCGAACGAAGTGCTGTTCGCATCCTGCATTTCCTTCGCGCTCGACACGGTCGTGCTGCGATAGACATTGCCCTGCAACAGCTCGTTCTGGAGTGTGAAGCCGAACGGCACCGCGTATTTTTCCTGGATGCGGTATTCATCAGGGTCGCGCCGGTCAAAGACTTCGCGCATAGTGTTGTTCATCAACAGAAACGGATCCTGTGTCAGAACATTGTAGCCTTTAAGATTGGCCGCAAAATTATCAGTCTGAAACTGGATCGCGAACACATCATCGGACGGCAGATCGCGGCTCGCAGTCGTTTGCGGACGCAGAAATTGGCGGTTGCCAAGCCGGATGCGCAATGCACCACCTGCGGTGTAATCAATCGAAAGGCGCTGCGACAGTGAAGTCTGCTCCTGCGCCTCATAGACCTTGTTCGTACCCGCTTGACCGATCAGCCCCGCAACGCTCAAACCGTCGCTCGAGACATAGCGCGTCATGCGAACATCGTTGATCCCCGACATGACATACAGCTCGTTTTCGGTGTCATCTCCCGGAGCGATGAACAGCCCTTCGGGCGTGGTGTAATTGCCGTGCAACAGCCCTGCGAGTGGTAGTCCCTGAACGTCCCATTCGCTTCCGTCGTTGGCCAAGGTGTCGAAGGTCGGGTTGCGATCCTCTTTCCAAACCCCGTCAAGCCTGGTCCAGCACGCATCGCCAGCGGCAGGAACATTGGCGTTGGGATCCGCACTTGCGACGGACGCAAATTCAAGGCCCGTCATCCGGTCACGCGGCGATGGCTGCGGCACGCTTGCCGACATTTCCCGCTTCGCATCATGCGGGATGACACAGCCCCTGAATGTTTCTGCGACCGGACGTAGTTCTCCAAACGCTTCGTCGAGCGAAGCAAAGACCGGCGGCGTGCTATCTGGCTGACGAAGGTCAGATGGCGGTGTGCCACCCGGATCATCGCTCGCGGCGAACACTGGCGGCGGCTCGCTGCCGTTGCCGTAACCGCTACCTGCGACGCGGGTGAGCGTGTATCGTGCCGCGCCAAACAAGCCGGGTACCGAGGCTTCAATCCTGTCTGGCGAAACGTTCGCAAGGTCACGCGACCCATCATGGGCAAGTCATCTCCGACATATTCATCGTCGCCGGTTTGCTGGATATTGCGGATCGTGACCATGTCGGGCTGGACCCGCAGGATGAAGGCATGTGTCCAGCCTTCGACCGCATAGGCCCGGCCGCGTTCGATCCGAATGACCTTGTTGATGGTATTGACGCGCCAGTCGCCGTCAATTTCCATCGGCTCGGTTTGCGCAACCGCTTCCTTGTTGGGGAGGAAAGCCGGAACCTGCGCGCTTGCCGGTGCTACCGGCGCCAGCGCAGTCCCGGCAATCAAAGCCGCCCCGAGGAAGGAGATGACTGTGCCCTTCCGCATTACTGGATCCTCGTCAGTGCCAGTGTGACATAGAGCTGGGCCTTGCCGCTCTTGCCGGTCAGGACGACTTCATCCTTCAGCGACTGCCCGGTATTGAGCAGGTTTTCTTGATTGATCGCACGCATCAGCAAGCTGCTGTGAGCGCGGTCGAAAGTGACGTTCTTACCTGCCGTGTTCTTCCCACCGACGCGCATGCCGGTGACTTTGTTCGCATTAGCCGGGACAGTGATGGTCAAGGCACCAGGTCCGGCATCGTAGAATTTGTAATTCTGCTTGCGCGGCCCCTTGTTCGTGCATTTGACTTCGAAGTTGCGGTTTCTCGACGTCATCCGGTTACCACTGGTATCCTTGAGGCTGACGTTGAACACACCGCTATAGGTCTTGCGCAGCAAGTCTGAGCCGAGACACCGTGAATTACTGACATGCAGTTTGTAGATGCGGTCCTTGGCCAATGTCGGAGTGCCACCACCGCTCGGTGCATCGCCAATTGTCGCATAGTCGGTCGGCAAAAGCGCATACTTCGCTTCACCGAACGCGCCCCGGACTACTCCTTGTAGCGTGCCGTTCGGCTGGCGGTTGAAAACCACCTTGCCCATCATCGGCAGATCGTCCGCTTCGAAAGTATCGGGGCTGGTCTGGCGGAAATTCTGAAGCGTGACCATGCCGGGCCTGATCCGGAAGATCAGCGCCTGCGTCCACGGGTCGATGACATAGGCACGCCCGTTTTCGATTGTGATCCGCTTGTTGATGGTTGAGACAACATAGGTGCCATCGGCATCCGTAGCTTCGCCCGCCCTTTACGCTGGCGACGTCAGGCAGTTGGGCCTGCGCCTGGCTCGCGCCGAACAGTGTGCTTGTTGCAAGCAAACCTGCCATCGCCAATGTCATGATCTTGTTACGCATTGCAGTTCCCCTATTTCTGCAGCAACCTCACGGTGAACTCTCGATCGGGTTGCTGGCAATCCAGGATTTCAGTTCAACCAAACCGCTTCACTCGTCTCCGGCTTTGTTGGCTATGGGATAGCGGGCCCCTTCATGCTCTCCCATGGGGTTAATACCCCATTCGCAACCACCTGGATTTGCGCTGTTAATTCCATAAGCATCCTGTCCATCTTGCCAGATCAGAAGCTCACGGACAGCTTGCACCGGTCCATTGACCGGCATTCTCTCCACGGGCGCACATTTGCTGGCTCCACACCTTGTCGACTCTCCAGCCGTCATCTCCTTGTACGGCTGCGACAAAATAGCGATCGCCTGTCACGGAATCGTCGGCCAGGCCGTGGCGCGTAATCCACACCGCGATGAATGGCGTGCGCGCGCCTGCCCAGGTGCTCATGCCCGCCGCGGAGGGGTGCCACATGCGTTTTTCCATCCGCACGTCGATTTCGGGGCGCCCTTCGAGGCTTTGAGGTGCGCCACCAAGCAAGGGCTCAAGCAATGCGGTGACGCTGTTACCGCGCCAGCCGTTCCATTGTTCTTCGAGATCAAACCGCCAATCGGCAAACTCTCCGGTGCTGAGCGATTGGGTTTGAACGCCAACCTTTTCCTGCATCGTGCCGAAACACTCCTGCGGCTTGGCATCTGCGAGGAAATCGGCGACGCCAACGTAATTACCGGCATAGGAAAGCGTGTATCGGCGGGGTTCGATCCCTTCTGACGACAGCGTAAAACTTTTGGCGCCGCCGCAATCGGCGGTAACCACCCGGCCTCCGATCGGATGAAATCGAATGTCGCCGGTTACACTGATATGCGCGCGGTGCTGGTCAACCTTCACTTGCAGATCGTGATCCCTGAAACGTGCCATGCCTGTCATGCAACCCGATCCGATCCGCACCGAAAGGGTCTTGCTGCTGGGATCGAGCTCCGGGCAAATGTGCGACACGGCAGCCTGGGCCAGTCCGGGCTGCATTGCCAGGAATGCGCCGGCGGCTGTGCTTGCTGCTTTTGCTATGAAATTCTGCATGATAATCCGGCCCCTTCTCTTCACCCTTGCATCCAAATCGCGACTTACATTGCCGTTACGATGGCTAGCGGCAACTGGGGCGGATCACCCATCGCGATTGCACGAAGGGATCTGACCCTTATGAGTGTTGAAACAGGGGGCCAGGGGGATATCCAACAGATGAAGGCGAAGTATCGTGCGATCATTGCCGATGACCACGCAATCGTTCGTACATCCCTGGCGAGCATACTCGCGGAGCTGGGCAGTGTGGAGATCGTGGCAGAGGCCGAAAACGGGCTTGAGACAATCGCACTTGTCAAACAACATGCGCCCGATCTGCTGTTGCTTGATGCCGCCATGCCGCTTGCGCGCGGTGTGCAAGTCTATGGGGATGCGCGGCGATGGTCTCCCGATACGCGGATTGTCGTCATCACCGGATTCACTTCGACGGCAATGCTGGCAGACTGGCTTGCGGCCGGCGTCGATGGCCTGTTTCTAAAGAGCGCCCGACCCGCAGAGATGAAGGAAGGCTTTGCGCAGGTCCTGGCGGGCGGAAAGTTCGTCTCGGAAGAAGTGGCCGGCAAGCTCGCCGCTGAACCGCAGCGCGAAGATCTGACGGATAGAGAGCGCGAAGTGCTGGCGCTGATCGCAGCAGGACATCAAAATGCGGCAATTGGGCAGCAACTCTGTATTAGCCCAAAGACGGTCGAGAAACACCGAGCCAGCCTGATGGCGAAGCTGGGGGTCAATTCGGTTTCTGCCCTTCTGACTTACGCCTTGCGCGAAGGGCTGCTTGATGAGCATCGGCAGCTCTAACCGGTGGTCCTGCGCGAGGCCTGCGATGGGATTGGGGTATCGACCCCATATCTTCCGTTCACAGCGGCGTTAGTGTCTCGCCCATGTTGAAGCAGCATCCCTCGCGCATCATTGCTCTGACCAGCAATGCGGTCGTGTTCATGTTATTGATGCTGATGGCTGCGTGGGCTGCTTCTGCGTACGCACAGGACCGTACGGCTGCGCAAGATGTTGCCGCAGCGGCGCAACTGCCCACCGGCAACAATCACCTCCAGCCCTTTGACAGTTTGCGTTACCTGATCCTCGACAGCACCACGCTTGATCCGGGCGCGGTAATTGCAAGACGCGGCGAGTTTCTTCCGCTCGAAAGCCCCTGGGTTGACTTTGGCGATCAGGATGGCGCCGTCTGGCTGCTGGTCTCCGTTCAAAACGCAAGCGATAGGCCGGGCGAGTGGATGATCGATCTCCAACGGCCATTCGTAGACGAATTGCTGGTCCAAAAGCTCGCCGCCGGTGTGCCGCCACAAACTTTGCTCTCCGCAAACCGGACGACCCATTTTGACGAGCGACAAGTGGTCAGCCAGTATTTGGTTGCGCCGCTATGGATGGAAGCGGGCGAGCAGGCGGAAATTCTGGTCGGCTTGCGCTCTTCGACCGGAAGTTGGATGCCGCTCACGTTCGCAACGCCCGAGCGGATGCGGACCGCGCACATGCAGGAGGCCCGGTTTAACTGGCTAATCAATGGCGCGATGATCGTGCTGGTCATCGTCGCGATTGCGATGGGAAGGCTGGTCGGCTGGCCGCTCGTCAGCGCTTTTGCGGCTTATGTCGGGCTAAGCGCTTTGTTTGTCGCCAACAATGAAGGCTACCTGCACCGCTTTGTCTGGCCCGGCAATATGGGCGCATATGAGCCCGCCAACCTCTTGCTTCTGGTCGGCATGATGATTGCAGTTTTGCAGTTCGCGAGGCTGTTCGCCGGACTGGGTGAAAGCCATCCGCGCACAAATCGCGCCGTGCGCGCACTACAGTTTGTCCTGTGCGGCCTGGCAGTCTTGAGCGCATTCTTCTGGCAGTACGACGCCATGCGCTGGGCGATTTTCCTGCACGTGCCGCTTGTCGCTCTCGCTTATTTCTGGACCGCTATCCTCGCCTGGAAGGGCAAGGTTCTGGGCGCTCTTCCCTTTCTCGCCGGGTCCGCCGCGATCGTATTCACTGTCGCATCGATGTCAGCGGTTTTGCTGGCTCCGGGCCTTTTTCCGATGACCGTCGCGCTCGATTACTTCCATGCAACGCTGCTGTTTGAAAGCCTGGCCTTCCTGATCGCGATTCTGGTCAGGATGCTGGCCATGCAGCGCGATCTGAATCGTTCCTTGCGAGCAGAGGTTGAAGCAACCCGGGAGAAGCTCGAGCTGGCCGAAGCGCTGCAAGAGAGCCGCGATCGCTATGACGAAGCGCGCAGCCATGCCGAAGGATTGAAGGCGAGACTTGCCTCGACGTCGCATGACTTACAGCAACCCTTGCTATCCTTGCGGCGGGGTCTCGAAGATGTTGCTAGCCGTGACCCTGCGGCCGCCAGCAATCTCCGGGCGGCATTGACCTATCTTGAGGGCGTGACGCAGAGCGGACTGGCCGGGAGCGCGCCGGACAATGTGCTAGCGGGCGAGAAACCGGATGAAGGTGACGAAACCTTTCCTGCGAGCCTCGTCATTGCCAATTGCGCCGCCATGTTTGGCGCCGAGGCGCAAGCCGCCGGAGTTGAGTTGAGGACCCGTGCTTCCGAAGCGCTGATCCGCACAGAACCAATTGAACTGATGCGGGCAGCCAGCAATCTCGTATCCAATGCGCTAAAACACGCTCAAGCGACTAAGCTCCTCATTGCTGCGCAGCCGCGCAGGGATCATGTACTGTTGAGAGTGATCGACGACGGCATTGGTATGGATGAGGCGGAACTGGCTGCGCTGAGTACCAAGTACGGCAAGAGCGACATCAGTGAGGGCCATGGGCTTGGCCTTCACCTTGTCCACCAATTTGCTGAGCGTGCGGACCATGAATTCTCGCTCCGGTCGATCAAGCACAAGGGTACCTGCATGACCCTGCGGATCCCGCGCGAATAAGTGTTTGGCAATGGATGGGGTCTTCGCCCCATGTCGTGGTCCCCTTCAACACCGTAGAAAGGCCTCGAAGGGAGAGGTTGATGCCGGTCCAATATTCGTTTCGCTGGCTTGCCGCCGCGGCCTTTATGGCCAGTACAACAAGTTTGGCCATTGCCGCACCCGATGGCTTTGATGAGGCCGATTTGGCAGCAACATCCGTTCATTTATGCAATCCGGATGAAGCGCTCATCTTTGCAGGGGTGGTGCGCGACGATTTTGGTCTGGGTATCGCCGTATGCATTGCAGAGCAGGACCATCCAGAAGGAGCAATGGTGACGGTGCGCTATTCCGGTGAAGGCGGCGGTCGCGAAATCTCATGCCGCTCGGTACAATGCGATGGGATAATCGAATTCTCTCATTACGTTCGCCCAAGATTTACTGTCCTGACGCTGAAGTGGCGCGACGAAAACGGAGAGCAAGAGCTGGTTGAAAGTTTCGATGCGCAAGATGGGTTCGAGCATCCGGTTCATAGCGTAAGACACCGTTGGGCACCTCGCTCAAACGCGGGATCGTCGATCCCCACGCACTATTGATCGATATGTTGAAGTCGTGAGGTTTAAGCTTCGCGCAAAGAACCGAACCCATATGGTTGCCCGTGCAATGAGTGCCGGGATTCTGGAGCTGACGGGAGCACTCGCGCATCCCGAGTGAGTGTTTCGCCGATTGCGATTTGCAGCATCAAGAAAGCGGCCAGCAGAATAGGCGATCCTAGGAGGTTCCCTTAGTGAGTATGAGGTGCCTGGCGGCTAGCACCGAGCGGATAAGGTATGATCTCACAGGAGTTTTCCCATGAAGATAGCGACGGGCACGCTGGTGCTGGCGCTCGACGGCAGCAAGATGCAGCTGTTCAGGAACCAGGGAGACACTCGAAGCCCTGTTCTTCAACTGCTCGCGTCCGAGAAGAATGAGAATCCGCGATCAAGCAGTCAGGGCTCGGACCGTCCCGGGCGATCCTTCTCAAGTGCTTCGCCGCGGCGAAGTGCGATGAGCGAAACCGACCTGCATGAACAGGCCGAACGCGACTTCGCTCGCAGTGCTATAAAGATTCTCGATCAATATAAGTCGAACGCAGGCGCAGGGGTGATCGTGCTCGCAGCTCCGAGGGTGCTTGGCGAATTTCGCGAGTGTTGTCCCGATAGACTCAAGTCTGAAATCCTCGCGGAGATCGACAAGGATGTCGTCAATCACACTCCCGAGCAAATCGTCTCGATTGTCGCTTCGGCTGGAGCGTAAGCGGTTTCTGCGCGGTTCCTGCAGTCACGTAACAGGAGGTTTTCATGGCCACACAACCCCCAGAGCCAGATCGGATTGAGCCCAGCGCGCCTCCGGAACGGCCTTCGCGCGAACCCACGCCCGATCCCGCTCGTCCCCCGGAGACCGAACCGC
This sequence comes from Erythrobacter sp., assembly GCA_049647465.1. GTDB lineage: Bacteria > Pseudomonadota > Alphaproteobacteria > Sphingomonadales > Sphingomonadaceae > Erythrobacter. Next base: position 23,565 of record JBARXS010000164.1, read on the forward strand.
TTCAGCCCGATATCGATGAACCCTATATCTCGCCGGACGAGTTTCCGGCGCCCGACTGAATGGATTTGATGTCCCGCTGTTGCCAATGAGGCGACACGATGGCTGCTATTTCAGCAAGATCCTCTCGCCATGCTCTGGCACCCGCACGTTCCACGAGAGCTGTTCGGCGATTCTGAGGCGAAAACGGTCGGCGGCCTCGGCCTCGCCGTGCACCACGAAGCACCCCTTTGGCGGCGATCTGAATCCGCCGAGCCAGCGCAACAGTTCGTCCCTGTCGGCGTGAGCTGACAGCATGTCTAGCGATCTGACCTCCGCGCGCACCGGGACATATTGCCCGTGTATCTTGATCGCCTCGGCGCCTTTCAACAAAGCCGCTCCGCGCGTGCCACCAGCTTGAAAGCCAGCCATCACGATCGTGCTGTTTTCATCGGGAGCATATCGCTTCAACCGGTGCAGGATACGCCCTCCGGTCACCATTCCGCTGGCTGAGACAATGATCTTCGATCCGGGCTCGGTATCGAGCCGCTTCGAATGTTCAACTTCGCGCGTGTAGATCACGTCGTCCCAGGCATCGCAGCACTCTTGAACGGTTAGCCGGTGATCCGAAGAATGCTCACAGAAGATATCGGTCGCGCTGCAGGCCATGGGGCTGTCGAGATAGACCGGCACATCAGGGATGCGCCCGCGTTGACGAACGGCGTCGATGTGGAACAGTAAGGCTTGGGCGCGGCCGACTGCGAATGAAGGGATGATTACGCTTCCGCCTCTGGTGACGGTGCGTCGGATAATCCCTGCGAGCTCTTCTTGCGGATCGGTATCTGGATGCAGCCGATCACCATATGTCGACTCAACGAGGATATAGTCTGCCTTGGGAACCGGCTGAGGGTCGAACATCAGGGGATCGTCATAGCGGCCAAGGTCGCCGGAGAAGACGATCCGGATGCCGTCCGCGATCATGTCAATTGTGGCCGCCCCAAGGATGTGGCCTGCGTAGCGGAAGCGGATCGTGCAGTCTGCAGTAACATCAATGCGTTCCCCAAAAGGCTCCGGCGCAAACTGCTTTAACGCTCGCAGACCATCGTCGCGCGTGTAGAGCGGCAGCGCAGGGTTGTGCTTGCTGAAGCCGCGTCGATTGGCATAGCGCGCGTCCGCCTCAAGCAGGTAGCCGCTATCCGGCAACAGGAGACCGCACAACGCGCGCGTCGCGCGAGTGCATATCACCCGCCCTTTGAAGCCGTTTTTCACCAGCAGCGGGAGATAGCCTGAATGGTCGAGATGGGCATGCGTCAGAACCACCGCATCGATATGGGCGGGGTCCAGCGGTAAAGGATTGCGATTGCGCGAGCGCAGAACCTTGTACCCTTGAAAGAGGCCGCAATCGACGAGCACTTTGCTGCGCGGGGTTTCGATCAGAAACTTCGAGCCGGTGACCGTATCTGCAGCTCCGAGAAATGTCAGATGGACGATGGTGCGTCTCCCGACATCAGGATCACAACGAGGTTCTCTTGCGCTGTCTCATCGACACAGAAGCTGCAGCTGCAATGAATGCGAGCAATAGCAGGAACATCGATTGTATCGTGACCGATGTGCCGTTGATCCTCGCAACAGCGAAAGAGTGTGGCAGGGGCATATTACTGCGCTTCGTCGGAGGCTTCTTCTTCAGGCGTTGTTTCTTCACCAGGCACGACGCGCATTGCAGTCTCGGGCAAGTCCACTTCGACACCGCCTTCGGGCGCTGTGGTCCATTCAGTGGAAGGCGGTTCGGGTTCGCGTTCAGGTGTCCGACTACCTGATATCACGTCGGTGAACAGGACGAGTCCCCCGGCTATGATCAACAGCAGAATGACGATCAGCCAAAAGGGTGAGACTTTCAGTTTGTTGTCGGTCGCCATGGGGTTCTCCTTGATGCTCCGAAAGAATGCTTATCGTCGGCGAAAGCTTGGTGGATTATCCGGAAACCTCCTTAGTCGGCCCCGCTGCTTCCATCCGGCTCAGCCCGCGGGCCACTAGGGGGATTTACGGAATGACGGCTGGAAACCAGTTGGGAAAATGCACAGCTGCACCGACGCGCTCTGCGTCTCTTGCGCACGTTGAGAATTGGGGGCGGAATGGAATGCCCTGGAGACTGGTCAGACTTGAGCATGGGCGATCCGCTCAATTTCCCTCGGGGTCGGTGGTCCGCGGATACCTTCTCCGCGTTCCTCTGCGCGCCAACGGGCACATTGATACCCAGATCCATGCGTTGAACCCCGCCCGATCAACCGCCCGGCGTTTTTGGCCGAGTGAACCGATCCGATCCGGGTATGTTATTCGGCAAGCCGCAATCTGGCGGCTGGTTTCCGGGTGGATGGACGGCTCTGGCGAACCGTTCGCCTGGTTTGAGGACTGCTCTTTCAGGGAAGGAGAACAGGTATCTCTGACCGAGCCGCGTCGCGGTGCCATGCCATATCTGGTCGCCAACATTCGCCCCGACTAATCGTTGCTAGGCTGTTGGCGGTACGCTGGCAGGCGAAGTCGGTTCAGCCACGCCATCTTGTTCGCCTACGCCTGCTGCAAACGCGATACGCAGCAGATCAGACAGATTGTGGACGCCCAGCTTCTTCATCACGTTTGCGCGGTGTATCTCGACCGTCCTCGCGCTGATATTGAGATCATAGCCGATAGTCTTGTTCGGATGACCCTTTGTCAGACCTATCAGCACTTCATGTTCACGCTTGGTGAGGCCGTTCACCAGCAATTCCGCCTCTTCGCGCCTTTTGCTCTTTTCGCTGGATCGATCCAGCCGGTCGAACGCCTCTCCGATCGCCTCGACCATCGTGTCCTTCGAAAACGGCTTTTCGATGAAGTCGAGGGCACCCGCTTTCATCGCGCGCACGGCGACATCGACATCGCCATGACCCGTCATGACGATGACCGGAAACGGCACCCCTCGCTCGCGCAGCTCTGCTTGCACTTCCAAACCGTTGATTTCAGGCATCTGGATATCGAGCAGGACACAGCCCGCCTCCAGAGATTTGACGTCCTTAAGGAACTGGGCCCCGTTCTCATACGCGGTGACGGAATACCCGGATGTCTTGAGCATGAAACCCACCGACCGACGAACAGTGTCGTCGTCATCCACGATGTATACCGGATAGCTACTCGTGTTCATCTTCGACCTCCGCGAGGGGAACTGTGAAATGAAATGCGGTTCCACCCAGATCGGACTCCTCCACCCAGATCTTTCCATCGTGCGACTGGATGATCGTATGGCAGATCGACAGGCCAAGCCCCATGCCATCTGATTTCGAGCTGTTGAATGGATGGAACAGGCGGTCCGCGACTTTTTCATCCAAACCTGGCCCACTATCGGCGACGGAGACTTGAACAAATCCGTTGGGTGCGCGCCTTGACCGGATACGCAGCTTCTTGTGTCTGCTTTCGTGCATCGCTTCGAGCGCGTTGCGAATGAGATTGTGGGTCACCTGCTGCACTTGCACAGGATCGACAAGCACCTCATCGCAGGTAGGGTCGAGTTCGGCCTCGAAATCAACCCCCTGACCATCTCCGTTGATGAGTGCCAGTGCTGATGATTCCTGGATGATACGAGCGAGGCTGGAGACCTGTCGCTCGGTTTCCCCATGCTTGATGAAGTCACGCAATCGGTGAACGATCTGGCCCGCGCGCAAAGCTTCGTTCGCGCATTCGTCCATCGCTTCGCGGATAAGTACAAGGTTTTCAGGTGAAGGGTCGCTCAACAGATCTTTTGCCGAGTGCGCATAATTCGCAACTGCCGTGAGAGGCTGATTAAGCTCGTGCGCGAGCGAAGTTGCGAGCGATCCCATAGATGATATCCGGGATACGTGGGCCAGCTCGCTTTGGAGAGTATGCAGCTCGCGCTCGGTGTCGCGGGCTTCGCTGAGATCTCGAATGTAGGCAACGAAACCGCGCTGCGCGGCCATCTGGAGTTCCCCGATGGACAGCTTGATCGGGAAAGTGCTTCCATCACGGCGACGGGCGGTGGTCACGCGGCCTATCCCGATGATCTTGGCTATGCCTGTTTCAAGGTATCTTTCCATGAAGCAATCGTGGCGTTCCCTATCGGGAGAAGGCATCAGAAAGCTCACATTTTCCCCTAAAACCTCTCGCTCGGCATATCCGAACATTTCTTCCGCGCCCGTGCTGAAGGACAGGATTGCGCCGTTATTATCGGAAATGACCATGGCATCGGGAACGGTGTCGATGAGCGCATGCAGCTCTTCCACCGCGCGCTGGCTGATGTACGAATTCGACTGCGTTGTTCTTGGCTCGGATTGCGCCACATTACCCACCAGACCCACGATTTTACCTGCGTCGTGGGAAACGCTGACACTAGGACATTTACGGATATAAGGCGAGTCAGAGCTCGGGCAGTCCTGCCCCCATGACGCGAATACTCATCATCGACGGCCATCCCAGCGGCGAGCCTGAGCATTGCGTTCATGCCCTGACATCCGCCTACCACAAGGGAGCCGACGAGCAGCACGAAGTCCGGCGAGTGGATATCAGCCAGCTCGAATTCGCGATGTTGCGCGAACCCCGAGTGTGGAGCGCAACTGAGCCCGAGGAGGACATTCTCATGGCTCAGAAGGACATCAAGTGGGCTGAGCACATCGTCATTCTCTACCCGCTCTGGTTGGGTGATGTGCCCGCGCTACTCAAGGCGTTCCTAGAACAGGTTCTGCGCCCAGGCTTCGCCATCGAGATTACCGCGCAAGCGAAATGGCGAGGTCTTCTGACGGGCAAATCCGCGCGCCTTATCGTTACCATGAGCACGCCAGCCCCAATCTATCGCCTGTTCTTCCGCTCCCACAGTGTAAAAAGCCTGAAGCGCCAGATCCTCCATTTCGTTGGGATCAAGCCGGTTTTCACGACCATCATCGGGCGAGTGGACAGCTGGCCCGGCTATCGCAAAAAATGGCTCAGGAGGGTCGAAGAGCTTGGCCGGCGCGGGCGATGAATATGATCGTAAACGACGTTGGTGCGGTGACCATGAAGGCCATGGAGTTCTCTTCCGTGGGCGAGCCGCTCGAACTGGTCGAACGTCCAATTTCGTTGCCGGATGCCGATGAGGTTCTGCTTGAAGTGCTGGCCTGCGGCGTGTGCCGCACAGACCTGCATATAATCGACGGCGACATCGAAGGCGCTCTACCGATCGTCCCCGGCCATGAGGTGGTTGGCCGCATCATCGCCAAAGGCGATCAGGTAAATTGCTTCGAAATTGGCGAGCGCGTGGGGGTTCCCTGGCTCGGTTCGTCATGCGGACGATGCCACTACTGCGGCACGCGACAAGAAAACCTTTGCGATGATCCCGTCTTCACCGGCTTTTCGGTAAATGGTGGCTATGCGTCGCATTGCATTGCCAAGGCGGATTACTGTTTCGCAATCCCTCCGGCGGTCGAAGATGCCCACGCTGCCCCACTGCTTTGCGCAGGCTTGATCGGCTACCGTGCCTTCTCGATGTGCGGGAATGCCATAAGGATCGGCTTATATGGCTTCGGTGCCTCGGCGCATATAATAGCCCAACTCGCAACACGGCTCGGCTGCAGGATCGCGGCCTTTTCGCGGCCCGGAGACGTCGCCGCCCAGGCCTTTGCGCGGGAGATGGGGTGTGTTTGGGCTGGCGGTTCCGATATGCTGCCGCCATTCGAGCTGGATGCAGCGATCATTTTCGCTCCGGCGGGTGAGCTGATCCCCCAGGCCTTGGCCGCGGTTCGCAAGGGAGGAATAGTCGTTTGCGCCGGCATTCACATGAGCGACATTCCGACTTTCCCCTACGAGCTTCTCTGGGGGGAGAGGCAGGTTCGCTCGGTCGCTAATTTGACGCGCGCCGATGGCGAGAGCTTCTTTGCAGCCATTGCTGCCTATCCCGTGCAGACGCAAATCGAGACCTTCCCTTTGCACAAGGCGAACGAGGCGCTGGAAAGGTTGCGTGCCGGGACGATCACCGGCGCAGCGGTGCTTATCGCATGATGCGCTTGGCTGTGTTGGCGCTTGCGGCGCTGATCGCATTTTCTCACCCTGCGAATGCCAACACCTCTTGGTCGACCGCACAGGCCGAGACCCTGTATCGCTGGATGGAGCGAGCGGCTGATGAAGGGATCGATCTGCCAGATTCGGAGAGTGTCCGGCTTCGCTCTGCCATTGATGCTGGCGATCTCGAACGGCTTGACCCGATTGCCGATGAAGCAGCGCTGTTGCTGATGCGGGCATGGAGCGGGCGCTGTTGTGGGCCGACCAAGCCTCCATGGTGGCGCATCGATGGCGGTATCGCAGACGCTGAGCTGCGAGCCGGCTTGGAAGCTGCTTTGGAAGCGGATCAGCTTGATCTTTATCTGCGCTCCCGTCGCCCATCGCATCCTCGTCATGCAGGACTGGTGGAGGCGCTCGCAGAGGAAGGCGATCCCGATCGGCGCAGGGTCATCATCGCAAACCTCGCACGATGGCGCTGGATGCCCGTCCAGCTCGGCAGCCGATACCTGCTCGTAAACATCGCCGCGCAGGAATTGACCCTGTGGGAAGGGGATTTCGTGAAAGGCCGCTGGCGAGTGATCGTCGGCAAGCCTGTTACCCGCACCCCGGTCTTTACAACGCAGGTGAGAGGCGCGGTGCTTAATCCCTGGTGGGAGATTCCCTCCAGCATTGCTCGCGAAGGCATAGGCAGCTTCGTCAGGCGAAACCCGTCAGCGGCGCGCGCGCGCGGATACGTGTATCAGAACGGGCGGTATCGTCAGATGCCGGGCGACAACAATGCGCTTGGGCGCATGAAGCTGGTCATGCCCAACCCCTACAGCGTTTTCCTGCACGATACGTCCAACCGGGACTTGTTTGCCGAAGACCGTCGGTTCTTCAGTCACGGCTGTATCAGGGTGGACCGTGCGCTCAGCTTTGTTGGCACACTCTTCGCACCGGACGGCTGGGATCTCGCGCGCGTCGAGCAGGAGGTCGCAACGGGCAAGACGCAGACTTTCGAACTCTCGAAGAGCGTCCCGCTCTACGTCACTTATTTCACCGCCGAACCCCTGTTTATCGGCGGGGTGCGGTTCTGGCAGGATGTCTACAATCGAGACCCAGTGAAGATCGCGTTTGCCCGTCGCAGCGACCCTACGGAGGTTTACGGATCATCTCTCCTGACAACTTCGTCCACATTCGGCGACGTTGCAGGAGACCAGACATGTCCGAATTGAACTTCACCCAACCGTCGGCCCAGACGTTCAGGCGTTTTTCCAATCGCGAAGCTGAAGCGGATTGGAGCGCGGAGATCACGACGCAGGGCGGCGACGTAATCCTGATCACGCCGGCACGGCCTGATGATCTGGATGCATTGAAGCGCTTCTTCGAGGGTGTCGCGCGCCGCGATCTCTATTTTCGTTTCCTGTCCGGAATGCGAAAGGTAGACGATGATCGATTGGCAGAGATGGTCGACGATACCAATGATCGCACCATCGATTTTCTCGCCTTCGATCCGGGTACCGGCGAAATCGTGGCCAGCGCGATGCTCGGTGCCGACGAGAGTTTTGAGAGCGCCGAATTTGCCGTCTGCACGCGCGAGGACATGAAGCAGCGCGGCATCAGCTGGGCTCTGCTCGATCATGCCGCGCGCTACGCTCAAGCGATGGGCGTCAAAAGGATTACATCGCTTGAGAGCGCTGAGCAAAGGGATGCTGTGCGGCTTGAGAGGGAAATGGGTTTCACCATCAAATCATGTTCCGACAATCCCGGTATGATCATCGCTGAAAAGGTGTTTTGAGCTGGCCTATATGGAGGTTTCCGTATCGGTCGCGAGCCCCGCTGATCATACGACGAAGCTCCCCTAACCAAACATCCGGGAGGCTGCGAAATGGCTGCAGAAACCATGCTTGCCCCACGGCCCCGTGGCCACTCCCGACTATCCGACTTACTGCGTGAGCCGTTCAACCGGCTGCGCGGCGAAGTCGACATCAGCGTCAAGGGCGACATGCTGATCCTCAAGGGAGAAAAGAAGGAAGAGCGCGAAGAGAAGGAGCGCGATTACACTATCTCAGAGCGCAGCTACGGCGCGTTCGAGCGTCGCATTGCGCTCCCCGCAGACAGCGACGCCGAGGGGCTTGAGGCGAGTTCGGACAATGGCGTGATTGCGATCGACATTCAGCGCACAAAAAGTGCACCTGAAAAAGGGCGCAAGATCGAAATCTCTTCCAGGAGCTGAGCGGCGTCGAGGAGAGGAGACCCGCTGGCTCATCCGGGCCACCCCGCGCCGATCCGATCTGCGCGGGGTGGTCGCGGTGAATACTTTCAATGCGCGAGTGTAAGCAGGAGAGTCACTCCGGCAAAGTACAGGATAATCGCTGCGATAGAATCCTCACCCATGCGCAGCACCGTGCGATCACGCCTCTCAATCAGGCCGATCACGAACAGCCCCGTCAGAAGCAGCGCAAGCATGGTTGCGGCAATCTCGAAGCCTCCGGCCTGCTCGATAACGCTCGGACCTGCGGCGACCAGATCAATCGCAAGGATGATCGCCAGGTTGAACATGTTGGAGCCGAAGATTTCTCCGATCGCCAACTCGTATCTCTTATGACGCATTGCCCCCAGAATCGCGCTCGCTTCGGGTAGCGATGTTGCCACAGCGATAATGAGCAGACCCACGATGCCTGTGCTCAGCCCGGTTTCGGTGGCAATGGTCTCTCCAGCATTGGCGAGGGCGACGCCGCCGACGAGAATGACCGATGAAAGCCCGGCAAGGGCAAGAGTAAGCTTGCGCTTGGGAATTGATTTTTCCCGCGCTTCTTCGGCAACTTCGAGGTCGGGCGGGTTGACGACCTGCCACATCGGGCGACGTTCCGATCGATCTGAGATCAGCAAGGCGACAACAACACACACGAAAATGGCAACCGACCAAACGCTGACCGGTCCGCCCCAATCGCCCCCGCCGATGCCGATCGCCGCTCCGACAAATGCAAACAGCGACATGCTCAGAACCCCCTGAATAAGGGTCACTGGGCGAGCGACAACCGATGTCAGAGGCTTTGCACCAATCGCCATGTCCGCAAGCGCGAGCAACAGGAGATTGAGGCTGGCGCTTCCCAGAATGTCGTTAAGCGAAAGCAGAGGCACCCCGATTGCGGCGGCGGTGGTGCCGGTGGCGAGTTCCGGGAGCGAGGTAATGCCACCAAGCACCAGCATCCCTGCGATCCCTTGGCCAATTCCAGTCCTCTCGCTCAGGGCAACCACATATGCCGGAAGCCTTGTGCCTGCCCACCAGACGGCGACGGCTGCGAGAATGAACACGAAGGCTGATTGCCAGAGGGGGGGCATTGGCCATTTCTCCTATGGCTAGCCAGATGGGGGACGTGGGAGCGATGATAGGCTTTTATCAACGTCTCCAGTCGCGCGCCCTCCGGGGCACCCATCCACCCATCAGGCCATAGCTGGCGCACCAGCCGGAACCTGAGGTCCAGTGGAGAGCATTTCGATCACCTGCCTCCCGAACGCTCCCAGCCCGAAGAGCATCGCGAATAGGAGGACGAGCAAGCCGACCAGCGGCACCAGACACAGACCCAACAGGATCACGACGCCTGCAAGCGGCCAGACGATCCGCTCGAAAGTGCTCTCGGGATCCCTGCTCTTCCTTGTGATGAGCTTGCGCGTGAACATCCCGAGGAAATGAGCGGATACTGCGACGGCGATTGGCGTCAGCGCCAAAGACGCAACAAACAGGAAGACAGCCAACGGTAGTCCCAGCCCGGTTTGAATCAGCACAAGCCCCAGAACAGGCGCGATCACAGCAAAGAGCACACCTATGCCAAGCGCCTGTAGCGGCTTGCGTTCTAGCATCTGCGATGTCGACTGCATCAATCGCGGCACGATCAGCACCAACATGGCGACAATCACGAAATAGCTGAACAACGTCGAGAGGCCGAAATAGAGAAACATCAAACCTGCACCCTTGCCGATTTCTTCGGCGGCAAAGGGTTCGGAGGCTTCCAATTGGGTGCGGTCCCCTTCGATGACCGCAGCCGAATCGACGGTGAGGCTTGATCCGCGATAGAGAAGGTCACCCCCGATGCGAGCCTTGGGGCCAAGCACGATCGTATCGCCAGAAAGGCGAGCTGTTCCAGGAACGACCGAATTCACGAAAATATCATTCGCTCCGATCCTCAAGTCCTGACCAACCGGCGCTTCGAAACGCACATCCCCGCCGACAATGACGGCGGTTCCACCGATGTCGAAATCCTCGTCTGCGACGATCTCGCCGCCAGCTATAATGACGTCATCCGCCACCGCCGCCGCCTCCAGTCGGATGTCGCCCCCGGCCGCGACAATATCGCTCACTTGTGTTTGCGTAATCTTGAGATCGCCCCCGGCAAGGAACAGATGGTCCGCCTGTGCGCCGTTGACTTCAAGCGTGTTGGCGGCAGCGAACAGATCATCGGTGGTCTTCTGCGTTACCCTCAATTCCTCGCCTGCGACAAAGACCATGTCGCTTTCTTCGATTGCACTTGCTGCCGTTGGCTCAGGTTCATCCTGACCAATGGAACTTGACGGAAGTGCAAGAGCCCCTGCTAGAACGAACAGCCCTGCTGCAAATCGTTTGATCGGCGTGCCTTCGATCATGCTCATGTCGACACCTCCTCGGCAGGCAGAATTGCCCAAGTACAATCCGAGACTGCCGAGAGCGGTCCGTAGTCAGTATCCGTAAATGTCCGGATGCCGGGCCCGGCCCCACTCTCACTTGAGGCTATGGCCTGCGTGCTCGTGCTGTTCCAAGCTCAAAACTCCCAAACTTCAGGCAGCGCAGGCGATGCAGCGGGTGGCGATTGGTCGCGCCCTCAATCGCTCCTCACCGATGTCCTTTCCGCATTGAGCGCAGGTGCCATAAGTCCCGTTTTCGATCCGCGCCAAGGCAAAGCCAATTTGCTTCATTTCGGCTCTGAGCGCCTCGTCGATACCCTCAAGCGCCTCGTCGTCGGCAAGATCGACGGCCTGTTCGCTGAAATCGGCATCGAGTGGGTGACGCAGATCGTCTTCGATTATCTCTGCACGACTCAAGAGGTCCCTGAAACGCGTTTTCAGCGCGTTCGCGAATTCGGCGTTGTTGGTCATATGTACAATCCTGAATGGCTTTCACGACAAGCGTGAGCACGATCTTGCTACGGTGCACGGTACCGCCTTGGCTTTACGGCAATTTACGTAGTTCGCGCGAAGCCATCGGCGCTATTCTCTCGATTGCTCAGCCTTCAAAGATGAAAGCCAACTCCATGCGATCCATCCTTCTGCACGTGTACGACGACAAGTGCTTCGAAGCCCGCCTCCAGGTGGCGCTGGACCTCGCTCGCCAATACCAGGGGCGCATCACGTGCGCGCATGCGGCGCCCTATGATTTTGGGATGCCGACCGACTTTTATGGAGCGATGTCAGCTGAGATGATGGTCGAATACAACAAGACCGCGAAGAAGTTTCGCGCCCATATCGAGAACGAGCTTTCGAACGAGGGTGTGGCCTGGGATTGGGTTACATCGAGCGGGCCTGCAATGGATATGATCGGATGCCATGCTCCCATTCATGACATCGTGATTGTGGGTGCTCATGATCCGCTCCAGATCTCAGGATCGCCATCGCGGTTTGTAAGCGAGCTGCTTGAGCGTGTTCGCGCACCCATTCTGGTGGTCCCTGAGAATGTGCGATCGTTCGATGTTGAACGACCTGTTGCGATCGCATGGAATGGTGCGCCGGAGAGCGCGCACGCGCTCAGGGCTGCGCTTCCGGTGATCAGTCGCTCCAGCTCCGTTCATGTTTTGAGCGTCAAAGAGAAGAAGAAAACGAGTCTCCGAAAAAAGTTCGATCTGCCGTCAATGAAAGCTTCGGAATACCTGGCGCAACACGACGTTAAAAGCGAGCTAACCCAGCTGCCGCAGCAAAAGGGTGAATCGATCGCCGATACGCTCGTGAATGCAGCTGAGGGCCGTGAGGCAGGCTACATTGTCATGGGGGCCTATGGTCACTCGCGCTTCCGCGAGCGCATTCTGGGCGGCGTCACCCGCGATATGTTGCGCGATCCGCCTTTGCCGCTGTTCCTTGCCCACTAGGCTGAACGCCTTCGAGAATTGGTCAGAAGCAGCACCTGAGGGCTGAAAGGAGAGCACCGATCATGTGGATAGCCAGGACGCTGGGCACACTCGCTCTGGGCGGAGCGATCTATGCTTGGTCGATCAATCTGTCCCGCGAGTTCAAGCGCATTCGTCGCAAGGCATCATCGACGGTCATGCCGAACGTCAAGAAGCTGACAAATGAAGATATTGCCCATCTTCCTGCACCGGTGCGGCGGTACATCAAGCTTACCGGTTCGATTGGCAGGCCGATCGTGACGGAGATCGCGATGGAGTTCGAAGCGACAATGTATGATGCGCCGGGTGCCAAGGGCATGACCGGCCCCGCATCGCAATATGATCGCTTCGACGAAGTACATCGCCTGTTCTTCATGCGCACCCACATGAAGGGGCTGCCGGTCAGCGTTTTGCATGATTTCGAGGTAGACAAGGCCAGCATGAAGGTTCGGGCGGCAGGGCTGGTCGATATCGTAAATGCGAGCGGTCCCGAACTTGCGCGCACCGAAACGGTCACGATCCTAAATGACATCGCCTTCTTTGCACCCTCGCGGCTGGTTGATGAGCGCCTGCAGTGGACCGAGGTGGACGATCAGCGGGCGAAGGTTGCCTTCACCCTCGGGGCCAACACTGTTTCGGCCGAACTGGTTTTCAATGAAGCGGGTGAGCTTGTCGATTTCATCTCTGACGACAGAGGCATGATGGAGAAAGACGGCAGCTTGCGGATCGCGCGTTGGTCCACGCCCTTGGGTAACTATCGCAGGTTCGATGGCTGGCATCTGGCAAGCGAGGGCGATGCGATCTGGCAACTGCCAGAAGGCCCGTTCACCTACGGCCATCTCAAACTGGTCCGGTACGAGGCCCGTTAGGCCCGTGCGCATGAGATACCGTTTCGGCCTGGCGGTAGGCATCGGTTGCCTGGCAGCCACACTCGTCATCGGAGTTCTAGGTGCGCGCGCGGCGGACGCAAGGCGGGCGCAGCTCCAAGAGGAGCGCTCTTTGGCCACGACTCGGCACGGCACCATAGAGTACTCCACATTCGGTGAGTGCGCACCGGTTCTGGTAATCCACGGAGCGGGTGGTGGATTTGACCAAGGGCGCTTGCTTGCAAACGCGGTCGGGGGCGATGCGGCTCGATTCATCGCAGTCTCACGCTTCGGATATCTCGGCAGCACCTTGCCCGAGGATGCATCAACCACGGCCCAAGCCGAAGCGATAGTCGACCTCTTGGATGCGCTGGCGATCAAGCAGGTCGGAGTCTTGGCAATGTCGGGCGGAGTGCCACCGGCACTGAAACTCGCAGAGATCTTTCCCGAAAGGACAGGGCTCCTCGTCCTCCTTTCGTCAGCACCATTCACGCCTTTCTCGCAGCAGATCGAAGACCGTCCGATCCCGACTTGGGCGTATTCTGCCCTCTTGGGCAATGACGCAGCCTATTGGGCTTTGAGCAAGGTCGCCCGTGGACCCTTGAAGAGCGCGTTTGATGCCCGCCCTGAGTTGCTTCGGATTGCCACAGTCAAGGAAAGGCTATTTGTGGAGCAATTGGTTGATGGCTTCCTTCCGGCTTCTGAGAGGCTTCAAGGCGTTGCGAACGAAGGCGCAGCGATTGATCCCGCCATGAGGTATGATCTCACAGCTATACGTGCGCCTGCCCTCGTCATCCATGCGCAAGATGATCGCTTGAATCCATTTTCTGTAGCGGAGCGGATCGTCGATGGGTTGCCCAACGCGGAGCTGATTGGCCTGGAGAGCGGGGGACACTTGCTTCTCGGCCATCATGCAGAGTTGCGAGAGCGTATCAGTGGTTTCTTTGGAGGCAGAGAGTCATGAATCCTAAGACCTGCAAGGCCACCCAGCACACCACGCACATGCACTCCCGATGGCTTCCGCTTCTGATTGCCGCCTTCGCATCGCTCGTTGCGCCCGGCACCGCCCGTGCCGATGTGATCATCGAGAATGTCAACATCGTCGACATCGAAAGCGGTGCAATCGCTGAGCGGCGGACGGTTTTGATCGAGGGCAATCGGATCGAACGGATTGCCGATGATGTTGATTATCCTGAGCCGGTCCAGCGGGTTGATGGGGAGGGGCGCTACCTCATTCCCGGCCTATGGGACAGCCACGTCCATGTCTTCTCATCGCGGACTGAGCCCGACACTGCGCTGCCTCTGTATCTGATCCATGGGATCACCGGCGTGCGCGATATGGGCGCTTTGTGGCCGATCGCGGATCAGAAGGCTTTGCAGGCAAGGATTGAAAGCGGCGAGGTGCTTGGCCCTCGCCTTGTGCTGGCGGGCGCTTGGGTCGATGCCAATCCTGGCTCCTGGCCGGGCATGTTTCTGGCTGACACCCCGAACGAAGCACGCGGAGTCGTGACTCAAATCGAAGGAGAAGGCTGGGCAGCGGTCAAATCCTACTCGATGCTCGACGAGGCGACCTATCTCGCTCTTGCAAAAGCCGCCCAAGACGCCGGCCTGCCGCTGGTCGGCCACATCCCCGAACAGGTTGCATTGCTCACCACGATTGCTGCGGGCCAGCGCGGGATGGAACATTTCGGGCGCATTCCGATGGCGTGCTCGACGGCTGAAGGCGCAATGATCCACGAGCTGCGCGCGGCGGTGAACCGGGGGGCGTCGCTCGAAGAGGTGTTCGCGATAATGGCCTCGCGCAACAGGATCATCCTGGAGACGTGGGACGAGGCGCTTTGCGAGCGCGTGCTTCAGCATATGGCCGCAGCGCAGATGCATGTCAGCCCAACCTTGGTCGTTGCCGATTTCTATCTTGGAAACTGGCCAGACGCAGACGCGCCAAGGATGATGATGATCCCGGCGGAAGTGCGCGAAAGCTGAGCTAGCCGAATAACACCGGCGCGCTCAGAGAAGCCCCGAAAACAGCAAGAGAGCGCAAGCCAGAGCGCCGATGGCAGGAACGAAAGGCGGGACTACGAAGCACTCTTTCGGCGCGCCTTCCTCCCTCAATTTGACACGCAAAAGCGAGATATTGACTAGCACGAACGTGACGAGGACGATCTGCGAGGTTCGCTCTGCCAGCAGCTCGATAGGGAACAATTGTGAGAGCGCGATGATGACCAAAACGACCGCTGCGGTTGCAAGAAGCGGGGTCTGTGTGCGCTCTGAAACCGAAGCAAATGGCTTTGGCAGGTAGCCGCGATCGGCCATGCCATAGATCATTCGAGACGCCATGATGATCTGGACGAGGATCCCGTTCACGGTCGCGACCACCGCGATCACGCCGAATGCCTCGCGCAGGATCGTGGGCGCGTTTCCGAAAACAAGCATCAATGGCGATGAACTACCCGCAAGCGTATCAATTGGGATGGTCGAGATGACTGCGATGGTCGTCAAGATATAGAGCAGTGTCGAGACCACCAGCGTCAGGATCACGGCTCTCGGATAGGCGCGGCGTGGGTCCTTCACCTCCTCCGCAACGCTCGCCATATCCTCGAATCCGATGAAGGCGAAAAAGGCGAGCGTCGAGGCCGCGAAAATTCCGAACCAATTGGTCATCTCAAGAGGGGGCAGCAGATCGACCGCAGAAATGATTGTGGGTGAAGGTCCGGCAAAACTCCATCCAATAACGAGGAGCAGCCCCGCGACTTCGATGAGAGTAATTACCGTGGCCGCCGTGACCGATTCGCTGATGCCCCATGCGGCGAGCGATCCCATGACGACGACTGTGACGATGGCGAGGAGCGGCACTGGCAATCCGGTCAGTCCACTCAGATAGCCGCCCGCACCGATTGCGACAGCTGATGCCGAAACGATCCCTGACAAGGCAATGAGGAGGCCTATCGATGTGGTGAGCCAGGGTCTTCGAAACCCTGCCTCCACATAGGCAGCAGCACCCGAGCTGACTGGATAGCGGGTTGCCAGCTCGATATACGATAGCACCGTGACGCCCACGATGGCCGCCGCGATCAGGAAGGAAACGGGGGCATAGATACCGGCCTGCGCGGCGGTTGCGCCGACAAGAACGTAGATCCCTGCGCCCAGGGTTACCCCAAGCCCGTAGAGGCTGAGCAGCGGCCATGATAGCGCTCGCTTCAGCTTTGGCTTGCCCTCGGGATCGTGCGGCGGGGGCTTTGGACTGACGGGTTCCGAGGGGATCATGCGGCAGCCACTCCTCGCATTCTAGAACCGCAGGCGCGCCCAGACCGGCAGATGGTCAGACGCCTGTGTTGCGAGTGAACTGCGATGCACGCCCCACTCGATGGCCTCGATCCGGTCACAATGCATGATCCGGTCAAGGCGGGCGAGCGGGCGCAAACTGTGAAAGCTACGCCCGCAATCAAGCACCGAAAAGTGCTTGCCGAACACCTTGAGGCAGCCTGCGTTGGGGCGCCATTCATTGAGGTCGCCCGAAAGGATCGTAGGCCCGAATGTCCGCTCTTCGCGCGCGAGATCTGCGATTACGTTAGCCTGCCGTGTGCGCCACAATCCCGAAAGATCGAGATGCATCCCGAACACGGACAAAGGTTGCCCTTTCACCCTGAGCCTCGACGTTATCACCCCGCGCGGTTCGAGATAGGGGATGTGGATGATGTCGTGATGCTCGATCGCAATATCCTTGCGAACCAGAATTGCATTGCCATGCCAACCCATGGAGTCGCGTTGCACATCCAGAGGGACGGGCCGATAATCCGAATGAGCCTCGATGAGGAATGGTGGCAAGGCGCTCTGGCGCTTGCCGAAGCGGCGGTCGGCCTCCTGAAGGATAACGATGTCTGCATCGATTTCTTCCAGGACATTCAGGATGCGAAGCGGCCTGCGGGTCCGGTCGGTCCCGATCGCCTTGCGAATATTGTAACTCGCGACTTTGACTTCAGTTCTTGCCATCAGATCAGATCAGCCATCAAACGCGCAGTGTTCTCGCGCACCTTCGACCACAGTGGCCGTTTGCTCCAGTCGTTGAGTGTAAGCCTTTTGCAGTTTTGAAGCAGGTTTTGTTCAAGTCCACGCAATTCCTCGGCAAATTCTGCGTCGAAGGAAATGAGGTCAATCTCGGCATTCAACTCAAAGGAGCGCACATCCATATTGCTCGTGCCAACAATTGAGACTTCATGATCGACACGAAAATGCTTGGCGTGCAGGAATTCCGGTCCGTAGCGATAGATCTCCAGCCCAGCGGCCAGCAGCTCGGAATAGTAGCTTTGCTGAGCCAGTCCGACCACGGGATGATCGCTCCGCTCCGGTGTGATCAGGCACACTCGCGCTCCGCCAAGCGTCGCTGCCTTGATGGCCGAGATCATGGCATCGTTCGGGATAAAATACGGCGATGTGATGACGATTTCTTCGGCCGCGTTATACATCGCCTGTGCGAAGATGAGGTCCACGCCGATTTCCGGGTTTTCGGGTCCCGTAGCCACGATTTGCGCTGACCGGGTGCCCAGGTGTTGTGGGCGGGGGTAGAGATCGACACTCACCAATTCCTCAAGCGTCTCAAGATACCAATCCAGCGCGAAGACCGCCTGGAGTTGCGCAACTGCCGGACCTTCGATCCGCAGCAGCAGATCCTTGTTCGTCCGGCGCGAATGCTCGGTCGGATCCCAGATGTTCTGAGACCCGGTATACCCGACCCTACCATCGACGATTACGATCTTGCGATGATTGCGCAGGTCGACGCGTGAGCTTCGAAGGCGACGGCGCAGGGGCAGGATGTCATAGACTTCTACCCCCACATTTTTCAGGCGCCGTTTCAGTTTGCGGAGCGAACCATATGAGCCGAGCGCATCAATAAGGACGCGGCACGTTACACCGCGCGCTGTAGCTCTTTCCAGCGCCTCGATAATCAAATTGCCGATACGGTCGTCCCTGAAGATGTAGAACTCAAGATGGACATGGTGCTTCGCCGCGTCGATATCGGCGACAATTGCTTCGTAGGCCTTCTCATAGCGATCGAGCATGGCGATCCTGTTTCCCGAGGTCGCTGAGAAGCCGCCAATTCCCCTAGCCAGACTCTCAACAGCGCTATTGTCTGACGACAATTCGGGCACCGGCCCGAAACCTTCAATTTGCAAACGGATACGGCCAAGAAGCGCTGGAAGTTGTGCGATCCGTGCCTTTCTGTCAGCGGCAAAATACGGACGCCCGATAAGGGCATAGACGACCAGCGCGACCCATGGCAGGCCGAAGAAGATGAGAAGCCAGCTGCGAGCCTCTGCCGGAGGCCGGCGAAACGGCACAAGCACGAATGCAACAAGGGCGATGATCCATCCAACGACCACAAATTTGTTCGCCCACAGCCAAGATGCCCAATTTGGCAGCGGGTCTGTAAGGACATTCAGGTCAATCAATTTGCGCGCGCCATTTGCGTGAACAGCAATCGTCGGTGCCCAGGGTCAATCGGCAACGGCATCAGCTTCTCCCGGAAATGAAGTCGAACACCAATTCCCATGAGCCGAAGTCGAGGAAAATCCGCCCCGCCATCATGGACAAGAGCAATACCAGCAGGATGCTCCACACAGTGAGAATGCCACCAGTGAAGCGCCAGCTCTTGGGCGGGAGGCCTTGGAACAGGAAAGTGGCGATCCCGGCAACATTCACGCACACCAGATTGACGGCAAACAGGAATACGGCATTCGCGCTGGCCACAGGGAAACCTGCTCCGAGATAGATGCCCACGGCCGCCAGCGGCGGCACCAGCGCAACGGCAATCATGACCCCGACAAGAGCGAGTGACGCTCCGCGGCTGAACGCGAGAACACCCGCAGCACCGCACGCAAGCGCCAACACCACATCGGCCGGTTGGACAAGGGTCCGGTTCCTGAGCTCGGGCGTGAGTGGATCGATTTCGACCACCAGACCAAGGATCCAGCCTGAAAAAACCGCAAACAGGCATCCGATAGCCAGCGTCACAGCCGCCTGCTTGCCAAGCTTTCCATCACCAACAGTCGCAGCCAGCGCCAGGCCCATTGTCGGACCGAGAAGCGGCGCGATAATCATCGCACCAATGACCACGGCGGTCTGGCCGCTCCGCATCCCGAGGCCTGCGATGACAGCCGAAAGGGTTACGGTAAGCAGGTATGACGGCCTGATGTGAATACTCTCAGCGATATCATCGTAGATTTCATCGGTGCTCAGCCTGTCCCGGCTGAAAAACCGCTCAAGTGGGGTCGGCGGCGGGAGGTCGGTATCGAGCGCAAGCTCGGTATCGGGCGTCGCCTCGATTGCGGGGATCACGGCTTCGAGCGCTTCGACGTAGGCGGTAAAATGCGGCTCGTGAGCAAAGACATCACTGAGCTCATTCAGCAGGCGCTCGGTGTAACGCTGCTGGACGATGCAGCTGTACTTTTCCTGGCCGCCTGGCACGGCTTCTCGCCAAAAGCGGCGAGCGTGCTTTCGCAGTATGCCTTCGAGTTCCTCGATCCGCGCTTCGGGCAGATATATTTTGACAATCCTCGCAGACATTCAACCTCTTCTGGGGTTTGCCGATCAGCCCCTTTCATCACGATTGTGGGCGTAGTGAGACCAATATGCGTGTCTTTATGGAAACATACCTACCCGGTCTCACTCTGCCTGACACCTTGCTTGATCAGACATTCACACCGAAGAGTGAGCCGATCAAGGATGTCCCTGCCATGGCAAATGCGCCCCAGGAAACCACCCTGATGACGGCCTTGGCGATTGGAGCTCCTCCGACACTTGCACCAATCGCCCCGAGCAAGGCCAAGGAGAGAAGGGCGGTCGCAACGACCGCAGCTATGATTGACGTGGCTGGCGAGAATAGGGTCGCCAGGATCGGAACCGAAGCCGCCGCGCTGAATGTGACACCCGAGGCTATCGCCGCCTGGAATGGCCGTGCCCTTTGTGTCTCAACTATCCCGACTTCGTCGCGCAGGTGAGCGCCAAGGGGATCGTGCGCCATCAGTTCGTGTGCCACGGTGGTTGCGGTCTGTTCGTTCAATCCGCGTGCCTGATAGATCGCTACAAGCTCATCCAGTTCTTCTTCAGGGGACGCTGATAAGGCCTGCTTTTCTCGGGCGATATCGGCCAGCTCGGAATCTCGCTGCGATGAGACTGAGATATACTCCCCGGCAGCCATCGACATCGCACCGGCGGTCAATCCGGCAATGCCTGAGAGGATGACTACACTTTGGTCGGAGCCCGCCGACGCGACTCCTATGATCAACGAGGAAACCGAGATGATCCCGTCATTACCGCCCAGCACGGCCGCGCGAAGCCAGCCGCCGCGATCAGCGTAGTGAGGATCATCAGGATGGGCGCTTGGCTCTGGCAGTTCGGTTCACTTTCTGCGGTCACATGTTGGCACGGTTTGCGGGTTCATACCACATTCTCGAACCAAGGTGCGCCGGTTGACAGTGGGATCGGGAAACTGTGATGCGAACTCACTGAAGACAGCAATTTCGCCGAGTCCGAGGACTTGGCCAGAACGCATCAGCGCGCCCCGCTTTAGCCACCACGCCGGGATAGCTGGTGCTTTCGGCGGCCAATCCCGGAATGCAGATCAAAAGCCGTGCTCTGTGAAGCGCAACTTCGCGTAACGCATAACCTTGAGCAGCGTCACGTCGGACACAGGGCGTAAGACACTGCAACCGGGGAGCCCGATCGCTGGAGCCATCATAGTAAGGTGGCGGAGACGGAGGTGGCAAGTAGGCCGATGCAACCGCTTGTGGTTCAAGGGGTTTGAGCGAAAGCTGATGGGCTCGCCCCCACAATGGCCCCCCGGGGTTGTTTTTGCGGCGATCTTCGGCTGCGATTTTGGGCGATTTTGGGCTCAATGTCACGGGTTTAGAGATGCGCAGAAATTTCCCGTTGAGGAAAGTTTCTGCCTTAGGCTCAACTTTTAAGCTCAGAATATCCCGTTCGGGAAAATAATCTTGCAATAGAGCATCATTAAGCATAGATATCCCGATCGGGAAAGGGGGCGCTCATGCTCAATGTTGCCACTATTGGCCAAATCATTCGCGATGAACGCAAGGAGCTTGGTCTGCGACAGGACGAGTTGGCTGCTGCAAGCGGCGTCGGCTTGCGCTTCCTCGTTGAGCTGGAGCGGGGGAAACCAACTGTCCAGATGGGCAAGGTTTTAGATGTGATTTCGGCACTGGGATGTGAATTGCAGATCAAAAGGCCCGACGGGATCGTGCTCGCAGGTCGAGCAGACGCGTCCGAAAAGGATGAGTCGGAGTGACGCTGCCAATTCTCGATACGCTGGTGGTCTGGTGGGACGATCGCCAGGCAGGCGAACTCTCGATCGACAAAGGTGGCGCGATGCATTTCGCATATGCACCTGAATGGCTGGCTGATGAAACGGCCATGGCGCTTTCCCACGCGATGCCCAAGCAGCAAAAGCCATTTAGAGACCATGCCTGTAAGGCTGTCTTTGGCGGACTGCTACCCGAGGAAAGCCAGCGCACGGCTATCGCTCGCGCGCTTGGAGTTTCGCCCGACAATCCGTTTCGGCTGCTTGAGGCCTTGGGCGGAGATGTTGCCGGTGCTCTAGCCTTCCTGCCCAAAGATGAAGAACCGCTCCAGGACCATTCCGAGACCACTCCAGAACCACTCCAAGAGAACGAGCTGGCCGAATTGCTGGACAGACTGCCTGCTGTGCCCATGCTAGCAGGCGAGGGCGGCGCGAGGCTTAGCCTTGCAGGGGCACAGAGCAAACTGCCGGTGCTGCTCACTGCGGACGGTGGAATTGCTATCCCTCGTCCTGGAGAACCATCCACGCATCTGATCAAGCCTGAACCGGATCGCTTTGCCGGATTGGCTGCCAATGAGGCCTTCTGTCTCGCACTGGCGCGCGCCGTGGGCATTGATGCCGCCCACGCAGAGTGGCGCGAGGTGGCGGGCAAGCCGTTGCTGCTGGTCGAACGCTATGACCGGATGTCGGTCGAGGGAAAAACGAAACGCCTGCATCAGGAAGACTTTGCTCAGGCACTTAGCGTCCCCTCAAACCGCAAATACGCGGCGGAGGGCGGGCCGACTTTCCGCCATAGCTTCGCGCTGTTGCGCCGCGCTGCGACGCGGCCAGCACGCGAAGTGCTGAAGCTTGCCGACGCTGCGATCTTCAATCTCATCATCGGCAACGCCGATGCCCACGCGAAGAATTACAGTCTGCTGCGCCGGGAGAACGGCGAGGTGGTGCTTGCCCCGCTCTACGATCTCGTTGCCACGCATATCTGGGAAGAGCTCTCCCCCAAGCTCGCAATGCGCTTTGGCCGCGCAGCGACACTCGAAGAATTTGACGGGGAGAGTGTGGCGCGATTCGCGTACGAGGCAGGGCTTGGTGCCCCGTACATTCGTCGCCGAGTCAGTGACCTTGCCGAAGCGGTGACGGAAAACATTGAGAAGGGCATCGAGGTGCCCGGCAATCCGCCTGAGGATGCTGTCGCGCCAATTGCCGAAGCATTATCGGCCCGCGCCAGCGTTGCTGCGCTGAAGCTTTTGGAAGTTTGAGCGTTAAAATTGATGGAGCCAGACCTCTCTCGTCGGCAATCATGCAACGGATTCTAAGAGGGAACCGCTACTGCGCGATCGGCAGTCGATGATGAGCTTTAGTGCCACTCAAATTGTCAGGATCCTTCGCCGCGAGGGCGCGGAGATCCGTCGGAAAGACGTTGGAGAACCCCCTTAAGAACGAACAGTCAAAATGTCTGGTCGCGTGGGGGAGTATGGGAAATTGGAGGGCACACCGTACGCCGCCATGCGGCAGAAAGATATTGTTAAGCAATAGGTTACGTGAAGTTGTTCCTCTACAAAGAGGAGCAAATCAATGCAAGCAAATGGCTATCTGTTACCAGCAAATGAAGTCCCGAATCATCATTCCTCAACCCGATCAGGTGAAGGGCGTGGGAGTGGTCAAAAGGCAAAGCCATCCAATCGGGTTCGGCTCAACGGAAACATCGCCCGGCGCAAGCCCGGGAAGCGAATTCGGGAATATTGGGATATCGACCTGCCGGGTTTTGGCCTACGGGTAAATCCCGGCGGCAGGCGGACATGGTTTGTACTCTTCCGCCAGCGCGGCAAGCTGCGGCGCGTGTCCCTGGGAACCTCCCGCGACATCTCCCCCGCAACAGCCCGCCGCCTCGCGCGGGCGAAGCTGGCTGAGGTGGCGCTCGATGGGTTGCCGACGCGCAAGAAGGCCCGCGCTGCACAGAAGAGCGATGCGCCGCTACTGCGCGACTACGCCGAGCGTTTCTGGGCTGACTATTCGCGGCACTGGAAACCATCGACCCGAAAGCGCAACAAGAGCGCGATCTTCAAGGAAATCCTCGGCGCGTTCGGCGACCGGCGGATCGACGAGTTGGCCAAAGGCGACATCCTGTTCTGGCGCGACAGCTTTGCAGAGCGCCCCGGCGTGTTCAATCGCACGCTGCCAGTGTTCTCGGTGATGCTGGGCTATGCCGAACGCCTTGGCCTGCGACCGCGCGGCTCCAATCCTTGCAAAGGCACGCCGCGCTATAAGCGCAAACCAATGGAGCGCTATCTTGATAGCCAGGAATATGCGCGGCTGGCAACTGCACTGCGAGATTACGAGGCAGAGCAGCCGCTCTATGTCGCGGCGATCCGCCTGCTGATCTTCACCGGCGCCCGTTGCGGCGAGATCGAGCAACTGCGCTGGGAATGGGTGCAGGAGCCACGCTTGATGCTGCCAGACAGCAAGACTGGGGCGAAGATCATCTATCTCAACCGGCAAGCCGTGGATGTGATCGCGGGCCTCCCGAACCGGACACCGAGCGGACTGCTATTTCCTTCGATCCGCAATCCTGAAAAGCCGATAAAGCTCAGCATGCATTGGTCGAAAATCCGAAATCGAGCAGCGTTACCGGACGTGCGGCTGCACGACCTGCGCCATAGCTTCGCCTCGGTCGCGATCCGCGACAACATCTCGCTGATGGTGATCGGCAAGCTCTTGGGACACGCGCTAGCTGAAACGACAACCAAATATGCGCATCTTTCCGATGACATCGTGGCCGATGCAGCGGAGCGCGTATCCAGCTCCATCGCTCGGTTGATTGGAGTAGACCAATGAACGCGCTGACACTGAGAGGCATCGTTGCCGAGGAATTGGGCAGACTAAAACTCCACATCGTCGGCCAACGTAGTGGACTTGGGGAACTGCGCCAGACCATTTGGGCGTGCGAATTGCCTGGCTTCGGGACGCGGCATTATGCCAGCGGTCGCAAGGTTTACATCGTTCAAGCACGAATGGCAGGGCGCACCCGGACTGTGACAATCGGCAACGCCAAGGTGCTGAGCCATGCGCAGGCAATGGATGTCGCTCGCCGCGTCCTGCTGCGCGCCCAGACTGGCGACAATCCGGCGGAGGAGCGCAAACGACTACGCAAGGTTCCCTCCTACCGGGACTTCCTTAAAACCTATTGGGAGCGGGTATCGCCCAAGTGGAAGCCGTCCACGCTCTACACCCACCGCTACTACAAGCGGAAATATCTCGACCGGGCATTCGAAGGCCTGTTCCTCGACGAGATCGAGGAGCGCCATGTGCAGGAATGGTTCAACCGGATCACCAACACCGGAGGCCCCGGCGCGGCCAATCGTTGCGGCGAAATCCTGCGCGCCATGTTCAACAAGGCCGAGCAATGGGGCGTTCGCCCCGAAGGCTCGAACCCTTGCCTCTACATCCGCAAAAACAAGGGGCGAAAGTGCGAGCGCTTCTTGTCAGATCAGGAGTTTAAGCGGGTCGGTGAAGTGCTTGACCGGCATCGCAATGCCTTTCCGCTGCATTGCGCGGCGATCAGTCTGTTGATCCTGACCGGCTGCCGCAAGTCGGAGATCACCTGCCTCCAGTGGAGCGAAGTGCGGGGGCGGCGCTTGCTGCTGACCGACAGTAAGACCGGCCCGCGCACGGTCTGGCTTGCCGAAGCGGCTGCAACCATCCTCCACGCGCTGCCGCGCCCGGTGAAGCAGCGATATGTGTTCTGGAACCCGGTAACACAGCGCCCGATTACCGATATCGGCAACTTGTGGAGTAAGCTGCGCGACGAAGCGGGACTTCCCGGCGTTCGCATCCATGATCTTCGACACAGCTTTGCCAGCCATGCCGCCGCCCATTCGGAAACCCTGCCGATGATCGGCAAGCTGCTCGGCCACGCCGATGTGCGGACCACGACGCGCTATGCCCATCTCGACGATGGGCATGTCATCGAGGCAGCGCAGCGGATCGGCGACCAGATCGAGCAAAACATGAGCGGCTCATATTCATTGAGCCGTAACACTAAGTATGATAGTGATCCGTTGCTGCATGACTGACAACCCGCGCATCCGCATCTACGCCAACCGCTGGTTCACCAAGTTTGCGGCAAAGGAAAAGATCAGCGATGCCTCGCTTGCTGATGCCGTGCATCGGGCCGAAGCCGGCTTGATCGATGCCGACCTTGGCAGCGGCCTTATCAAGCAGCGCATCGCACGCCAGGGTGGAGGCAAGTCGGGCGGTTATCGCTCGAT
Source organism: Erythrobacter sp. (assembly GCA_049647465.1). Lineage (GTDB taxonomy): Bacteria > Pseudomonadota > Alphaproteobacteria > Sphingomonadales > Sphingomonadaceae > Erythrobacter. The sequence continues at coordinate 49,114 of JBARXS010000164.1, forward strand.
CCTGATCTTCCGCTCGGGCGAGCGGGCCATATTCGTGTTTGCCTTCGCCAAAAGCAGCAAGGCGAACCTGAGTGCGGCGGAACTGCAGGTCTATCGCAAGGCTGCCAGCATCATGCTGGAACTGGGCGAGGACCAGATTAAAACGGAAGTTGAAGCAGGCCGATTGGTCGAGGTGAAAGACGATGAGCAAAGCTAAGGCAAAGACCTACAAGAGCGAGGCAATGGCCGCCGTCCACGAGATGATGGAAGGCCTCCACGACGCGGGCAGCATCGACAAGCGCACCATGCGCGAGTTCGATGAAGCCTGCCTTGCGCCTGCGCCCGTTCTTTCACCAGACGAGATCAAAGCGATCCGCGAAGCGGAGCATGTCTCGCAGCCGGTGTTCGCGCGCTATCTCAACGTGTCGAAGAACCTTGTGTCGGACTGGGAACGCGGAGCGAAGAAGCCGGGAGGCCCCGCGCTGCGGCTCCTTTCGATCATCCAGCGCAACGGACTCGATGCGGTGGCGTAACCTCGAACCAAGGTGGCAATGCCTGCTTTTGCCAAATTCAAATCGAAAAGCCGTCATTCCGGTTACGACCAAGTTGCGGATGTTAGGACCAACGGCAGCTTTGCGCCCCAAATGCGGTCATTCGAGCCGCTCAAGCCCGTGCCCTGAAGCGACCATTTGATCCATACCGCAGACAATGGGTCCTATTTCGCCCGCTCCGAAACCAATTTGAGCTGCACCGCGCATCAACCCCAGAGAGAATAGCTACTTCTGGCCGCTAGCCGTCTTCGCAGCGGTCGAACTTCCGGGCGATGCAGCGGTCGGCAAGCGCCTGCGCTGCCTTCACTTCCGCCGCCGGCATCGGACTGCCGACCAGCGGATTGGCGATAGCATCGCGGGTGGTGGCGAGCTTGGGGTCGGCCCGCGCGGCAATGTCGGCCCACATGTAGGCGAACAATTTGCTGCGTCCCAGGTCCGGGCTCGTGGCGTAGAGAAGCCCAAGCATCCGCTGTGCTTGAGGCACGCCCTGTTCGGAGGCTAGCTTGAATAGGCGCGCCGCCTCCGCGACGTCGCGGGTCACGCCGCGACCACTAAAATACAGCCGCCCCAGATTGGTCTGTGCGCCGGGATGTCTCTGTTCGGCGGCCTTGCCGAACCAGTATGCGGCTTGGGCGTCGTCACGCGCCACGCCCAGGCCCTGCAGATACTGAAAGCCAATCGCGTTCTGGGCGTCGGCGTTGCCCTGGTCCGCGGCCAGCCGGTAGAGGCGCGCTGCTTCCGCGAGATCCTGCGGCACGCCTTCACCGTGATAGTAGAGCCCGCCCAGCAGGAACTGGGCCCGAGCATTGCCGGCATCGGCGATGTTGCGAAGCTCGGCAATGTCCGCTGCCGTAGGTCCGCTCGCTGCAAGCTCGCCCTGGCTGGCGACAGCGGGCACGGCAAGGACAGCGCAAAGCAGAAGGAGTGCGATTGCCGGCAGAGGTGGTCGCATGTCGGGACAAGCATCTCGGCCGTTCTTAGGCCCTGCAGGAATCGCCGTGGCATGAGAGGCTTCTGATGGGGTGGCGCGTAGTGATTTCACGGCACGCGGTCCAGCAGCGCATTGCGTTCCTTGGCCACGCGCCGGGCCTTGCGAGCATAGGTGGTCTGGCAATCCACGACGTTGCTCGCCGGATCATAATAGTCGTTGTCCAATGCCTCCGCCAATGTCTTCCTGTCTTCGGCAAGCATCGGCGCAATCGACGCGAAGGGCAGCTTCCGCGCCCCCGCGAGGAAATAGGTGGTTGTCCCGAAATACTCATGGGCGTCGACCCAGAAGCGATGTTGCCCCATGTCACCGGCTTGGAATGCGGCATCGACCATGCGCCAAGCGGCTACGAAACACAGCCTGTTTTGCCGAAAAGCACGCCCGCTTGCATTCTTGCCACTGGCCATTCCCGCGTTCCAGTAGGCGATTGGCTCGTCCGCCTCCTGGGCCTTGTCGAACGCCACCACCTCGGGCGCGAAAGTCGTGGTGTCCACCCGGCGGACCAGCCGGTGATAGTCGCGCCGCTGTGTCGTGTCACCGGCCTGCAAAGCATCAAGTATCCGGCTCCGATGGTCGGTCTTGCAGACATGGCCGATCGCCGGGATAGGATAGCGGTCAGCACAAATCATCATGCCCTCCGGGTCGTAATAGACCACCATCACGCGGCGCATCGCATCATCGTAGGTGTCGTCGAGGCCCAGCGTCATGACCCTCGAGAGCCCCAGAATGGCTTTCGTTCCGGTGTCGGAGGGCATCGCCACATAGGTGCGATACTCGACATTTCCCGAGGCGCCGAGCGAAACGTCCCATTCGGGCGGGCCGAAGATTTCGGCTACGTCGGCTGGCGACATCTCGCTTTCCAGGTCATGTTCCTTGGTGATCGGCACACCGCGCGCGAGGCCGGGCGTAGGGCTAAGAGCAAGGATCAACGCAACCGCCGTTCCGAGCGCTGCCCTCATCGTCAAAGCCGCGCTTTCTCGTAATCTTTAACGCAGTCGGCGGGGAGATCGCCCATCTTGCCTCCCATTGCCCTTATCGCCTCTTTTCGTGCCTCCTGGCCTTGCTCCACGATCATGTCGATTGTGTCTGCCTTCAGGCCCAGCGCGCCGCCTGATGCGTAGGTGGCACGCGCATAGGCCGCCACCATCTCTTCCATATTCGCCGCGCGGTCCGCCTCACGCAATCTCCAGAAAGCCTGAACCTGGTCGAGCGAAGCCAGACAACTCGCCAATCCCGTCACATCTTCGATTGAGGGCTTGGTCTTGACCATGGCTCCGGCGCGCACCAGCGCCGCCTTGTCAGAAGCATCGATATCCTTGGTCGCCAGGTGATAGCGCTCCAGCGAGGATGTGAGTCCTTTTTTATCGTCAGCCCATGCCGTGGTCGCCAAGCCCATGACAGCGAGCCCATAGAGCAACGCGTGAAATAGCTTCATCGTTAGCCTCCGCTCAAAAAGTCAATCTGCGGGCAGCAGTATCAATCCGCCTGACAGGAATCCGGCCTGATCATGAGCAACAGATATACTGTGACCACTTCTTTCCCATATAGGGCCATCATATATCAGATGATCACGCTTTTGCCTATCAGATAGTGCGTGTCGGCAATGGGTCGTTAAGCGGAAAGGCAGGAAATAGGCCCCCAGCGCCGAAAGCTGCCTTTCCGCTTACGGCCCAGATTGAGCCAAGCAGCACATTGCTCTTAAAGTCCGCTTACACTCCCAGAATGCGACATTAAGCGATGACTGAAACCGGGCCGTTGGGTGACTGTCCGCTTTTGGGTTGTCGAAGGCGGAAAGCCGACATTGGCACTTAAGGCCGGAGAAGCAGTCAGCTTGTGCCCTTCTCAGTCGAATTCGCTCTGAGCCTTTCGTAGAGCATTCGCGTTTCGAGCAGATTGGAAATCCGCAGACCGATCTCGATGACGTCAAACGGCTTGGCGACGAAGTCTTTTGCGCCCAACGCCAGCGCGCGGCGTCTTGCCTGAATGGTAGTATCGGCAGTCAGTACAAGGACGGGACGAAATTCATCGGGTGCATCATGGCGCGAAAACGCCTCCAGGAGCTGGAATCCGTCTACTTCGGGCATCATAAGGTCAAGCAAGACGAGATCGGGCTGCCACTCGATGTAAGTCGTAAGGGCTTCTTTGGGTTCGGTCAGGCCGCAGATCCGTGTGTAGCCTTCACGGTGCAAAAGGTTCTGGAGGAGCCGCACGTTGGCCTCCTCATCATCAATCGCAAGGATGCGGCGCGAGAGGATATCCGCGCGGTCAATCAACTGCATGAGGATGCGTTCCGGTAGTCTGGGCTGCTGGCAATTTCGGCTCGGCAAGGCTTTTCGCCGGGAGCGAAAAGGCAAAGCGCGCGCCCGGATTGAGAGGCGTGTAATCGATTTCGCCGCCCATCGAGAGCACGAGCGACTTGGAAAGCGCGAGGCCAAGACCGGTGCCTTCCGTTTTGGTCCGTTTGTTCTGGCCCAAGCGGTCAAAAGCGGTGAACAGGCGTGAGACGTCACTGGCAGCAACCCCAGGCCCATCATCGTCGACGAAGAAAATCACGGCGCCATCATTCGTCGGTCTCGCGCCAAGGCGGACCAAAGAGCCGCTGACGTTGTACTTCGCCGCATTGCCAATCAGGTTAAGAACGATCTGTATCAGTCGGCGACGGTCCGCGATGACGCCAAGCGGCATCTCTGGCACACTGAGATCAAAAGAGAGACCCGCGCTCGCGACAATTGGCTCGGCAAGATCCCGCGCTTCTTCCAGAGCCTCACCCACGTCAATTGACGCAATATCAAGGTCGGCCCCGCCTGCTTCAATACTGGTTATGTCCAAGAGATCATTGATAAGGGACAGCAGGTGTCGTCCGGCTTTGGTGATCCGCTCGACCGCCTCCTGGTGAGGTTCGCTAAGTTTATCCAGATCAATTTCGAGTAATTGTCCAAACCCAAGAATTGCATTCAGCGGAGTGCGCAATTCGTGGCTGGTACGCGAAAGGAATTCGCTTTTCGCGAGGTTGGCGGCTTCGGCCTCCTCGCGGGCCAATTGAAGCGCTTCTTCGCTCCTTCGGCGCTCCGTCATATCGCGTGTTACCTTGGCAAAGCCGCGCAAGTCCCCGTTTTCATCGCGCAGAGCGGTGATCACAACATTGGCCCAGAAGCGCGTTCCGTCCTTGCGCACACGCCATCCTTCGTCTTCGGCGGACCCATCGGCGCGCGCCCTTTGAAGCATTTGATCGGGCAGGAAATCGCGCGTTTCCTCGGGATAAAAACGGCTGAAACGCTGGTCGAGGATTTCTTCGGCCTTCCACCCTTTGATCCGCTCGGCACCAAGGTTCCAGCTGGTGACAACGCCTTCGGTATCAAGCGTGAAGATACCGTAATCGCGCACCCGATCAATAACCAGGCGGAAGCGCTCTTCACTGGCGCGCAGGTCGTCTTCGCGCTCGCGCAGGAGCGCGCTGGCGCCAGCGAGGCGCGAGGACAGGCGACCGATCTCGTCAGCGTCCGGCGGCAAATCGATCAACCGCTCGCCGCGTGCGAGCAAGTCGGCGTTGGCTTCCAATCGATTCACGCGGCGCACGATACCAGTCGAGAACAGGTACACCGCAGCAAGACTGCCAAGCAGGCCCACAAGCCCGCTAACCGCCGTCAAAGCAAAGAAGCGCGAGCGGACGGCATCGACCAAGGCACGCCTTTCGTCGAGCACCACAGCTTCGCGCTGCTGAATTCTCTCAATTTCCCGCCGCACAGTGTCGAGTGCGAGCTTATTCGCGATCAGAGCCGCCTCGACCTCATCCGCAGGCGCGGGCTCTGGCAGGCGGGCCAGATCGACCGTTGCCTTCAGGCTTTCGCGCTTTTCATCGGTAACGCGCAGCAGATCAACAAAGTATCGGCTGACGACCTCGTCTTCGATGGAGAGGTCAAGCCGCTCGAGTGCTAGCGGCAGTTCGGCTTCGGCTTTGCGATAGGGGTCGAGAAAGCGCTCTTCTCCAGTAAGAGCATAGCCGCGGACGCCGGTGGCCGCTTCGGCAAGAAGAGCATGGACTTGATAGATATCGCGCTGGATTGCAAAGGCACGACGCACGTCGTCTTCGGCGCGGGTCTCAGCCGTGCTGGCAAAGTAGAGCGAGACAAGCGAACCCAGGAGGATCGCAAGCGGCAGAGCGACGACCACTAGCCCCTTGAAGGCCAGCGGTCGGTCGGTCCAAAGTCGGTTGAGCAAGGCTGATCGCTGCCTCTTCACTCTTGATCGACCACGCCAGATTTCATCTTCACCGCCAGTACGGCAGCCTGCGTGCGGTCTGCGACGCCCAACTTGCCGATCAATCGTTCGACATGCACTTTGACAGTAGCAGGACTGATCACAAGTTCCCGAGCGATTTGCTTGTTGGTCAGTCCTTCGGCGATAAGCGCGACGACCTCCTGCTCGCGGCCCGTCAAGATTTTTGCCAGATCGGCACCGGGCGCCGCCGGCGAGGAAGAAGGCGCGCGCAACGCTGCATTCACGAGGTCAAGCGGAAGCGCAGACTGGCCGGCTAGAACCTGGTCGATGGCCGCTCTAAGGTCTTCGATCGCCGTGTCTTTAAGCACATACCCCGCTGCCCCTGCGCCGAGCGCCTCGCGGACATAGCCGGGCATATCATGAAGCGTGAGCATCAGAACCCTGGTCGACAGTCCCAACGCAACGATCCGGCGGGTCGCTTCGAGACCGTCGATCCCGTTGCCGAGGCGCACATCCATCAGCACCAGATCGGGTCTGAGCTCCTGAACGAGTTCGACCGCTTGCTCTCCAGTCTCGGCAAGGCCGACTATTTTCAGGCCATCGCCCGCAAGCACCGCACGCAAGCCTTCACGCGCGAGTTGGTGATCATCAACAATAAGAATGCGCGGCTTCGTCATGCTACGGCTTTCAAAGGCAGGCTTGCGCGTATGCTCACGCCATTGACCTCACCAGCACGCCATTCGAGCGTTCCGCCAAGCGCGGCCATGCGTTCCCTCATGACATCGATCCCGACACTGTGCCCGGTGAGGCCGCCAGCGGCCAGCGTGGCTTCCGAAGGGCCGCGGCCTGTATCCGAAATGCTGAGAGTGAAAGTGTCGGCATTGAGTGCGACTGCGATGCTCACTTCGCACAAACCACCAGCGTGTTTGCGGATATTTGTGATCGCCTCTTGCGCCACGCGGAACAATGCGGTTTCCACGACTGAAGCCAACCGCGCATCGCCCTCTGGCAAGACAAGACCTACTTCGTAGCCTTCCGCTTCGAGCCCCTCGGCCAGCGAGCGTAGCGCAGGAACCAACCCCAAATCGTCCAGCAACGTCGGGCGAAGTCCCGCGATCACTCGGCGTAACTCCGTGACGAGACCGCGCGCGACTTCGGTCGGTCTTATGGAAGATGTTTCTGCCTCCATTTCGTCCTTGGTGACAGTCTGAGAGCTCTCCAGCAGGCGCACCAGAGCCGTGGCAGTCTGCGCGACACCGTCATGCAATTCATGACTAACCCGGCGGCGCTCTTCCTCTTGCGCGGAGAAAACCTTTTCGAGCAGAACCTCAAGGCGCTTTTCGCGATCTTGGAGCGAGGTGAGCAGTACGACTCGTTCGCGCTCTTTTTGAACCCGGTCGATAGTAGCGCCCATAAGTTCCAACTGCATGCGCACCGCGTCGCGATCTTCGGCGTTGGCGACCGCGTTCAGGGAAGGCAGATCATCGATAACAAGCCTCGCAACAATCTGCCCTGCAGGTCCCGGCGCGCGAATGGCGAGACCCTGACTATCGGATGCGGGGACCAGTCTTGCGGCCCGGTGTCCCGTGAAGAACGCGAGCCTCTGCGCGCAGGTCTCCAGCGCTGAATCTAAGTCTTCGGGATCCACCTGAGCCAGTTCGCGGCCCGATACGGACAACAAGCGCAGCCGCGCTGCACGCGATTCCGCCGCGCGGTACAATTCGCGCAACTCGGCGATGGTCTCGGCATCGGTGGGCAAGACGGTTTGCGAAGAGGTCATTCACGCCAGCCTAGTGCCTCAGGCGAAATGTGCATAGGCCATCTGGCCTAAGCCGAGGAGGCGAGCCGTATGGCTGACGATGGCCTCTGATCGCTCCCCTATCTCTGCGTCCACAAGTCGATCACTAACGAAGATGTTCGACGCGCCAAGAGAGCAAGGAGACGTTGAAAATGAGCACGTTTAAAACAGTCTGTGCCGTGACCGCTTTGACGGTTGCAGCCTGCACCCCCGGATACGCCCATGCCCAGAACGGTGTGCCGATCGGCGCTGGCCAGAGCCTTGAGCCGACGCCCAAGCAGCTGAAGTGCATCTCCGAACAGGAAGTCGTCGAAGCCCAACAGGCTTGGGGCGAAGGCATCGTGAAGATCGGCAAAGTCTTCTCGGAAGGCGGTGATTACCGCAAGGCAGCAGCCGATCACATCAGCGAATTCTACGCCTATGATCAGAGCCTCGTGCTGTTTAAACCGACGCTCGCATCCGTCGAACAATTCCGCCCGTCATTTGACGGTGCTTTGTCATACTTCGTCGGCGGGAATCCTTCCTATCCGGAAGACAAGGGTTTTGCGATCACGCCCTGGAGCAAGGTGCGCTGGCAGAATGCCGGGATCACCAACAATGTCTGTTACATGGCTGTCGCGATGGGGAACTACTACTTCACACCTGCCAAAGGCGGGGAAGAAACCAAGGTTGAATACACCATCGGGTATATTCGGGATGCCGAAGGCGATCTGCGCATGACAGTGCACAAATCGACTATCCCTTACAGCGCCAATTAAACCCGCTTCCGTTTGATCGAATGTGGCCCCCATCGGTCGGAGCTCCACCCTTTGGCGCTCCGGCATCATTTGCCTGAGGTACATTTCATGAGATCCCCAATTGCCAGGGCCGCAATCGGCCTTTTTGGCGCGATTGCTCTCGCCTCCCCAGCCTCCGCGACGGAGGACGACTTCAACATCTGGACCGGCCAATTCATCGTCGTCGATGTCGATGAAGATGGCGACTGGTTCGTGCGCGGTGAGGCTCAGGAGCGTTTCACGAACGATGCAGACCGCCTTGGCCAGCTACTGCTCCGCACTCTGGTCGGTTATCGCATCGATGAGAAGGTCAGCATCGGCGGCGGCTATGCCTACATTTTGACCGATCCTGTCGGCCCGGTCGAGGTGAACGAGCACCGCTTCTACCAGGAATTGACCGTCAGACTGGTCGATAGTGGCGGCGTGACGGTGGATTCGCGCACCCGACTGGAACAGCGAACCTTTGAGGAAGGTGACGGAACATCGTGGCGGTTTCGCAACTTTGTGCAGTTGCGCGTGCCGATCAGCGAAAACAACAAGTTCGTCGCTTACACCGAGCCATTCATCGAGTTGAACGAGACCAATTTTCAGCGCGGAGGCTTAAGCGTGTGGCGAAACTTCGCCGGCGTTTCGATCCCGCTCGCAAACGGGATCGAAGTGGTGCCGGGATATCTCAATCAGACGGTCTTCCGCGACGGCGAGAACCGCATGGACCACGTCGCAAACGTCAACCTATTCATGAACTTCTAAGTTTGGACAGCCACGCAAGCAAGCTCGCACGAGCGTGAGCTGCGATTTCGAACCGAACGGGGCGACCTGTCTTCCGCTGTGTGATTGTCGCTCGCGTTCTGATTTCTGGCCCGCTGACCAAATCGCCGATGTTCAAATCGACGGGATCACAGCCTCGCAGCTTGCTATCGATTGCCAACTCAAACAGCGCCCTGTCTCTGATGCGTTCTCCTCGATCTAGGAAGAAGCGGATCGCCCGGATATGTTTCTGATTGAAAGGCCGCTTAGGACCAATCTTCGCAGCAAAGTCCCAAACCCGGCCATTCGGCCATGCTGGTAACCTTGTCCGCTTTCAGGCGATCACTTGGCCAGCTGCAATGACCGGGATTGGGGCGCAAAGCTGACAACGAGTTGCGTTAATGTGGCTCGCCAGAATCGTTCTTCGGTTGGTACGCCAACAGGCTCCTGATCTTTGCCATCCCAAACAATCTCAGCCGACCAGCGCGGCGTGGTGAAAGCCCAACCGGGGATCGGCATTCGGTGACAAGAAGGGCACGAATTCCTGAAGTTCGGGCATGGGTACGCGCAAGCGCAGGCTGTTGTCCGGATAGTTGTAGATGCTGATATGATTAAGGCCGCGATTGGCCGTGAACAGCAGCTTTTGGTCTGCCGACAACTGGCAGGCGTAAATGCTGTCAAGGAGCGAGCCCCGGCTGACGCGCAGCGCACCGAGAAAGTGCTGCGAATTGCCGAATACATTTCCGCGCGCGAAAGTGTCGTAGAGCTGCGTCGCCACCTCGCGCGGGCGCGAACCAAGCTCGGCGAGGCCGGCACGTTCGTCGATGATGCGCCAGCGCGCCAGACTTTCGAGGTCGAGGAAGACCACCGACTGGCTCCCGCCGTTGCAGAAGATCAGCTCGTTATCGGACATGGTAATGTCGGAATTGATATGCGCAGGCGTTTCGCGTCCTGTCGCCCAATGCCGCACGACCTGCCCTTTGGCGGGGTCGATCTCAAAGACATATTCCTTGAGGTAGGCCATGCCCCATTCATGATAATCCTGGTGATCCTGAGGCACGACACGAAAGGAGATCGCGTAGAACAACTCCTGCTGCTTGTGCGGCAGCACGTGCCAGCAAGTAGCCGGAAGCGGCACAATGCGGATATCGCCGGTTTGCATGTCGCGGACGCCGACATGGCAGGCCTCGCCGCGACGGCCATCGGCCGGACTGTCCATCGATCCATAGCACAAATAGCGCCCCGACCTTGTCAGCTTCATCGCGTGCGGCAGCTTCACACCATGCGGCTCGAGTCGTTTCGGTTCCTCCAGTCTGGCCAGTGAAAAGCGATAGAAATGCGCACCGATCGCGGTGATGAATTCCTCATCGTTCAGCCAGGCAAGATGGGTGCTGCCGTGTAGCGAGGTTCGCGGTGTTTCGAACCGCAACGTCGAGATGCGGGCTGTCTCCTCAAGCGTGACGGGATCGAAGAACAGGAGATGTTGCCCTGCATTGCCGAGAAATCCGGACGTCGCCGATGGATTGATCGCACAGGCGTGACCTGCAGCAATCCCATCATAATAAACGATTTTCCAGGCATAGCTGTCATCCGACGGGTTGAAGAGAAACAGACACATTCCGGCCATGCCTTCAAGTCCGTTCACGCCATTGCCGTCGAGCGCGATATAGAATGCAAGAGGATAGTCGCGCATTGCCAAAACTCGCTCCCGTAAAAGGATGGTAGCATCTATGTTTGGCCGACGAAGTTATCGACGGCCTGCTGACTCTGCGACTCTTTTCTGTTATCGCTGCATCTAGCATAACTGTTGGTCGCGCCCGAATAAACATCCTGCTTCCGGAGTGACAGCATGGCCAAATCGAGGGAATTGCTGGCGCTTGCTGGCAAAATTCGCGGTCGGTGGGACACCGGTCGGGGTACGCTTTTCCATTTTCTGCAGAATGGCAACGCGTTGGAAATCGAGAAGGTACGCTGGTTCACACACCATCTGAACCGGGCCGGGGTTCGTCCGTTCGCACTTGCCATAAACCGCCTGTCAAACGGCCTCATCTATATTGTGATCGGGGTACTTTTCTGGCTTGCCTTCGGCGCGACGAGCGCGGTTCTCGCTGCCGCCGGTGCGCTTGCCTTCGGGCATGTCGTGTATCCGGTGATCAAGCGGCACTATCGTCGCCGCCGGCCATTTCAGTTCGATCAGTCCGTCCCCTCTTTGCTGCCACCGCTCGACGATTACAGCTTTCCGAGCGGGCATATGATGAGCTGTGTGGCGGTGGCGATCCCGCTCTGCGTCGCAGTTCCGGCAATGGTGCCTGGCGCAATCGCCTTGTTGCTGATGATCGGCTGGGCGCGACTGGTGGCGGGGCACCACTATCCCAGCGATCTTGCAGCGGGCGGCATGCTAGGAGCTGCGGTGGCGATACCCATCGTCGCCGCGCAAATCGGGTTGGGATGAGGGGGATGAGGCGCAGACGGAGATGGGGCGGAGATGGGAAAGACGCGAATGCTGATCTGATACGGGCAATACCGGAGGAAAAACATGGCGGATATTGATGTAAATTATGACCCGATCACGGTGAACAGCGGTCCCGTGGCCGTCGGCATTAACGGCCTCGACGATATTCGCATACGCTATCCCGATCCGATCCAGACGGATTCAGATATCGATGCGGCACTGACATTGCGCATTCCCGACCCGATACAAACCAACAGCACCGCCCGCCTCGACAGTGCATCCGAAATCAACACAAAGTCCGATCTGACCACCAGATCAGACGTGAACGCCAATGTCGATTTGCAACCGGTGGTTCTGGACCAGTGCCTTCGGCTTTCATTGGCGCCGCTGCCTCCAACCCGGATCTGCCTGCCCAGCCGTCAGCACGTCGCTCTCAGTCTGTTCGGGGTCGAGATAGTCGGGGTGACGCTGGAAGGAGAAGCGCGGGTGGACGTCACGGAATTGCCGAAAGCGTCGTTCGTGAAACTGGCCAAACCGACGCAGCGCAAGGAGGACAGCCTGCGCGTAAGGCTGGGCAGTTAGAGCGATGGCGACCGAAGACCTCGAACTGATCGAGTGGCCAGACAAGGCCACTGCTCCCGCGACCGCCCGGCGCAGGGCAGTGACAATTCCGTTGAAGCTGAAGGCGAGGACGACCACCGATATCCCTCACACTCAGGCTGTGCTCGTCAAAGGTTTGAAGCCCGCCGGAGGTGCCGGCAAGAGCAAGACAGCCTTTGGCGCCAATGCGGCACCGCTGGTTCTGAGGAACGAAGGCGAAGCGTTGGCCGGTGAAGTGTCGCTAAAGCTGGACCGGAACATGCCCCCCGGCCAATATGTCGCCTCGTTGGAGATTGCGGGCTTCACAAGAGACGTATCCTTCGATGTGGTTGAAGACACCAGTCTGCGTATTCGACCGTCTCCGGTGGTTTTCGACACCACCCGGGCGCGCACGAACGAAGCCTCTGTCAGTTTCGAGAACCGTGGCAACATCCCGCTGCCTATTGACGTCAGGGGCGACTATCCCCTTGGACGCGAGGAGCCGCTGGCGGCAGACGTTTCGGACACACAATCCGTGCTTGCCGTCCTGACCGCCGCGCTCAATCGCGCGCCCGGTGTGCTGACCGACGTCGGGACCGTGAGCATCTCCATGCCCGGCGGACCGTTCACGCTGGCACCAAGCGAGACCCATGTTGCGCGCATCGCCATGACCACAGCCGTGAAGCTCGACCCGGTGCGGCGATATCGCGCGTTTATTCCCGTATTCGCCTCTGAACTGGAGATCGCGATCGTCGCCGCGATCAAGCCCGAGGCTGACAAACCCGCTGCGGCGGGAAGCGGCAGGAAGAAAAGGAGCTGAGCCATGACTACGCAGATCATCAGGCAGTCACCGATGTCCAAGGGCGGGGACACAATGGCCGCAATGGAAAACCTGGCCCGCGACGTCATGCGTCCGTGGGCCGATGCGTTCGACAGTTGGCGCGGCGGCGTCGAGGAGATGGTGGCGCGTACAGGCAACATGACGCGATCCCGCGATGGATGCGGATGCCCTTGTCCCGAAGACGATTGCCAGCGCGACGAATGCCAATGCAGTTGCTGCGTCGCGGACAGCGATCTGGTGGTCGAGGCGAGAGTCGGCGAACAGCGCGTTGTGCCGATCATCATCGAGAACAAGTGGCGCCGCAAACGCGAGATAGAGGTGCAGTTGTCCGACTGGCACTGCGGCGACAGCGATCTCAAGATCGATGGACGGATCGTTGATCCGCTCAAGTTCACCATCGAACCCTGCGGCGAACACAAATTGACCCTGGTTGTGGAGATCGGCGGTCGCGGCAGTCCGAATGACTCCACGGGTACGACGGACCGGATGCCGAAGGATGTTGAGACCTGCGTGGTCTGCTATGCCGATCTGCGGATCAAGGGGTGCGACGTCCGGCCGATCCGGATCGCGGTCGCGGTATTGCCATGCGATTGCGGAGCCTATCGCGTCGATTGCTGCCAGGCCTGCTGCTGATGGAAAGGCGCAGTCATCAGGCACGCAATCGCGGTGAGAGCCGGGCCGCAGAATCGATCACCGAAATCGGCGATTTGCTGACCGTGCTGGCGCGCCGCTGGGCCGGGCGCCGCGTGAACGCGCTTAACGGGTATAGGCAAATCCTTGCCGATTATGGAACCGGCCGGACCGACAGCAGGGCGACAGCCAGCGCGGTCGCACGGCTGACGGCCGAGGAGACTATCAAATATCCCGGCGAGTTACTGGATCTGGCGACCGAATATGCCAGCGGAGTGGCGCGTATGGCCGGGATAACAGCGACCGGCGCACCTGCCGACAACCAGTCGGGCGCACAAAGGACCGTCCACGATCTCATGTTGTCCGGAAAAATCGGTGAAACCGCAACCGCGGATATCATGATCGAGAACCCGCGCGAGGCGGAAGTCGCCCTCGGTTTCGCCGCGACCGCCTTTTCCAACGATGCGCGCACGACCAAGCTGACGCCAACTTTCGATCCGGCGAATTGCACGATGGCTCCGGGTAGCGAGCAGAAGGTGATTGTATCAGTCAAGCTCGATGGCCGCATGCTCAAGGCAGGCGAGACCTACACCGCCCAGGCTATCGTCAACGGGTTCGATGAGATGGTCTTGCGCCTGAATTTGACCGTAGACCCCGCTTGACCACCGGAGCGCCAGACATTGCGGTCATCACCGATGGCGCGGCAAAACCCGCCGAGTTGCTTGACCGCGCCGCGGCGGCGATTGGTCTGGCTTCAGGCGTAAAGCTGGCGCTCCGCAAAGAGGGCAGCAACGGCGAGGTCATCATCGCTCCGGCCATGGATGGGTTTGCGGCCGATTCCCCTGCCATTGCCGACCCCGCTTTGGTCGAGCACCTGATCGACCACTTGTACAAGCTCGGAGCGACATCCGTGATTGTGGGCACAACCGAAGGCAGCGACGCGCTGTGGGCGGAGAACCGCGATGTCTTCATGCGCGCGGACCTGCTTGGCTATCGATACGTTACGCCCGCGGGCAGGGATTACGACATCATCGATCTGTCCGACGATGCGCAGGAGTCTCCGTTTCCGGCAGATAGTGAACTTGCCGGGATCCCGCTGTCCGCACGGTGGCAGGAAGCCGCTGTCCGGGTCGTCTTCGCTGCCAATCGAACCGATGCGGCAGATGGATATGCGCTGGCACTGCACACGCTGTTGTCCGTCCTGCCCGGGCGGGACAAGGACAGCCTGTATATGCGTCAGCGCGATCCCGGCGCGGTTGTGCAGACGCTATTGGCGGCAACGCCGATTGATGCAGCCTTCATCGATGCGGTGGTCAGCAGCCACGGTCAAGGAGGGAGCGCGCGCCCGCTGCCGATCAGGACACACACGATCATTGCTGCAAGCGATCCCCGCCTCGCCGACCGTGCAGGCGCTCTGAAGTTGGGCCTGGATCCGCAAGTATCGAGGCTATGGCAGGCGCCACCGGCCAGCCAGACCGTTCGCGCAGTCGGTTCGCTGCTGCCTTATGACGGGTGGATCAATGTGACCCCGCGAGCGCGCGATGCCGCGCGGCGGCGGCAGAAGGATGCCGCGCTGGATCGAAGTATCGCGCCGTTGCTGCAGCAGGTCGACACCTCCTTGTTCCCCTTCCGCAACGAGGCCAACGCGCGGATCAACGCATGGCTCAATTCGTTTCTGTCGGCGGAAGATATCGCCTCCGGGCGAGAAACGAGCGCCTCCGGACAAGAAGCCTTCGCCTTTCTCGAGCTGGTCCTGGCGCAAATCGCCGAAGCACGAGCGGCGTGTCAGATCATGTTCGCCAAGGATGCGATTACGCGCAAATCCGCCGCGTTGAACATCCGTCCGCAGGATATCGATGATGCAGAGTGGCCCAAAGTCGCACCGGCCATCGCCACTCAGCGTCGGTTGCTGAACGGGTGCATGGCCGATGCCGAAGGCTTGCGCTGGCGGATGGTGGATGGTGCGGTGCTGTTCGACTGCATTCGCCGCTACCCTGTGCCGCTTGAGGATTTCGCCGCTGCCGTTCCGATCCATCGGACGATCCAGTTCATGAACGACTATATCGGGGGCGAGGCGTTGACGGTCGCCAGCGACGATGCTGGGCGCGTTACACGCCAGCTGGAACGCAACCTGTACCTGCCGCAACCGAATTTCACGGCGCTGCTGGGCGGCGATATTATCGATGTGACCAAGATCGAGACCGTGAGCTATGCAAACGACAGTCAATCAATGTCGTGGCAGACGCTGTTTAGTGCCAACGAGTCGGCTGTGGCCGACGATGGGCTGGTCGAGTTTGCGGCGGTTGGCGGCGATACGGTTGTGACGATCTTCGCACGCCAGCATTTTCGCCAACCTCCGCTGGTGGAGGCATTCGACCTGACGCTGTTCCCGGACCTGCACGCTTGGTTGGTCACCGATGCCTATCGCCGTTTCGCCAGTCGGACTTTCGCGAATCTCGAAGCTGTTATCGAGGGACGCGACGTGCGCATCGGAAAGCCTGCGGCAGAGGTGGAGTTCGACAAACCCTTGCCAATCGACAGCCTCGTTACGCTTGCGGAGCGGCTTCGCGACGAGTTGCCCGACGATTGGCTCGAAGGTCTACAAGGGCGTTTCGACTGGAGCAGGAGCGGCAAGCCGGTGCCGGACCATATCGACACAGACGGGTTCCGGCACTTCAAGCCAAATGCGCAAGGAGAGGCTATGGCCTTGGACAAACCCGTTGTTCGTCCCTGGTTGCTGGGTGATGTGTCTCGCGCCCTTGCCGCAGAGATGGGCGGGCAACAATGAAGGCGCTGGTGACAGGGGCGAACGGTTTGATCGGCGCCAACCTGATGCGATCCCTGCTTCGGCAGGGTCATCAGGCAGTTGGCCTGGTGCGGGCAACGTCGGACGTAACGCACATCGCCCAATTGCCGGTTCAGCTTTCGCTTGGCGATGTCCGGAACATCGAAACGCTGTCGGAACCGATGGCAGGCTGCGACGTCGTTTTCCATACGGCGGTCCCTTTCAGCTATTGGGGCCACGACCAGACTGATCTGCACGCAACCGCACTCGAAGGGACGCGTAACGTCATGATGGCCGCGCGCGAGGCTGGCGTCCGGCGCGTTGTCGTAACCTCTTCGACCGTTACGCTGGGTGCCGGTCGCGACCCGGTTATCCTCGATGAAACAAGCCACGCCGAACCTGAGGATACTGCCGAAGCGGGGTACGTCGCCACAAAGATCAGGCAGGAGGCACGCGCTGCCGAATTCGCCGCCGAGGCAGGCGTGCAGATCGTGTTTGCCCTGCCGACCATGAGCGTGGGCCCCTTTGGCAGCGCGCTCGGCCCTAGCAACGGCGTCATCACCAGTTACCTTGCCGATCCGTTCAGGCTGAGCTGGCCCGGTGGTTGCAACATTGTTGCGGTCGAAGATATCGCCGACGGGCACGTTATGCTGGCGGAGCGCGGGGAAGCCGGAGCGCGCTATGTGCTAGGTTCGCAAAATCTGACCTGGCCTGAGATCCATACGCTGATTGCCGAATTGTCCGGTGTCGATCCGCCGAGGCAGATCGTCGGCGGGCTCACCTGTCAGGGCATTGCCATCGCCGAAGAACTGCGCGCGCTCGTCACCGGAAATGCGCCACTGGCAACCCGAAAGCAGGCGGACATGGTTGGGCGCCACTATTGGTACAGCCATGCTGCAGCTGCGCAATTGGGGTACTCGCCACGCAGCGCCGCAGACGCTTTGGCCGGAGCGATCGCATGGCTTGCCGCCGGACCGCACATTTCGCGCGAAACCCGCATCAACATGCGGCTCGACCGAAAGGTTCATGCGGCACGCGCTGCGCGAATGACATTGGAGCAAGCCTTTGAAAGTGAGGCCGCATGAAACCGTTCCAAACGCTTGTCGGCGTCAGGAAGCCGCTTCCCGATCTTGCCGCAACGGTCCGCGACAGACTTCCTGACATTGCGACTGCGCTGACCGATGTGAGCAGCATCTTGGTAATCAAGCGGGAGCACGGTGAAGACGGCAGCGCGCAATTGGTCAATGAATGGCGTGTGGAGCCGAAACTGCCTGGCCCGGTAAGGGAGGCGATTTCCGACGACATGCTCGGCTGGAACGACCATGCAATATGGACCGCTGATCTTACCGAGTGTGTCTGGCGGATCGAGCCATTCTTCATGCCCGGCGCGATCCGTTGCGCTGGCACGACCCGGTTCGAGCCTGCGATGGGCGGTCGGGGAACCAAAGCGATTTTTACCGGCGAGTTCGACATTGATGCAGCCGCGCTGTCGAAAGTTCCACCAAGCTTGCGCGGGGCGGCCGTATCCGCCCTTGAGGCCATGATGGGTTCAATGATCCCGCGGAATTTTCGCAAGACGATAGAGGCCGCGGCGGACCTTCTGGAGTAGCTGTACGAACCTTAAAAAAAGAGGATGAACGCGACAGCAGCGACGATGCCATGGAATGTCGTTTGCCAAAACCATTACCTGTACGATCACGACAATCTCAATCTACTCTGCCCTTGGAAATTACTGGCGGTCCAATCCGGATGGGGCAAGATCTGGTCGTGGCTGATCGGCGAGCATACTGACATACAGCGTCGGCTACTGGGCGCGATCTCAATTGCGATTGATGACTGAAATTGAGGCGCAAAGCAGCCGCAGCATCCCTTGCGAGCGGCGTTTCCCTTCGGTCTTTCAGACCTTCGGTGCAGTCCTCCCATGACCTGTTTCTTTTGGATGTCCGCAAGCCGGAGATGGTCTCCGGTCAAGCGCAAAAGGAGCATTATCATGACCAACATTGCCATCCTCACAGGCCGCCTCGCACGCGATCCTGAAACCCGTCAGACCAATGGTGGAACTAGCATCACGGCGATCACCGTTGTCACCGATCGCCCGGCCCGAAACGCGGAGGGCAAGACCTACAAAGATGAGAACGGATACACTGCCAAGGAGAGCGAATTTCACCGCGTAACGTGCTTCAATGGCCTGTCCAAAACCGTCGCCGAACACTGCACCAAAGGCCAGCTGGTTTCGGTCCAGGGCCGCATCCATTACACGCAGTGGGACGATGCCGATGGCGTCACACGCTACGGCACCGAAATCCTCGCAGACAAGGTCGATTTCCTGTCGCGTGGGAAGGGCTCAAGCGACGACTAAACCGTCCGAAAACCCGATTACAATCCGAGGCTCTGCCACATGGTGGCAGGGCCTCTTTTTGTGCCTCGTTCTGAGCCAGTTATCACTCTTTGGGATCACGCTTCGCCATGAGATCTGGCACGCTCAGTTTGGGGCCTTTTGGTGGCCATACGTGTCCCCACGCGAGACATAAGCAGAACATTGGGCCCAAACGGCAAAACTGCTCAAGGCCGTCCGGCCAAGCTCTTTCCCAGTTAAGCGCCAAGAATCAGGCTGATAGATCGATTGCATTGTGCGGGGAGGGCGGGTATTTCAGTCCCTGCGTGGTATGCACACCGAACACGGCATGCCGTATAAATATGGGAAAAAGTGCAATAGAATCAGTGCGCGCGTTCAATGCAGTGCTTGGCAGATCGGTAGCCGTCGATGGTTATCCGTGCCCTGCAAGTGACCGGAATCGCGTGACTTTTGGTGGCAGTTCAGATGTATCCGATGGCCATATGGTCCCCAATACGCGCATTAGCGGCCGCAGGGCCTTTCTCGACGGCAATTTCGCACGCCGGAAGTTACCGCTCAAGACGAGCGAATACTGCATCTGGGACACCGAACTCCCGGGCTTTGGGTTGCGGGTCCGCCCCAGTGGCAACTATTTCTGGTTCGTTCGGCTAAGGCATCGCGGCAAGCACCGCAGGATCACGCTTGGAAGGACCGATAATGTCGATGCTGTACTAGCACGAGCGCAGGCGAGACGCTTGCTGGCGGAAGCAGCGCTCGACGGCCTGCCCAAGCGAGTGGCGATTAAATCGACCCCTACTATGAATGATTTCGTCGCGACCCATTTCGATGATCTCGCAAGGGTCTGGAAACCATCGACCGCGAAGCGCAATGCGAATGCCTGGAGAATTGATCTAGCCGCGCACTTCGGCGACATCCTCGTTGCCGATATGTCGAAGGCGGATGTCGTGCGCTGGCGCGATGCCTGCGCGGGAGAAAAGGAAGCGCGCTTCAATCGCGCGGTCCCCGTTCTTGCCTCCCTGCTCAAATATGCCGAGGCGCTGAGAATGCGCCGTAAGGGTTCAAACCCTTGTCGCGGCATACCGCGCTACAAACGGCAGGCAATGGAGCGGTATCTCAGCCCAAGCGAGTATGCGCGCATCGGCGCGGAACTGCGCGCCTGCGAAAATGAAGCTCCCAAGCAGGTCAGAATTATCCGGCTGTTGCTTTACACAGGGGCGCGCCGAAGCGAGATCGAAAAGCTTCGGTGGGAGTGGGTACAGCCTCCGCGCCTTGTGCTCCCTGACAGCAAGGCCGGAGCCAAGATCATCTGGCTCAACAGTCAAGCGATGTCGGTGTTCGACGGCATTGAGAGGCACGATGACAGTCCGTTCGTATTTCCCGATCACACTGGCAACAAGCCCATCAATATCGGTATGTGGTGGTCGAAATTCCGTCGCCGCTGTGCGCTCCCCGATGTGCGCATTCATGATCTGCGGCACAGCTTTGCCTCGACCGCCATTATGGACGATGTGCCTCTTGCGACCATCGGCAAGCTGCTTGGGCACGTTTTGCCCGAAACTACGGCCAAGTACGCCCACCTCGCTGACGAGTTCGTCGCTGACGCTGCGCAGCGCGTGTCAGGTTCGCTGGCATCCGCCATTGGTCTTCAAACATGACCGTGCTCGCGCTCAGGCAAGTGGTCGAGGATGCACTGGCCAAAGTTGGCGCGGACGTCAGTTTCATCCGCATTCCGAAAGGCAGGCCGCGCACCACAACATGGCTCGCCACCGAGCACGGGTTCGGCATCCGTCACTACGCTTCCGGGAAGAACGTCTACATCGTGCAAACGCGGATGGGGGGCAAACTGCGGACGGTCACGCTTGGGCCAGCGTCGGTCCTCACGCGCACGCAGGCAACGCAGGTGGCGCGGATGGTGCTGGCCCATGCGCGGATGGGGGAGGACCCGGCTACAAATCGCAAGCGGCTACGCTCGGCTCCGCGCTATACCGACTTCCTTGACGAGTTTTGGGAAAAGTGGGCACCGCGCTGGTCGGCCAAGACCTACGACATTAACGGTAGCTATCGCCGCCTGTACCTCCAGAATGCGTTCGCGGAACTCTGTATCGATGAACTGAACGAGGAGCATGTGACGAAGTGGTTTGCCGAGGTGAACCGGCAGACCAGTCCCGGCGCAGCCAATATGGCGCTTGGCTTGCTCAATCTGATGCTCAACAAGGCCGAAGCGTGGGGTTACAGGCTGGAGAACACCAATCCGTGCCGCGTAGTTCGCATGAACCGCCGCCGCCAATGCGAGCGTTTTCTGACGCTTGAGGAACTTGCGCGCCTTGGGTCGGTGCTCGCACGAGCGGGCGACGGCGATCACGCCATGCGTTCGCTGGCAGCCAAAGCGGCAACGCTTCTTTTGCTAACTGGGTGCAGGCGCGGTGAAATCCTCGGCTTGCACTGGAGCGATATCCACGGGACGCGGATCAAGCTGCGCCACGGCAAGACTGGCCCCCGAATGGTCTGGATGGGGGATGAGGCGAGGTCTGTCATCGATACAATCCCGCGCCACAAGAAAATCCGCTGGGTGTTCTGGAATACACCTTATCGAAAGCCCATGCGCTCCATCGATGGTTTCTGGCGGCAGTTCCGGGATGAGGCTGGACTGCCGGGCCTCCGAATCCACGATCTGCGGCACACATTTGCAAGCCATGCGGCGATGAACAAGGAAACGCTACCGATGATCGGGCGGTTGCTGGGTCATGCCAGCGTTCAATCCACGGCGCGCTATGCGCACCTCGACGATGGGCATGTGCTCGATGCGGCTGAGCATATTGGGACGGCGATTGATAGAATGCTTGGTTGACCTACGAAGAAACGTTGGGGCGCTGACCGGTTTCGAGGCACATTAGATGAAAGCCGCCATTCCGCTAACGACCCAGAAACGGACATTAGCTCCCGACTTGATGACGACCGAAAGCGGACAGTGTTCGCTCTTCGTCTGCGTAGTCTTAAGCTGATTTGATGATGCTCATGGGTTTGATTTGGCGTCGAAATTTGCGCAAAGTCAATTGGTGTAACTCTCGCTTACCAGCGCCAAAATGTCTCGAGCACAAGCCTCACTAGTGCGTGACGTAGTGTCGACCATAATGTCGTAGCTCCAGCCCGAATGAACCACCTTTGCCTCGCGCTCCGCAGTTCCTATCGCTCGGTCGCCCCTGGCACGTTCGCGGCCGTTTAGTATTGATGGTTCGCAAGTCACCCCGACCCTCAATACGGAAAACTCGCGCAGCCGTTCTTCGAGATCCAACCTCCAAATTTCGCGGGTGATCGCATTGTCGAGAATTAGCCTGTTGCCCGTTGAAAGCAAGCCCACCGCCGCAGCGTGGTAACCCACCACCAAATTGTCATATTTGTAATCTTTGCGCCGGATGTGCGAACCTTCGATCATGTGCTGAAGGTCAGTGGGCGGAAGTGCATAAAGCACGCTATCGATACTCAAACTCAGGTACAGGTTTGACAGCATGTCTTGCAGTGCTTTGGCGATACTTGTCTTGCCGGAACTGCTAGCGCCGTTGAGTATGATCGCATCAGGTTGCTTGTTCGACAAAATTTGCTTCTCCGGCACTTCCCATCTGTGGCTGGCGATACGCGTTGGCTACCGCTCCTGCTTTGGCTACGGTGATCGCATGGCTCTCACCGATTTTGAAGCACTGATCTTTGATAGCGACGGAGTGCTCGTCGATTCAGAGGCGATTCATATCGCGGTTGAGCAAGAGCTTCTCGGAGAAATTGGGCTGAGCTACGATCACTCAGAATATCTTTCCCGGTTCGTCGGATTGTCGAACGCAGACTTTTATTCGGCACTGGAAATGGATTTCTCTGAGCGTGTGGGCCGCGAATTTCCTTCCGACTTCGCTTCGAAATTACAGAAACGCGTCTGGCCGAGGATACAAAGGGAACTGCGAGCCATCGAAGGTGTGGTTCAACTTGTCGATGCGTTTTGCGGCAGCGTAGCTGTCGGCTCCTCTGCACCAGTTACCAAGCTGATCAGGAAACTGGAAATCACCGGTCTCGCCAGTCTTTTTGCCCCACATATCTATTCTGTAGATCATGTCCAAAACGGGAAACCTGCGCCTGATTTGTTTTTGCACGCGGCAAGTCAGCTTGGAGTGAATCCCGAAAGATGCGCAGTTATCGAAGACAGCGTGAATGGAGTGCTAGCGGCGCAAGCAGCTAACATGATGCCGATTGGGTTTGTTGGCGGGGGCCACGCGGATGAAGGTTTGTCCGATCGACTGAGGGCCAGTGGTGCGCCGGTCGTCGTTTCAAGCCACTTTGAGATTGTGGAATTGCTGCAAACGTCCGCTCTTTAAGGGCGAAAAGCCGAATGTCCGCTTCCACCCCCAGAATGCGACGTTGAGGCGTGGCTTCAAATGGGCCGATATCGGACTGTCCTCTCTCAGTCGATCGAGTCCGAAAAGCCGACCTTCCGTTCCCGACCCAAATTCGGTCGCTTGATACCATTTCTATACGGCCCAGAAGCAGTCATGCGGAGAGTATACTTGGCGTGCTTGGTCGGATGAAATAGGACGCATGCAAATGAAGACGTTTATTATCTTTGCGCACCCA
>JBARXS010000165.1:0-2786 GCA_049647465.1 Erythrobacter sp.
AGAACGGGCGCGCGATTGTCGACAATCTCAACCCGTTCCGCCCGGTCCTGGTCGGCATTGATGAAAGCTCGCTGGGCGATCCCTATCTCGCACCGGCGACGAAAGGTGTTGTCGTCACGCCAAGACCCGGTGTGATGGCGCAGCTGGAATTGCCGATCTCGCCCTCCGGCGAGGTTGAAGGCCTGCTGCTCAATCCTTCAGGGATCGAGCAGCCCGGCGTCAAACTGGAACTGCTCACTCTGGATGGGACGCCCGTTGCGACCACTGTAAGCGAGTTCGACGGTTTCTTCCTGTTCCAGCGCGTCCCCTATGGTCGATACCGGATACAGGTTGGCGTGGAGGCAGCCAAAAAGCTGTCTGTTTTGCCGACGATAGCCACTTCTAACGCAGGATCAGCCATTGAGGTGAAGCGCGGTTCGGATCTGGTTCGGCTAGGCCCACTTAAATTGCAGGCCCAGGGGGGCAATCCGGCGGTCGATGATCCGGCGAATAATACCCGAGATGGACCCCTCGATCAGCCGGATCAAACGCCCGCCGCCGCCGATATTGCCGCGCTAAAGCCCTCCGACACGTCGGTTAGAAGCATCGCAGGGCTTGATGGTGGCGGTTCGGACTGAGCCGGTCGGATCACGCCTCAAGTCCCAAAAGCAATTCACCTGTTCTTGATCATTTTGGGTGAGGGAGCTGGCTGGGGAGTAGGAGGCGGAATGTAACGCGTTGCACCCGGGACCACTTCCTCGCGAACTTCCTCGCGTACGATCACGCGCTGCGGTTGTTGATAGTACACCGGGACCATGACCATTTGCTGCTGCTGTTGGTAGTAAACCGGTGCTGGCGCATAGGCATAGGACTGGACCGGCTGGGCATAGGCCACCGGCGCGGCGATTGTGCGGCTGGCAAAGCGTGCGCCATGCTTTCCGTATTGCGTGAGGTACCCGTCCAGTGCAGCTTCGCAATCATAGCGATCGTTCTTCTTGCCGCCGCCGATGAGGTTGCCCAGCAAGAGCCCGGCAAGGCCACCCACGCCAGCACCGATCAGAGTGCCACCAAGGCGTTCGCCATCGGCAATCCGGTTGCCAAGAATACCGCCGCCGACCGCGCCGAGCAGGCTGCCGATAATGCCGCCTTTTTCGCTCTCGCTTCGGCCATTGGTGCGGCGATTGCATTCCGCGATCCATTGCTCGCGCTCAAAGACCACCGGCGCCTGTGCAACCGGTGCATAGGCCACGGGAGCCGGCACTTGCGGTGCATAGACTGTCTGCCCATAGGCTTGCGGCGCGCTGGCTTGATCATAATAGGTCGTCTGGGGAGGAGCGCTTGAAGCGATCCGCCGGGTACGCGTAACCGTTTCGACACCATCTGCTCCAACGGTAGTTTCGGACAGCTCACCACCCACAGGCAAGCTGCGATATTCGGGCGGCAATGTGCCGATTTCGACCTCGGTCATTGTCGTCTTAGGCATTGTCGTCTCAGGCTGCGAAACGGTTGTCGAAACCGAGGGGCCAGCCACCGGCGGGAGTTCGGGCAGGGGGGGCAATGTATCCGCCTGGGCAGCAGCCGGAGCGGCCAGAGCCAGTGCGGCGCTGGATGCGGCCAGGCCCGTTGCAAGACGAAGTGAGGTGCGGATGGGTTGCATTGTAAATCCCCGATAATCGAAGCGGCGCGACTCGCGCCTCAAAGTAAGGCTGGCGTTAACATTTGATTTACCACTGTGATCAGCAGCTGGCCAAGCGACCCACGGCGCGTGTCTCGTTTCGGGGCGAGTGGGGCGAGGAGAGTTATTGGCCGCTCAGATGCGATTGGCCAGCAACGCGGCGATTGCCTCGACGCCCCGTGCATCGTCATCAGAGAATCGTGCACGGTTGGGGCTGTCGAGATCGATCACGGCTATGACTTTTCCGTCACGCAGGACTGGAACAACCAGTTCGGACTGGCTCGCCGCATCGCAGGCAATATGACCCGGAAAGGCGTGAACATCATCGACCAGCTGGGTTTCCCCCGAAGCCGCTGCTGCACCGCATACGCCCTGACCCAATGGAATCCGGATGCAGGCCGGACGCCCGACAAAGGGACCAAGCACCAGTTCGCTTGCTCCGCCCGATTTGGCTGCACCTACACGATAAAACCCGGCCCAGTTGAGATCGGGCAGGAATTCCCGCAGCAACGCCGCGACATTAGCCATATTGGCCACGGCATCGGGCTCATCGGCGGTCAGCGCATCAATGGCATTGCCGAGCTGACGATAGAGCTCTTGCTGATCGGTGTCTGCGGCGGGTTTGAAATCGAACATCAATGCTTCCTGTCTGTTTGCTCAACACCGGTGACGGGGCGAACAACTTTCGTTTTGGCGCTCTGGCGTGTTGTTTCAACCGCGCGGCTCTTCTAATGCCTTCCCTATGGCTATTCTTCGCAAACTCGCAATTGTTTTGGTCGTCGTGCTCCTGATCGGGGGCGGGGCACTTTTCTTCCTGTCGCGCGGGGATTCCGCCGAGCTTTCGGTTGAGGCTGTCGCGGGG
Organism: Erythrobacter sp.; assembly: GCA_049647465.1. Lineage (GTDB taxonomy): Bacteria > Pseudomonadota > Alphaproteobacteria > Sphingomonadales > Sphingomonadaceae > Erythrobacter. The sequence continues at coordinate 2,517 of JBARXS010000165.1, forward strand.
ACCGACCCGACGCTGAGCGAGCCTGATCCGCAAACCGTGCCGACGGTGCAAATCGCAAAGCCGGTGGGCTGGGCGGACGGAGAAGTGCCGGAGGCTGCCGAGGGGCTCACGGCGAATCGCTTTGCCGAGGGACTTGACCATCCGCGCGTGCTCTACGCTCTGCCCAATGGCGATGTTCTGGTGACGCTGACCCGCGCGCCAGCCAAGACCGACGACAAGGATGGCGGCGTGATGGCAACCATCCGGGGTTGGATCGAAGGCTATCTTTTC
>JBARXS010000166.1:0-19877 GCA_049647465.1 Erythrobacter sp.
AGGTCTTTGCCGCGCACTTCCGCGTTATCGTGGTGGAACTGCCCGCAATGGGCTTCTCCGCTGCCACTGCCGACTATGCTTTCGGATTTCGCGAGACCAATGACGATCTCGCCGCCTTCCTGCGCGACGTGGCTGGCGAGGGCAGCATCTTCGCCTTCTCCTGCGCCGCCAGCCTGGCCGCGCTCGACATCGCAGAGCGGATGCCCGAACTTGCCTCGCACCTCACTCTCATGCAGGCGGGCGGCACCGAGGCTTTTGCGATCTGGAAGGCAGGGCGTGATCCAAAGGGCATACTTGCAAGGCCAATCCTGGGCCAGCTCGTGATGGCGCGCATGGCGCCAAAGCGCATGCCGCAGTGGTATGGCCTCTCGGTCGGGCGCAAGGAGCAGATCGAGCATTTCTGCACCTGCGCAGAGCGGTCCTTCGCCCATGGCGCGATGTGGTCGCTGGCGAGCGCCTACCAGATTTACATGGACCAGCGCGATGAACTGCCCCGACCTGCACAGCCGATCCTGTCGATCTGGGGCGCAGCCGATCGCTCACACCCGGCGGGCAACGAACATTCACTGGCGCGGCTTTACGAGGGCGTTGAGACAGTCACATTCGATGACCTCGGCCACACGCCTGAACTCGAAGCGCCCGAGCAGGTCCTGGCTGCGATCCTTGACTTTGTGGGGATGAAATGACGCAGGGCAACAAACCGGTCCCGCCCGGCTATTTGCCGCATTTCCGCAAAAGCCCGGTTACGGATCCGTGGGAGCCGCTCTATGTGCGGCGCGATGGAAGTGAGCTCAGTCTCGGGTTGAGGATCGCGCCAGAGCATTGCAATGCGCGAGGGCTGCTTCACGGCGGAGTAATTTCGGCGCTCGCCGACAATGCGATGGGGCTAGCCTGCGTATCGCAGATGGAGCGGTCGTCGGCCCTGACCGTCAGCCTTTCGGTGGATTTTCTTGCGGTCGGGCGAATTGACCAGTGGCTCGAAGTGCGCGCCGTGCCAGCAAAGCTCGGCCGCACCATCGCCTTTGCCGATGCGCGGATCGAAGCCGATGGCGCGATGATTGCCAAAGCCGCAGCGACCTTCCGCATCGTCGAGGTGGCCGCAAACGGCTCCTAAGCTAGCAGACCATTTTCGATCTGCTGACTTGATTGACAGCAATCTAACCCGGTCCCGGTCATAGTGAGATGGCTCAAGCTGGGCCGGTAGCGGAATGTCTGCTGAAAGGTTCTACACTGATCAATGCAGCCCATTCCCCTTGATTTACTCAAGTAATTGAATCCTACATGTCTGTTCCCAAATTGTTGAATGGTGGCAAACAACAAGAACCAGCATTTTGTGCCTAAGGCATATCTAAGGCGTTTCAGCTGTGATCCGCCAGATACTGAACGTCGGCGGATCAATGGATATTTGATTGATCACGACAGATTCATCGACGGGATCTCGATTAGCGATCAGTGCTCAAAGAACAAATTCTACGGCTCCGATGAGATCTTTGAGGACTTCGTTCAACACTTTGAGGGTCGCTACGGAATTGCGATTGAAGCGCTAGAGGGCAATGGGCAAATCTACACAGGCGATATCTCTAGGTTCTTCCTGCTTCAGTATCTGCGAACGCCGCATATGCTTGAACAACGTAGGGAGACCATAGACCATGCACAAAATCTAAAGATTGGCGGCATTTCTCGGCCAGAGCCAATTAACTTCGTGCAATCAAGAGAGATGCAGCATCAACTTTACATTGCGGCGGCTGAGAACGATATTTTAGAAGACCTGGAGCCTGTGTTTATCGTCAATTTGACTTCTGTTCCGTTTATCACGTCAGACAATCCCGCAGTCTGTACCAACAGATACAATATCCAAAAGCTTGGCGATCCCACCTCGGGTTTGGCTTCCTCGGGTCTCGTCGCAGCAATGCCGCTCAATTCTCACTGGCTCTATCTCGCGTACGACCGTGATGTTTACAAACTGAAAGCGAATGATGAGATCCTGGAGCTTCACAACGAAAACGATGTGCACCGCCTCAATGAATTTCAGGCAATCATGGCCACAAGTTGTTTGTATTTTGCAGATGAAACCGGGAAGTCCGCAGTCGAAAGGGCGGTGCAGCACGGAATGGAAAAGAGGCGCAATAGCTGGGTCGAAATCTGGACCGGTATCGCTGATGGAGTTGTCAATGGGATGGAGCGCTACCGAAAGGAGCAGCCTGGTGATGAAGAGTCCCGGGAGCCACGTATCGTCTCAGTATCTCCGATCATGCCAAAGCCCCATACTTGGCCCTCGTTTCTAAAACTCTCCGCAAGCCCAAAAGGTTGTGATACCAGAGCCATGGCTGGGTTCTTTCGACAAGGCTCCCAGCAAGCAAAGGATGGTAAGTTTCCTTTGATTAAGCTGCCTAAAGCACAGCATCGTGACGCCAATCCTCTAACGAGGAAGGTCGCCTACCTCAAAGAGTAGTCGAAGAAATCATATACAAGATTGTTCGGGGCGCAGGATAGAGGCTAATGATCTAGTTGAGATGATTGTAACCGTTGCCTTTGATGTGAAAAACTATGTTGAGGTGATGGAAGGGTGGCCGATCCAGACTGGAGACATTACGTTTTTCCTTGAGCGAGATGAAAACGTATTGAAACGAGTGTGTCTCGCGTACTCAAAGGTGAGCGTAGATCTGGCCCCAAAGATCACGCCAGCAAATAAGGACAGTGAGAACGCGAGCATCAAGATCAATGGAGGCGGTTACGCCGCGCTAGCCCGCAAAAGCATTATGAATTGGCAGACCGTCGTCAGCGGTCAGCAAATTGTCGATCTGGACTACGACAATTATGAGATCCGTTTCCACGCGGAAAATGTTGCAGAAGACCATCAAATCCACATCAAGTCGTTTAAGCCGAACCCGGATAAGGCATTGAACGCATCATCTGACTTCGAGCAGATTGGACGAGCATTTTGTGTCGGTTCGATCTCAAAAGATCGCATTGAATCAACATCTCACTATCGTGAAGGCCGACTTGCATTCGAGGCCGGTCGGTTTGTCGATGCATTTAACAATATGTTTCTATTTCTTGAGACTCGCTACTGCGACGGAAAAACGGGAAATGAGAAACAGACCTATTTGCTTTCTAAGAGCCAGGTCTTTTGCAAGGCCTTGGAACAAGTAGAAGTCGAATTCTCGAAGCCCACCAGGACCACAGGAACCGAGAAATTCCAGCTATTTGACCAAGCCACCAATACTCGCGAGAAGATTAGAGAGTTGGTACTGCTTCGGGGCAAACTGCGGCACCATTCGCTTAAGAGCCCGCACCGCTGGGACCCTAACAAGCAGGATGAGCATAAAGCCGCGGCTCGTTTTTTAAGTGCAGTCGTCCTCGATATAGTGCTCAAGGAGTCTCTGGAGGACATCTACGCACCTGAGACCTTGAAGAAATATCGCGAAATCTCGCTTAGCACAGGCAACGAGACAAGGGTCAAATTGACCACAAACCGGCTAGAAAGAAAGCCCTCGCTGGCTCTCGATATGAGCTATCCAACGACTGTGATATCCAGCCAGCTATGCCTTGTGACCGTGCGACATGCCATTGAGGCGTGCGAAAAGGACGGACAGCTATCAGATACAACACGGTTCCACGCAGAGCACGGTTTCACCGAGCTGGAGCTACTCTCCCTAGAACTCGATGTGTGGGCCTACACAAAAAGCCGCAAAATCGAATTGGACAAATCCATCGAGACCATACGATGCTGTTTCGAACATCTAAGCCAAGGCATAGTAGTCCGACATGAGTTTTCTGTGCCTTTCGAAAGCAGTGTATTCACCATAACAGACGCCTGGAATTTCCTGCGGTTTTGCTTCGATCACATTGAGCAAAGAGATCCGACTACACGCATACTGAGCCTCAAGCTTCTTCTTAAAGACAGCACAAAAGCTATTCTATCCTACAGGGTCGGAAATGCGGTGAAGAACTAGGAACGTCCTAGCCATGCCATGCAGACTTCTTGCGCCTCTGGTTTGCACTTGAGTCCGCTTTTGTACTGTCTGAACAGTCGACGAGACGTCCGAAATTGAGGCTCGAAGCAGACATAGAAGTGGGATGATATTTCTCACAAGCTATGCTGCTTCGCTCTCGCGGCTTTGCGAGATTTAGAAACGGTTCGTCGCAGGTGGGGTGCAGTACGGGTATCGTGCGGATTAAATTGGGGGAAAATTCGCAATAACAAATGCTTATCTAGGAAATACGGGTTTCTTCTTCGCTACCGCAACATTGATCCTTTTCCCCTGTATGATCGGTAAGGCGAGACGAAGGGTTGCGGTTGCTGCGGCCTGTTTCCCATTCCTTCTCGCTTTTTTCCGGTCGGCGATATGCTCATTGCTGGGCGAGGCTTTCATCAGTTAAAGTTGGGCGGAAGCCAAGTGGAGCAGATGGGCCCATTGGGCTCCGGATTCTATCGCACGACCAAAGCGCTCGTGGGCCGGGATATGGTACTGGGCTCGGTCCCGCCTTCGCTCCATCCGCTTTTCAAGGATCGCGAAGAAGAGGGTGCGGGTGCCAGCATCGGAGCCGCTGTTGAAGCTGGCCAGGCTGCATCGAATTCCTGCTGGTGATTTGTTCTCCGACCTCTGCCTGGTCTGAATGGGTCAACTTTGAGATTGTATGGTTCAAGACCCATATCGGGATCCATCCAGGATACACCGCTCGCCGCTGATGCCAGACCGCCCGGTGACGGAAAGCAGGCAGCTAAACTGAACTTGCCGCAGCCATGCTCGGCGTCAAGCTGGACGAGCTTGTCGGGCGTGACGAGAAACACCGCACCTTGCGTGGCCGCATCGTCATAACCGCATCGTTATCCGTGGCCGCAATCATCAGCGCAATTGCGTGATTCGCTCAATTCTCCCTTCCGTATCCCATGGATCGATCAGGCGATTAGGCGGGCTGCCGCGTCATCCCTCCGGATGATCCGCTCAATCAGTGCTGGTGAGCGCACTGCACGGATCAAAGCCGTGCAATTTTCCCATCCTGACCGCGTTTGGGGCGTAATATCTGTTCGTTTACCGGCAAATCCGGGTTCACCTCTTTCCTTTTGGCCTGCCCGTGTCATACTCCTTTTGTTGCGGTGGGCGGGCAATTATTTCCGGGGGGAGAGACTTTTGTCGAAAAACAGATCGTTCACGGCAGCGCGCACTGCGCTGATCATCGGGTGTGCCAGCCTGACTATGGTGCTTCCGGCGAGTCCGGTTGCCAGCCAGCAGGAAGAGTTCCGGCAGGGCGGTTATGTCGGAGATACCGGCATCTATGCAAAGAATGTCGCGCGCGTCGATTATGCCAAAGGCTCGATGCGACAAATGGCGGAAAAAGAGTGGCACGAATACGATGCCAACGGAAACCGCATTGCCATCTATGATATGATTTTTCGTGGGGAGTGGATCGTTGAGCTGCATGATCGCGCCAGCCCCGTCGTCTTCACTATCGATATGTTGCAAGGCAACGTCCACCGTCGCATCCCTGCGGAAGGGGGGCAGACCTATTATGACGTGATCACCAGCGCCACACCTATGGCTTCAATGCCAAAGGTTGCGATGCCGGTGCCGAAGGAAGACTGGGAAAAGGAGCTGGTCCAGAAACGGTTTGTCCAAGCGCCTGTCGCCCCTTGGAAAGGCGCCGATGCCCGCTCCATGATCCCCGAGACCGTTGCGCCAACTGCGCCCCCGTCGCAAAGCAATCCAGGCGGGTGGCAAAACCAGCAAGCACCGCAGAACACAGGTCAGGGTGGGTGGCAGAGCCAGCAGCCGCCTCAGAACGCCGGTCAGGGCGGCTGGGCGAACCAGCAGCCTCCCCAGAACACTGGCCAAGGTGGGTGGCAGAACCAGCAACCCCCTCAGAATACCGGCCAAGGCGGCTGGGCACAGCAGCAAGGCCAGAATAGCAATGCAGGCGGCTGGCCCAGTCAACCTCAAAACAACACGTCGAACGGCTTTCCGGCGCAGTCCTCGGGCGGCAATACGCGCGACAATCCATTTCGGCCCAGTGGGCCGACCAACACGGGTGGCGGCGATTTTCAGCCGCAGGGGCCGGTTCAACAGGCCGAGGATTTCGCGGAGCTGTATTCAGGGATCTGGGTGCAGCGTGATTTCCGTATCCGCGAGCAGGGCGATGGCCTGGAAACGGCGGTGACGTGGGTCACGCCCAAGGTTATCCGGTTCGAAAAGCTCAGCCCGACAGCGCTTGGCCTGCGACATGAGGAAAACCCGCTAAGCTTCCATCGCCTCAACAAAGCCAGCGATACGGTGTTCAGCGGCGGCGGCGTGACGGTGCGCTTCAACACGGTTGGAAGCAGCCTCTACCTCACGATTAATGGCCATTCCGCAATCTCTGGCGCGTATGAGATGGCCAAGACAACAGATGGCGTCTTTTCCAAAGACCGCTTCACCGACACGTCCCAGACTGATCGCCGTGAGCGCTTCAGCCTCGACGGGATTGCGCGCGAATGGAACACCAATCTGTTTGGCTATGACGGATTGAAAGTGAATCTGGATCGTGTGCGCGACGGGCAAAAAGCGATGGTTTTCCAGCGCCCTGGCAACCGCGATCTATCACTGGATGATAATCTGGGTCTGGCGGTTCCGTTCGGATTGCGCGGTGAGCGTGTGCGAGACAGCAGCATGAAAGGGCGCGAGGCGATTGTTACGCGCGCGTCGGAATATCAGCGAAGCTATTCGCTGAATTTCGGTTCGGGCAGCCCGTTCGGGGCGACATCGACATCAATGGAATTCACCAATGGGGCATCCAGCTCTCTCAGCACAATGAAAGCGGTCAGCTACGTCAATGTCGAACGTTATGCGCTGATTCTCGACAAGCCGAATATCATGCTGTCAGACAGTTTTCGCCAAGCTGTTGACCAGTTGGCATCCCGGCAGATGACCGAGAGTAGTTTCATCCAGCGGTTCGGAACCCATTATGCGCGCGCCGTGACCTATGGCGGGATAGCAAAGGCAGAAAAAACCATGACGTCGGAAGAGGTCAAGAAATGGTCCTCGCAAAGCGTCAACACAAGCGCATCCGGCGCATTCAAGGGCATGAGCGCCGGGGTAGGGGGCGGCACCTCGCTTGCCCGGTCCAATATGAAGAGTTCTGTCTTCACAAACACTGATTTTCAGGGGCGCGGGGGCACTGGCGGCGGATCGCTGGAATCGTGGCAGGTGGATGACAACAACACTGTGCCGGTGCGTTACGACCTGCAGTATTTGTCAGACCTGATCAGCCCGGCTTTCTTCGATTTCGGTGCGGACCAGGCCAAGGCGAGACAGTACACAACTGCCCGAGCGCGGCTCAACACCGCGATTACCAATTATATGAGCAGTGCGAAATTCTCGCCCGCCTTCGTGCGTGCTTACGAACTCGAAGTGCAGCATATCACCTGTTCAAGCGCTGGCGACGACAAGGACAAAAAGGCCGAAGTCAGCGGCCAGATCATTATCGAAATGCCGGAAAACGAAAAACTGGATTCCGTCGCCGCCATCCTGCGCGAGCGCGCGATCTACTGCAACGGTAGCGGGCAAGTGCCAATCAATGACAAGATGACCGTTTCCGATCCGAAATCCTTTACCTTCCGCATCAAAGGCAGCGATCTGGTGGAGTTTGATTATGATCCGTTCAAGCGGATTGACCCTGACGACAAGATCACTTCTTCGTCAGACAAATATTACATCAATATCGCGAACGAAGCGCGCAGCACCCAGTGGACGAACAAGACCGTGACACTGTCGGGCAACAGCAATGCGCCGCGCCTGATCGTCCATTACCGTATGCGCAAAATGTTCTGACCGGAAATGGTCACTGCGTACAGGAAGCCGGGAAACATGATGACACCAATCAGACGAAAGAAACGCAAATACGCCTTGAAGTTTGCTGGGTTTACGGCAGGTTTTGCGGTGCTGGCCATGTCGCTCGCGGGTCAACCCGCAGCGGCGCAGCAGCAAAGCCAGGCTCAAGGGCAGGCGCAAAGTCAGCCTCAGCGCGAATATATTCCTTTGATGTTTCCGTTCACCGGCCAGGAAGGGTTGCTACTCCCGACGGCCGAAGCGCTGGAATTGCAGGGCAGCGGGACGATTGAATTCTGGGTCTCTGCCAAATGGTCGCAGCCCCTGGATTATGACCCGGTGATCATGGCCTATACCGGGCCGCAAGGTACACGGTTCTCCTTTAATATCGCCGGTGACAAAAGCGGCTTTGGCGTCGCTGCGGGAGAATTTTACGATGGCGTTGCTTTCGATTTTAGCGACGCCCGCCCTCACCATGTCGCAGTAATCACCGTTGGCGATACGATCGAGGTCTATATCGACGGTCAATTGATGGATGTGCTGGGTTACACTTTCGCTCAAATGCCTGTTGACCGCTTCACGATCGGGTCAATCGCGGGCTATTCTCCGTTTATTGGTGAAATCGGGCAGGTGCGGATTTGGGATGAACCCCTCGAACTGGACGTATTGACATCATTTTCGATGCGTCCGTTGGCGGCTGAGGGGCCAGACGCTCATCCTGATATCGACTCTCTGGTCGGAATGTCGGCCTTCGGAAACCCGCAGACGCGCGGCTTTATATTCGTTGGTGATCCTGTTGAGCCCAACGTAACCTTTGAATTCAGTCCGCCAGAGCCCCCGCTTCCCCTGGAGCAATAGAGCGCGCCTTCACCCATTCCCATCCTTTTGAGGAGCAGGATCATGCAGATTATTCTTCGAGCAGCGGCAGCAATGGCAATCTGCGGTATGGTTGTCGCCGCACCGGTAGAACCCGTTGCGGCGCAAAAGTTCAGAGGTGCCGGCAAAGTAAAAACGCCCAAGAAACCATCCAATTTCCGGCAGGCCAAGGCGGTCACGCGCGGTTTCAAGCAACGCGGCAAGGTCGCCTATAACAACCTGAAAGCGACATACCGGTCAGAGGGGCGGAACAGGCAGGTAATGCAGCAGGCGCGCAATACGTTTTTGCAAGCGCAGGATGCGTGGCGCGCGAACCGGTCTTCTGCCAACCAAAATGCAATGAATCAGGCCTACTCGAACTATCGGACGCGTAAGGTTCAGCACGATAATTCGCTCAACGCCTGGCGCTCTGCGAAAAACGAGGTTCGGGCACTGGCTGAAATCAAGCGCAGCGCGTTGAACAATGCGCGAGTGCAGTCACGCAATTCCGCTCAACCACGGCCACCGCGACGGGGGCAACCCGCAATCAATCCGCAGCGTCGTGTAGCCTCGCAAAGGCAAGGGGCGAGCATGGTGCAAAGCCCGCGTCAAATCTTTCAGCCCGGTAGTGCAATGGCTGTGCGCTCACCGCAATCCTCAATGGTGCAGCGCGGGATCAATCTGGCAAATCAGCTCCCGAGCCCTCCGAGTGGTCCGGTTGGCGGCAACCCGGTGCTTCCGCGAAACCCGTACACGCCGGCATCGGATTCCATCTTTCGCTCAGACGGTTACACGCGCCCGCCACCCCCTTCGCAGGCCCCGCAAGTCTTCAATACGACGCGCATCCTGCAAAACGGCTATGACAGAGTGCCTAACCAATGACCTTTCAGAAGGCAGCCCGATCTTCACCGGGATGGGCCAAGGGGGCGATTACAGGGCCGGTCTATTGCGTCGTCCTCACGCTGGCGGGATGTTCAGATCAAGCCAGCGATGAATCGCCTGACCAGAGTGCCGGGGGCGATATCTCAAGTCCGGGTACGATGACGAGCAACTGGGATGGCACGACCAAGGATGAGACGGACGCGATTGTCACGCTAAAGCTTTCGGAGAAGCCCACCGGTGTGCTGGTCAATGGCGAACCGGCAAAGGTGAATGTCGGGTTTGGCGAGGTCCAAGTCCTGATCGAGGCGGACGACAGCGGCATATCCTGCACAAACACCTATATCGTCAGCTTTGCTGATGGTGCAAAGGGGCAATTGCTCGCCAATCATTGCCACGGCGATGATGCCTTCACAGTGAAATCCGGAGAAATATCCGAGCGATTGGTTAGCAAGGAAGATGTCGACGGCTCGGATATTGATGACCCTGAGGACGGGACACCGACGTCGCAACCGGGCGAAAGCCTTGCGGTTGGCTGGAGCGCCAACGGGTTCGAACAATTGCCAGCCCGTTATCAATGGGCGGCAGGCAGCGCGGGCAACCCCTTTTTCGGCCTCGGCGTGCCAGAGACCGATGACAGCATCTGGGCCAGCTTTTGCGAGAATGGCAAACTGGTGAACGACATTTACATAAGCGATGACAAATTGGGCAAAGGGGCTGTCAGCTCCTTGAAAGTGGAGACGGACGCAGGGCCGATGCAGACTTACAGTGTGTCCGCCCAGGAAAATGCGTTCGGCTATGGCTACCGCTTCGTTGGCGATCCGGGCACGGGGCCTCTCAAACAGATGGTGTCTGGCGACTGGCTCTATTTGCAAATGGGCGAGGGCGATGGCGCGACCAAATTGCGCATCAGCCTTGACGGGGCGGCGGCAAAGGCCCGCGCAATGCTTGACGCTTGCTGAGGCGGCGCGCTTCGCCTTGTGTTGGACAATATCTTGCTGCGCGAGGCGATTGTTGCCGCGCATGAGGATGTATCGGGGCCATCTTGGCGCACAGCGATGTCATTGCCGATGATCACACTTTCATGCGCAAGACGACTGCGGACCGGCTGCATGTCTCCATCAAGACGGTCGACAAACGCTCACCAAGCGCCAGCAGAGTTTTGGCAGCCAAGCAAGCCAAGCGCGGCAAGCCGCAGATCAACATGACCTTCACAGCGGGCCTGCGTGATCCAGTGGCCACGGGTCTCAGGCCAACGGCCGCCACGCGTGGAGCGGTGCGCGCAGCGGCGGCGTCGATTGGCAGCGGGCAAGGGCTTACTTTGGGGTCGGCAATGCGGGCAGGCTGCGGCACAGACCGCTCAGCGCAGAGGCTTACTCCCGTCAAAGGAGGGTTGGTTCGCGTGGGGAAGAAGGAAATTCCTCGGCTTGTTCAACCGATCAAATTGAACCGTATCCGACGCTTAGGCCCTTCACTCAGGCCCCTTACGCTTCTTGCCCAGCGCGGGCTTGCCCGGCTTTGCAAACTTAGGCGGCTTTCCGCCAGCGTTCGGGCCTTTCTTCTTGTCGAACTTCTTGCCTGAATGCTTTGCTTTGACGCGCGGGCCGCCGCCGCCGCCGCCACCATCGCGAGAGGGGAAGCGCTTGCGATTGGTGCGCGCGGCATCGCGTGGACCGGTATCTGAAGGCGTGATCGCGATTGTGTCTTCATCGCCATCGCTCGCATGCGCGGTGCGTTCCACGGCGTCGGCGAACTTGCCCGAGATTGCGCGCGGGATCTGCACGAATGTCTCTGTCTGACCGATGCGGATTGCGCCGATTTCATTGCGGGTGATGTGGCCGCGGCGGCACAGCAGGGGCAGGATCCAGCGCGGATCGGCGTTCTGGCGGCGCCCGATCTCCACACGGAACCAGACGGTGTCCTCAAACCCTTCGCGGTGACGTTCTTTCTGCGCATCGCGCTGCGCCTGCGGCGTGTTGGCGATCAGATCTTCCGGTTCAGGCATGCTGGCGCGGTGGGACTGCACCAGCATTGCGGCGATCTCTTCGGGACTGCGCTCAGCCAAGAGCTTCTTTGCCAATTCGCGGTCCGCATCCTCGATCTCGACGGGGGCGAGCAGCTTTTCCATAAGACGCTCTCGGTCCTTCGCCTTGATTTCCTCGCGGCCCGGAGCATCGGTCCATTGCGCCGTGATCTTGGCAGAGCGCAGCATCGACTCTACCCGCTTGCGGCGCGAGAAGGGCACGATCAGAACAGCGCTGCCCTTGCGCCCGGCACGGCCTGTGCGGCCTGAGCGGTGCTGCAAGGTTTCCGCATCGCGCGGTATCTCGACATGCACGACAAGGCTGAGCGTGGGCAGATCAATCCCGCGCGCGGCGACATCGGTGGCCACACATACACGCGCGCGGCGGTCTCTCAGAGCCTGGAGAGCCTGATTGCGCTCCTGTTGCGAATGCTCGCCTGACAGAGCGACGACGGCAAAGCCGCGCTCCTGCAAGGTTGCGTGCAGGTGGCGCACCTTTTCGCGAGTGGCGCAGAACAGGATCGCAGTTTCCGCCTCGTGAAAGCGCAGCAGGTTGACGACCGCGTTCTCGATTTCGGGCGGAGACACGGTGACGGCCTGATAGGCGATATCCCCGTGGCCGCGTCCTTCGCTGATTGTGGCGATGCGCAGCGCGTTGCGCTGATACCGCCGCGCCAGCGCCTCGATAGGGCGGGGCATGGTGGCAGAGAACAGCAAGGTGCGGCGATTTTCGGGGGTCGCGTCGAGGATTTCCTCAAGCTCCTCACGAAAGCCCATGTCGAGCATTTCGTCGGCTTCATCGAGGACAATTGCGGCGAGCTCAGACAGGTCCAAGGCACCGCGCTCAAGATGATCGCGTAATCGGCCCGGCGTGCCCACAACGATGGTTGCACCTGATCGCAAGGCCTTGCGCTCAGCTGAGGGGTTCATCCCGCCCACACAGGTCGCCACGCGTGCGCCTGTTTTGCTGTAAAGCCATGCCAGTTCGCGGCTGACCTGCAACGCCAGCTCTCGCGTGGGCGCGATGACCAGCGCTTTGGGCTTCACCGAGAAGGGAACAGTGTCCGCATCGCCCAGCAATTGTTCGGCAAAGGCGAGGCCGAAGGCAACGGTCTTGCCCGAACCGGTCTGCGCCGAGACCACCAGATCGCGCCCCGCCGCCTCAGGTTGCAAGACCTCCGCTTGAACGGGGGTGGCGCTGTCATAGTCGCGCTCGGACAGGGCCGCTTGGAGATTCGCGGGAAGATCGGGAAATTTCATGGCATGCTCATAGATTTGCACCGCGCAGATGCACGGCCAACAGCTTCATAGCTATCGATTGGGGAGGGAGATGGCGGGCATCTCTTGCACTTTGCCCGCTCATATAGAGCAAGTGACGCCATTTGGCTTGTGAAAAGTGCAAAGCGGGACGCGTTGGCGTCGTATCGACACCGTGCCCCGCAGTTGTGCAGCGCATCTCGTATTGCATCAGGGCAAAAAAATGCCCCGGCTGACGGTCAGGGTGCGGTCAACCGGGGCAGTGGGGCTGCGTCTGTATTCAGCGGGCTGAGGGGGGACGCAGCTCAATGCTTCATAGATCGTTTCAGGCGTGGTCAGCCGCCCGCCATCGCCTGTGAAGTGCCTTCCTCAATCATTGCGAGCGCCTTTGTTGTCGCATCGCTCTGGTCTGTTTCTCCGTCCTTGATCGCGTCTGCCATTTTCAACAGTTCAGCAGCAATATCAGTGCCATAATTGGCTTCTTGCGCGATCTCGATGCCGCCGTTCTTGCTGGCAACCTCGTCCCATTTGGCGCGGATGGCGGCCCAATATTCGCTCGTTTTTGCCCAGTACTCCTCGGCCGCTGCGACATTATATCCGTCAAAGCGCTCATAAGTGTTGAGCACATATTCCTGAACCACCGGGACCAGTTCACCCGATCCGTCCTTCGCGGGCATCATCTTGGTGTTGTCCTGCCAGTGGATCCATCCTGTGGGCGTAATCTGGTGGCGGTTGATGCCGCGATACCGGTCATAGATCGGATCGCGCACGGCATCGCGGCGGGCAAGCGGACGCGCGGTCCAGTTCGAGCGCCAGCGCTTTACGCCATTGCTCATCTGCCATTCGCCCCAACCGGCATAGCGCGGGCTGTCATCAACCTGATAAACCGTCTGCGACCAGCGTCCCGCACGCATAGCCTCGGGCACGTCTTTCAAGACCCAGCGGTCCTTGCCTTCATAGGTAAGTATCTGGTCTGGCTCATATTCCCAGTCCTGCCGCCAGTGTTTGACGACATAGGGTTTGTCTTCTGGCCCGACCACAAGCAGGTGTTGCAAAACGATGCGGTCGCCGGTGTCTTCAATCACGCGGACCGATTCATACCCGCCGGATTTCTTGGGTTCGAGCGGTTCATAGCCCTCCATCCATGCCGTGGATTCCTGCATGTCAAAGGTGACTTTGAAGTCGCCGGCCATGGCAAGGATTGTCGCGCGGTCGGCCTCATAGGCGGCCTTGGCGGCATCTTCGTTGCGGACGATGGGGTCATCGGCAAGCGCCGGGGCGGGGATGGTAACAAGGGAAACGGCTGCGAGGCCGGTGACGAGAAGTGTTTTCGTGATGGAACGCATGACAAATTCCTTCCTTAATGCGAATGCGTATCAGAATCGGTAACTTAATGAAACACTGAAATTACGGCCCGGGCGGGTAAACGCATCAAGGATGTCGCGATCCTCCACGCCCAAGCCGCGCACGTCCGACCAGAAAGCGTATTTCTCGTCGAAGAGGTTAAACAGACCTGCGCGCAGTTTCAGCGCATCGGTCACTTTATAGAATGCGGTTACGTCCACGATGGTGGAGGCGTCAGGTCGTACAAACAGGTCGGTCCCATCCGCCGCGCGCTCCAGCTCATTGGCTTCCTTGCGGGCGTTGTGTGTGAGTATCGCTTCCGCGCCGAACTGCCCGTCCGGATCGCGATAGCCGAGCCCTGCAATCAGGTTGAACGGGTCCACCGTGTCGAGCGGCGTCACCGTCCCATCGGGCGCGATGATATCGCCATTGGCATAGGCGAGGGAGAGGCGCGCATTGAGCCCGCTGTCCAGCTGCATTGATGCCTTGGCTTCGATCCCGTCCACGTCCACCTCGTCGAAATTGACGAACTGGAAGACGGCCGGATCCTGCGGGGTAAAACTGCCCGAGACGACCTGTTGGCTGATGAAATTGTCATAGTCCCCGCGAAAACCGACGACTTGCAGCGAGAAAATCTCCCCGGTGTAGCGCGCCCCGATCTCCCAGCTCTTGCTCGTTTCCGGCTCAAGATCGGGATTGGGCAGCGAGGTGTATCCAAAGGCGAAATTCTCGAAGAAATTGTTCACCTGGGACGGCGTTGGCGCGAGGAAGCCTTGTGCGTAATTGCCGAACAGCACGATGTCCTCGGCGAGCTTTACCGTCACGCCCAGCTTGGGAGAGAAACGCTCGTCGCTTTGGCCGACTTCACTGAATGCGGGCAGCAGGGGATCATCGGTGGGGTTGAGATCATAGAAGTCAAAGCGCAGGGCGGGGAACAGCTTTACCGCGCCATTCAGCAGCGAAATCTCGTTTGCGATGAACAGCCCGCCCAGCGTGAAATCGGTGACGGGAAAGGCGCGCTGCGGAAAGACTTCGCCTGTAGGTGGCACCGTCCCGTCGCGCAGGCCCTCTTGCCGGGTCCAGCTGACGTCCCCGCCGAAGGCCAGAGTGTTGGATATTCCGCCCAGATCAAAGCCGGTGCGCGCTTCCGCGTTCAGGCCATAAACCTCATTGTCGAATGTGTTGAGACGCGTGCGGTCAGGCGCCGGGATGAAGGAAAGCTGGGTCCGGTCTTCCTCGGCGAACTGGCGGTCTTCGCCGTTCTGGTAATAGGCGGCGAGGAAGGCGTATTCGATTGCGTCATCCTCGTCTCCGGTGAACGTCCAGTCGATTGATCCGCGCATGCGCTCGTTCGTGTCGCTGGCTTCAAGGCGGTCAACATTCCAGACAGGGGCAGGGCCAAACAGCGAAACCGGCCCTTCGCCCGAAAGGACGCGGGCATCAATCTGCGTTTCCAACCATTCCCCGGTTGCGCGCAGGCGATGGACACCGTTGTTCCAGACCAGTTTGCCCAGCAGGGCGTTGCTGTGGCCGTCCTGCGGGTTGGGCAGGGTGCGCGTGGGGCCGGTGCCGCCAACATCGCCCTGATTTTCCAGCTCGCTGAAATCGCGGCGAGTATAGGCGATAAAGCCGGACAAATTGTCGCTTTGCGCGGCGAGCGTTGCGGTCTGGACGAATTCGTCGTCCTCGCTCGAATATTGCGAACGGACAAAGCCGCCGACGCTGTCTGCACCAAGGATATCGACGGGATCTGACGTGGTGAAACTGACCGCACCGGACAGGCCATCACTGCCATAGAGGGCAGAGGCTGGCCCGCGCAGGATCTCGACTGATTTGACCAGGCTGACATCGGTCGCATTGCCGCGCCCCACGCTTTGTGCACCAAACGCAAAGCCTTGCGGAGAGCGGATGCCATCCACCTGGATCAGCACACGGTTGCCGCCGATCCCGCGAATGACGAAGTCTTCATTGCGGCCGCGGCCGGTTGAACCCAGCGCTGCGCCGAAACGCGCGGGTGCGCGGCGGACAGTAACGCCGGGCTCAAAACGGACCAGATCGCGAGTGTCGGTGGCGAGCTGATCGGCGATTTCTTCATCCGTGATGACGGTGACGGTGGCGGGGGCCTGTGACAGCAGAACCGGGGTGCGGGTTGCGGTCACCACAATGGGATCGTTACCTGCTCCTGACCCTTCTTCGCTCAGATTCTCTTCATCTAAGCGCTCTTCGATCAGCGCGCCTTCCGCGCCCGTGCT
This sequence comes from Erythrobacter sp., assembly GCA_049647465.1. Classification (GTDB taxonomy): domain Bacteria; phylum Pseudomonadota; class Alphaproteobacteria; order Sphingomonadales; family Sphingomonadaceae; genus Erythrobacter. The sequence continues at coordinate 16,416 of JBARXS010000166.1, forward strand.
GGCGTGTGCGGCGGAAATCAGGCCGGGACAGGCGAGGGCACTCACAAGCGCGCAGCCGATGGCGATCCGCGAGCACGTGAAAGATGACAGGGGCAAGTTGCATTCCTTCTTGAGAACGATTCACAATAATGTCCTTTCAATATGCTAATGCGAATGAGAGTCAATACAAGAAAGGGGCCGGGTTTTGGTTCTCGCGGTCAGACGCGCGCAATCACCCTTGGAGCGTCGCTAAATGGGCTGGCGATGGTGAACGAAGACCGGGGGAATCGCTCCGCCGGTTCATGTCTGGACGCGCTTGAGCGCTGACCCGAACCCGAAAAAACGCTTACCCAACGGTCAGTTATTTTCCTCAGGTCGCGCCAATGCAGGCCCTCGCAGATACCGTCTTAACCGTGTTTGTAAGTTGTATCCAATTGTAAAATAGCGCGGATTTCCGCGGGTTTGAGCCACAGCGCTAACGGGTTGATAACCAATCATTGGTATCTGCTCTCAGCATGAATACGCAGACCCTCACTCGCTCACTTTTCGCCACATCTGTTCTGGCGATCTTTACGGTTGCCTCTCCGGCGCTTGCTGGCGGCATCACTGCTGGCACGCTGATCGAGAACACGGCGACCGCAACCTATGATGATGGAAGCGGTACCCAGACGGTCGATTCCAACACGGTTACCGTGCTCGTTGACGAGTTGCTGGACGTCACCACAACCTCGCTCAATTCCGGGCCGGTCGCCGCTGCGCCGGGCGAGGCCATTCTGACATTTGAAGTGACCAACCAGGGCAACGGTCCCGAGGCATTTGAGCTGATTGCCAACCCTGCCGTCGCGGGGAACGACTTTGAAACCGTGGTCGAAAGCATCGCGATCGATACGAACGGCAACGGCACATATGATCCGGGCGTTGATGAGATCCTGACCGCGCCCGAGACAACGGCTGAACTGGCCGCCGATGAGGCTGTCACAGTGTTTGTGATCGTCACTGTTCCTGCGGGCGTGACTGACACGCAGGAAAGCGATGTTGAACTGACGGCCAACGCTGTGACGGGCACGGGCACGCCGGGCACATCCTTTGATGGTCAGGGTCTTGGCGGTGGTGACGCGATCGTCGGCACCACGGGCGCTTCAGCGCTTGCGATCGGTCAATTGCTTGCCGGTGTGACCACGGTCGACCTCATCAAGTCTGTCACACTTGTTGATCCCTTTGGCGGGGACAGCGCCGTTCCCGGTTCGGTCGCCACCTTTACCATCGCTGCAAATGTCGTCGGGTCGGGCTCGATTGATGATTTCGTCGTCACCGATGCCATTCCCGAAGGCACCACTTATGCGCCCGGCACCCTCGCTCTGGATGGTGCGCCGCTGACGGATGCTGGCGGCGATGATGCGGGTGAAGCTTCCGATGCATCGGGCATTTCCGTCGACCTCGGCACTGTCGCCGGGGGAACGAGCAACTCCATTACATTTGATGTCACCATCGATTGACACTCTGTCTGAAGACCAGGGAATCCAAACATGACAAACCGTATCAATATTGCCGCCGTGCTTCTCTTCGCAGCGCTTCCCGTGCTGCCTGCCGCCGCACAGCAATCTGCTCCAGACACCGCCGGTGCCGAGCAGGGCAAGCCGAAAGTCAGCCTGAAAAGCGATGTGATGGCCGTTGAGACCGCGACGGATGAAAACGGTGACGAGACGATCAAGCTCGTCGCGCCGACGACATTCACTCCGGGTTCGAAACTGAACTTCGGAATGAACTATTCCAACTCAGGCACTCAACCGGCCAAGAACGTGACGGGCACCAACCCGCTTCACGAAGCTGTGCGCCTTGCCCCCGACGCCGATCCTGCGTTGATCGTCTCTGTCGATGGCGGCGAGACTTACGGCACGCTCGAAACGCTGAGCGTCACGACAGAATCAGGAGCCACCCGCGCTGCTGCCCACGCCGATGTAACGCATGTCCGCTGGACAATCGCGTCAATCGCGCCGGGCGAAAGCGGCCGCATCGGCTTTCCCGTCATCATCCGCTGAACAGCCAATATTCGCTGAACAGGGGAAGATAACCGCCAAGCCGTGCGGGCGGAATTCAAGTCGTGCGGCACACGCAAAGGACCAGAAAAATGAAACGAACCACCCAGTTGCTGGGTGCGGTAAGCGCTGCAGCGCTTGTCGTAATGTCCAGCACACCGGCTATCGCGGCAGGAATCCGCGCTGGCACGGACATCACTAACACGGTCGAGGTTACCTACGATTCCGGCGGTGTTACACAGACGCCAGTCACCGCGACTGACGTTTTCGCCGTTGACCGCCGCGTCAATGTGACGGTTGCCAGTGTCGCCACCAATGTCGGCGTGACCGCAGGTGAACAGGATGCCGTCGTATCATTCGACGTGACCAACCTGTCAAACGACACAGTTGACCTTGACCTGAGCGCCGCTCTTGGCACGGGTTCGGCTGCTGGCAGCGGTGCAAACTTCACCTTCCATATCGATGCCAACAACAACGGCCAGATCGATGCAGGCGAAGCTGCCGTCACTTTCCTTGACGAAGTCGCAGCCGATGCCACCGTCCGCGTTCTTGTCGCAACCGACATCGGTACGGGCGTCAACAATGGCGATACGATTGACGTTGTCCTGACAGCGAATGCGTTTATCGCTGGCAATGTCGGCACCCTTGGTGATGTTGGCGGCGTCAACGAACTGACTGAAAGCGCTGGCGATTCTACCGATCAAAGCGTGGTCGATACGGTTCTGGCTGATGGCTCCGGTGTTACCGATGCCGCCAACCAGGGCGATTTCTCGGCAAGCGCGACGTACACTGTCGCAGGTGCTCAGGTAACGGTCCTGAAATCGAGCCTGGTGGTCAGCGATCCGATCAACAACGACACCTCCGGTGCCGGCGGCGTTGATCCCGATGCCAAGGCAATTCCGGGCGCAGTGATCCGTTACTGCATCGCGGTTTCCAACGCTGCGGGCGGTGCGGATGCGACCGACATTGCCATCTCCGATACCCTTCCGGGTGACGTGGTGTTCAATGCTGGCACGATCCTGCGCAACACCGATGTGTCGATCAGCGGCACTGATGCAACGTGTGATGTGAGCACGGGTGCTGCTCCGGCGAATGCCACTGAAGGCAGCGAGTCCGGCGGTACGGTATCGGGCACACTTGATACGGTCACCGCTGGCGACAGCCTTGGTTTCGCGTTCGAAGTGACCATCCCGGCAGCCACCGCGGCCACACCGCCGCTCTAAGTCTTACCGGATAAGACAAGACTTTGCGTGTCACCTCCCTTCCGGGCCGTCTGGCAGCAGCACTTTCATTAGTGCTGCTGCCATTTGGCGTGTCCGGAGGGGAGGCTCTCGCACAAGAAAATACGACCGAGCAGGAAGCTGGGCCAGAAACAGGGACCGTAATAAAGTCGATATCCAATATCGCACGGGCTGAATGGAATTTTGCAGGGCGGGCGGCCAGCGTG
>JBARXS010000167.1:0-1863 GCA_049647465.1 Erythrobacter sp.
CCGGTGGTCATCATCGGTCGCTGGCTTAATGACGCGGCGCTCTAGTCCGTGTGAATAGATACATTGCCGTTCAGTCGAAATGGCAGGTTTAGCTCTCCCACAGGAGCAGCGACGCCTCGGTGTCTGCCGACCGTAAGCGATGTATAGCGAAGATCAGAATAGCAGCCAAGCTGATTGCTGAACTGGACAAAAACCACTGGTCATAACCTGTGGGACAAATACGGTGGATTTTGACTGTGACAAAAACGTATGGGTTTTGGCAATTTGCCCCACGGCCAGAGCATAGTCTGTCGACTGTTATATCTACCTAACTCCCACAGGTGCGGTCGACTGCTTGGCGGGAACTCCCCGAGGCCTTAGTGTCGTGGTTCGACAAGACCGAATTCCAAGGTTGTTTCACTATGAAACCAGTTGATGATTTTCTCAAGTATGATGCAGACCTCAACTTAACTCACCCAAACCCATCAATTCCTAGAAGGGCAAGGACCTTCGGCTACTGGATGGTGCTTTTCGCTCTTCTAGTGCTCGCCTGCTTTGGCCTAGCGGCTCTCATGATGGCCCTTGTCGAGGTCACAGGCACTGATCCATTGGCGCTCGGCCAGTTCCACTGGCTTGTGGCCATATTTAATCCGAAGGATTGGATTGAGGTCTCCGTCACACTGCTTTCTTTGGTTGCCGTTGCTGCTATCCCAATCATTTTAGAACGCACACGCCAATCTGAAGCTCGACAGCGAGAGATCGCGAGACTCGTGAACGTCATCACTGACCGGTACTACTACGTTGAAGTCTTGGCTGTTGTTTGGGAAATTACCACTAAATGGGTAGCCTGGACCGGAAACGAAGGGGATTCATACCGTGTAGATGTCGCAGGCGGTATGATTGTATTCGAGCACCGCACGTTTGATGGACCAGAGGACGCGAAAACCGTTCCGTTTCAGAACCAAATTCGGTTTCAGGGCCACAACGAACCGCTTTCTGGCTTTGCTGGCCGGGAAGAGACGGCTGTGTTTGTACCAAATGAACATATGATACTGACAGTTTGGTTGAGCTTCTGGAAAGAAGTTGAGCGCGACATCCGTCATAGACGGATAGAAGAAGAAGATGCCTACGAACGATTGCAGCATCTCTACTCATGGTTTCATGAGCTGCACCAGCAAATGTGGATGGTTGAGCACATTCTGAGGACAAGCGGTTACTCACCGCAGAATCCGCTTAAGGATCTCTCCGAGATAGCATCCCTTGAAGCAAGATTCAGAAGATCAGCGAAGAAGGCTGGGAATAATGCAGGCGCGTTCGCTGTGAGTGATGATAACTGGCGCTCAGCTTACAAAGTCGCCGAAATGTTGTGGGCATTAAAACACCCATCTACACCCGTTGCCCAAACCTGAAACCACACTTCGAGACGAATCTATTGCTGGACAACAACCTCCTGCCAAAACATGAGCGCCGAAAACGGTGGATTCCGCCAGTGTCAGAAACGTATGAGTTTTGGCCGACAACCACCCCTAACCGGACCTCCGCTGCGGCCAGTGGTAAGGTCCGGTGAGCGGACTTTGTTGCCGTTCAGGGCGAGACTTATGTTATTGAGAAATCAGATGGTAAGCCATGCTCGACCGAACCAAAGCAACCACTAGGAATACAATGCCAGAACCATTTGTATCGAGACTTTACAGAGTTGACGGACATGAGGTGGAATGCCGTTTCTTTGCGCCAGAACTAGACCGTGGTGATTATCGATGTAGATATGAAATCGATATACCAAACAAGCTAATAGCAGGTCGCGCATACGGCATTGATCAAGTTCAAGCGCTTCTTTTGGCCATGCAGAAAGCCCATGTAGATTTGCTGTTAATGCGCAATAAA
>JBARXS010000168.1:0-45926 GCA_049647465.1 Erythrobacter sp.
CGCCTAGCTCTCCGGCAACCAATCACAGGAGAGACGCGATGCGGGAATTGTTCGACCTTTCGGGCCAGACAGCGGTGGTGACGGGGGCAGGGCGCGGTATCGGCGAAGGCATCGCGACCTTGCTCGCCGAGGCGGGCGCTAACGTCGTGTGCGCCGCGCGTTCGGCTGACCAGATCGAGCGAGTGGCTGCCGCCATCACCGCCAGCAATGCACCCGGAAATGCGGTGGCGCAGGTGACCGATGTTTCCAGCGGCGATGACATGAAAGCGCTGGCAAAACGGGCTGTCGACGAGTTTGCGCGGCTGGATATCTGGGTGAACAATGCCGGAGGTTCGCTGGTCTCCGCACCGCTTGTCGAGCTGGACGAAGCCGAGTGGGATACAACGCTCGCAGTCAATCTTTCCTCGGTGTTCCACGGGGTCCGCGCGGCTGTGCCGCATATGAAAGACGGCGGCTCCATAGTGAACACCTCGTCGCTGGCGGGTCGCGATCCGTTTCCCGGCAGCGGCCATTACGGCGCGGCGAAGGCCGGCGTGAACATGCTGACCAAGACGCTGGCGCTGGAACTGGGGCCGCAAAACATCCGTGTGAACGCGATCCTGCCGGGCTTTGTGCCGACCGATACGGTCAAGAAGGCGCTGAATATGACCGACGCGGATTTCGGCCCGCTGCTCGAACAGCTTAACCTGCCCGCCGGAAGGCTGGGCACACCACGCGATATTGCGGCCTGTGTACTGTATCTGGTGGGATCGTCAGGCGAATGGGTGACGGGCCAGTGCCATGTGGTGGCGGGGACTGTTTGATTTGCGCCGCCCATCCGGGCTGCGCCCTCGGTGCTGTTCCCTCCGCTCGCTTCGCGTCGTTGGTCAGGCAATTACCAAATGTGGTGAGAAATTCTGGCTGGGGTGGCAGGATTCGAACCTGCGCATGCCGGTACCAAAAACCAGTGCCTTACCACTTGGCTACACCCCAGCAGAGCCGCGCTCTATAACGCCTCGCGCGGTAATGTGAAGGGGGCGAATGCGGCTTTTCGCACTCACCCCCTTATTAATGTTTCGGCCTCTCAATCGTTTGGCTACGCTCAGTCAAGCACCTTGCCTTCGAAATCGGCGGCCGAGTGGCGTTCGAGCAGTCTTGTGTCGTCCTCGCCCCATGCCTTGTTGACGATCCGGCCACGCTTTACGGCTGGACGTTTGGCGATTTCGTGGGTCCAGCGCGCGACATTTTGGTATTCGTGGATCGAGAGGAATGTCTTCGCCTCGTTGTAGATTGTGCCGAACACGAAGGGGGCAAGCCACGGCCAATTTGCCATATCCGCGATGGTGTAATCGTCCCCGCCAAGGAAGCGGCTCTCACCCAAACGCTTGTCTGCGACATCAAAGATGCGCTTGGCTTCCATCGCATAGCGGTTGATCGGGTATTCGTATTTCTCGGGCGCATAGGCATAGAAATGGCCAAAGCCGCCGCCGATGAATGGTCCGGTGCCGACCTGCCAGAACACCCAGCTCATCACCTCGGCGCGCGCGGCTGGATCGGTCGGCAGGAAGGCGCCGAATTTCTCGGCGAGGTGCATCAGGATTGCGCCCGATTCGAACACCCGAAACGGCGTATCGCCGCTCTTGTCGATCAATGCGGGGATTTTTGAGTTCGGGTTGATATCGACAAAGCCGCTGGTGAACTGGTCACCATCGCCGATATTGACGGTGTAGGCGTCATATTCTGCGCCAGCATGGCCCGCTTCGAGCAGCTCTTCGAGCATGATCGTGACCTTCACACCGTTGGGCGTGGCCAGACTGTGCAGCTGGAACGGATTGTCACCCGCAGGCAAGGCACGCTCTTCACGTGCGCCCGATGTGGGCCGGTTGATATTGGCAAATCTGCCGCCGGAAACCGTGTCTGCGCTCCAGACGGTGGGCGGGGTGTAAGTGGGATCGCTCATATGATGTGTCTCCTGATCGGGACGGATGTTTCGAAAACCCTGACGCGCAATCAAGTGGCGCTTTGTTCGCGCAAGCGCAACCGGCGCGCCTTTGAGCTTTCCTGTCCCGCCTGGAAGCGCACCTTTGCGTGTCTGAACTTTCGCCGCCTTGTGATACCGTCTAGAGCGCCTGTGACCAATTGAACGCGAGACCACTTTACGGGAGCGACCTACGCCTTGGCTGACACCGCGCACAGTTTTTATGACATGCACGCCCACGGATTTGTCCGGGTGGCCACCTCCACGCCGTGTTCGCGGCCTGCCGATGTTGCCTACAACACCGCCGGCATTATCAGCGAGGCGCGCCGCGCGCATGATTGTCATGTGGACCTGCTGGTCTATCCCGAGCTGACCGTGTCTTCCTATGCGATTGACGATCTGCATTTGCAGGCCGCGATGCTGGACCGGGTGGAGCGCAGCATTGCCGAAGTGGTTGAGGCGAGCAAGGATCTGACTCCGGTGCTGGTGATCGGCGCGCCGCTGCGCCGCAATGCCAAGATTTACAATTGCGCTCTGGTCATTGCGCAAGGGGAGCTGCTCGGCGCCATCCCTAAGAGCTATCTGCCGAACTACCGTGAATTCTATGAAAAGCGGTATTTTACCCATGGCCGCAATTGTCAGGATTTGTGGATCGCGGTTGCGGGCGAGGAGGTGCCGTTTGGAACCGATCTGGTCTTTGCCGCGTCCAACCTCCCCGGCTTCACCTTTGGGGTGGAGATTTGCGAGGATTTCTGGGCGCCCAATCCGCCCGGAACGCTGACCGCGCTGGCGGGCGCGCATATCCTGTGCAACCTTTCCGCATCGCCCATTACTATCGGTCGCGCAGCAGACCGCCATCTGCATTGCCGCAGTTCCTCCTCACGCTCGATCTGTGCCTATGTCTATTCTGCCAGCGGGCATGGAGAGAGCACGACCGATCTCGCATGGGACGGGCAAGGCGTGGTTTACGAGATGGGCGAGCTGATGGCCGAGAGCGGCCGCTTCGACCTTGAGCCCGAATTGTGCATCACGGATATCGACACCGACCGGATCATGCTGGAGCGGATGCGCAACGGCACCTTTGCCGATGCTGCCGAAGCGCATGATCGGCCCGAGGACAGCTATCGCCGGATCGTGTTCGACCATGCCGCACAGTCCGGCGATATCGGCCTGATACGCCCGATCCGCCGCTTCCCGTTTGTGCCTAACGATCCCAAGACTCTGGACGAGGATTGCTACGAGGCTTTCAACATTCAGGTCGATGCCCTGATGCGGCGGATCAATGCGACGGGCGCGAAGAGTCTGATCATCGGAATTTCCGGCGGGCTCGACAGTACCCATGCCCTGATCGTGGCGGCGAAGGCTTGCGACCGGCTGGGCCTGCCGCGCACCACGATACGCGGATACACGATGCCCGGTTTCGCGACGTCGGAGGGGACCAAGTCCAACGCGTGGAAACTGATGGAAGCCTTTGGCATCACGGCGCAGGAAATCGACATCAAGCCCGCTGCCGAGCAGATGCTCAAGGATATGGGCCACCCGTTCAGTGCGGGCGAGCCGGTCTATGATGTGACGTTTGAAAATGTGCAGGCGGGCCTGCGCACCGATTATCTGTTCCGCCTGGCGGGTCAGCATTCCGGCTTTGTCATCGGGACTGGCGATCTGTCAGAGCTGGCGCTGGGCTGGTGCACCTATGGCGTCGGCGACCATATGAGCCATTACGGCGTCAATTCGGGCGTGCCCAAGACGCTGATCCGGTATCTCATCCGCTGGACGGTGAACACCGAGCAATTCCTGCCAGTGTGCAGCGAGGTTCTGATGGCGGTTTATCACACCGTCATCTCGCCCGAACTGGTGCCCGCCGATGCCGATGGTGCTATTCAGGATACCGAGGCGCATATCGGCCCGTATGAGCTCAACGATTTCTTCCTGCACCACACGATCCGTTATGGTCAGCGTCCCGGCAAGATCGCCTATCTGGCATGGAATGCATGGCGCAATGCCAAGGCCGGAGAATGGCCTGCGGGCTTTCCCGAGGAGCGTAAGAACGAATACGATCTTGAGACGATTGCAGGCTGGCTGGAACAGTTTGCGAAACGCTTTTTCGGGTTCTCGCAATTCAAACGCAGTGCTCTGCCCAATGGCCCGAAAGTCAGCTCAATGGGCGCACTTTCCCCGCGCGGCGACTGGCGCGCACCGTCCGATGCCAGCGCAGATGTGTGGGTGGAGGAATTGAGGGAAAGCTTGCCGGATGCGGTGCGTGCGGCGCTCGCATCCCGAACCGGTTGAGCTTCATGCCTGGCTCACTCCCGCTCCCTGCGATAGCGGTCCTGCTTTTGTGCAACCTGCTATGGGCGCTGAATGTCGTTGTCAGCAAACTGGTGGTCGATGATCTGGCCGTGCCGCCGCTGTTCTATGCAGCCCTGCGATCACTGCTCGTGCTGGTTGCTCTCGCTCCGCTGCTGCGCCGGGTGCCGGCCGATCTGACTCGGGTCATGCTGGTGGGCCTCGCAATCAGTGGAGGATCGTTTGCGCTGCTTTTCATCGGTCTCCAGACCGCCAGCCCCTCGGCTGCCGGGATCGTCAGTCTGACCGGAGCGCCGCTGACGGTTCTGTGCGCCATCCTGTTTCTGAAAGAGGAGGTGCGCTGGCGACGCGGGCTTGGGATTGCTCTGACATTCGTCGGGGTCGCCATTGCCATCGGATCACCCAGCGGACTGGAAAGCGGCTGGGGGCTCGGCTTTGTCTTCGCGGGCGCGCTGGTGGGGGCAATCGGTTCGGTGTTTTTCAAGCGGATAGAGATCGGCGCGGTGCAGATGCAGGCATGGGCTGGCCTTGCTTCGGCCTGCGTTCTGTTTCCGCTGAGCTTCATGCTGGAAAGCGGACAGGTCACCGCTGTCAGCGCCGCGCCACTGGCGGTGATCGCCTGCGTATTCTTTGCCGGGATCGTCGTATCCGTCGGCGCGCATTCCGCCTATTTTGGCTTGTTGCAACGCCACGATACCAATCTGGTGGTGCCCTTCACGCTGCTGACCCCATTGATGACCATTGGCCTTGGCGCGTGGCTTACAGGGGATGCAATTGGCTGGCCATTACTGATGGGCGGCGCGGTCGCCGTATGCGGTGTCGCGATTATCGTCGTGCGCCCCAGCGCCGTTCTGTTCAAGCCGCTGCTGGTGCGCCCACGACTGTAACGCGACAAGTGCGAGGGCTACGGGGCCGCACGCGGTTTGCGCGCGACCCCGATCTCGATCGGTCAGGCAGCGATGCTTTCGGCTTTCTCGACAGCGGCGGCGACCTTGGCTTCGCCATCGGCGCCCATGATGCCGTCTGCGGCGACCATTTCGATGTCTGTGATGCCGAGGAAGCCGAGGAAGAATTTCAGCCAGCTCGACATGAAATCCATGTCGCTGCCAATCGGCGTCCCGCCCGAAGCTGCGGCGATATAGACCTTTTTGCCTTCCAGCAGGCCGACGGGTCCGTTCTCGGTATACTTGAAGGTTGTGCCAGCGCGCGCGACCAGATCGGCCCAGGCCTTGACCACAGCGGGTACTCCGAAATTATAGACCGGAGTGGCGATCACGATGGTGTCGGCCGCCTGCAATTCGGCGATCAGAGTATCGGCGATGGCGGCGAGTTCGGCCTGTTCCGGTGTGCGGGCGTCAGCCGGGGTCAGGTTGGCGGCAAAGCGGTCTTCGCTGACATAGGGGATATCATTTGCAGCGAGGTCGCGGATAGTGACGCTGGCGCCTGTGTCCTTGTTCAGAGTGTCCTTGGCCAGGTTGTCGACGATGGCTTGCCCGATCTTGCGCGAGGCGCTGTCTGCGCTGCGGATGCTGGACGTGATGTAGAGGATGTTGGACATGGATAGTCTCCTGAATTGGGTAAGAATTGAACGAAGGGAAAAGCTGAAGCCGGCCAGCAAGGTCGCTGACCGGCTTCTTCGCGAGGCTCAGGCGGCGTCCACCATCACGACTTCGCTGTCTTCCAGCGCAGTGATCGTGACAGAGCCGAGATCTGTGATGGCGATACCGTCGCGGGCTTTGGCTTCGACATCGGCGACCCTCACTTTGCCGGTAGCGGGCACGAGGTAGAGGTGGCGCGACGGGTCGGAGACATCATAAGTCACGCTCTCGCCTGCCTTGATCGTTGCGCCCAAAACCCGTGCATCGGTGCGGATCGGCAGCGCGTCGTCGTCATTGGCCGCACCGCCGCTTGCGCCACTTGCGAGGGTCACAAACTGGCCTGCACGCTCGCCCTTTGGGAATTCGCGCGCGCCCCAGGTTGGCTCTCCACCGCGTGTCTCGGGGATGATCCAAATCTGGAAGATCTGTGTGTCCTCATCCTCGCGGTTGTATTCGGAATGCCGCACACCGGTGCCAGCGCTCATGACCTGAACATCGCCTGCTTCGGTGCGGCCTTCATTGCCCATCGAATCGGTGTGTGTGATCGCGCCTTTGCGGACATAGGTGATGATCTCCATGTCTTCGTGCGGGTGGGTGGGAAACCCGGTGCCCGCTGCAATCGTGTCGTCATTCCAGACCCTTAGGGCACCCCAGTGGACGCGGGCGGGGTCATGATATCCGGCAAAGGAAAAGTGGTGATGCGCATCCAGCCAGCCGTGATTGGCGGAGCCGAGCGTTTCAAAGGGACGCAATTCGATAGTGGGTTGGGTCATGGTAGTTCTCCTGTCTGAGCGGCGCGGTCCAGGCCGCTTCGCTCTGTGTGAGACGGAGATAGGCTCTCGATAGGGTGCGGATAAGTGAGATAAAACTTGAAAAGATGTTCGAATAATCCGAACATATAGGCCCATGAAGATCGGCGATCCCACCCTTGACCAGCTGCGCATCTTTCTCGGCGTGGTAGAGCATGGCTCTTTTGGAGGGGCGGCGCGCGCAATGGGGCGGGCGGTGTCCGCAATCAGTTACGGGATCGCAGGGCTTGAGGCGCAGCTTGGCATCAGCGTGTTTGAACGCGAGGGATCGCGCAAGCCTGTTCTGACACCGGCGGGAGAGGGCCTGTTGGCCGAAGCGCGCGGAGTGACTGACCGCGTGGACGCGCTGCTCGCCAAGACCCAAAGCCTGCATGCCGGGCTCGAAAGCAGCGTTTCAATCGTGATCGACGTGATGGTGCCCGGCGAAGCGACTGCCAGCGTGCTGCGCCGGTTCCGCTGGGAATATCCGACTGTCGCGCTGGCCCTGAATATTGAGGGGTTGGGAGCGGTTGCGCAATGTCTGTTAGATAAAGAGGCTGAGATCGCGATCGGAGGCCCTGTGATCGCCGATCATCCCGCGCTGGAGCAGCAGGCCATCGGCACGGTTCAACTGATTCCGGTCGCCGCGCCGGATCATCCGCTGGCGCGTGCGGTTGCGGCGGGAACAATCACGCCGGGCGAGTCCCGCCAGCATCTGCAACTGGTGCTGGCTGACCGCTCATCCTTGACGCAGGGCCGCGAGTTTTCAGTGCTGAGCCCGCAGACGTGGCGGCTGGGCGATTTGGGCGCGAAGCATTCGCTGCTGAAAGAGGGGTTGGGCTGGGGCAATATGCCGCGCGCGATGGTAGCCGCTGATCTGGCGGCTGGCGCATTGGTGGAACTGGACCTGCCCGAGGCGCCGGGCGACGATTACCGGCTCAGAGCGTTATGGCGGCGCGATGCGCAGCCCGGTCCGGCGGCCCGATGGCTGATCGAGGAATTCGCGCGGGCTCTGACCTGACGAAGGGGGCCGTAATCAGGCGTTACCAAGCCATTCGCGCGCTGCGTATTCGTCCTCGAAGAATTCGACATCCAGCCCCGCCGTGATCCGGCGATATTGCATTTTCACCAATGAAGAAGGAGAGACCACAGCAAAGCGGGTCAATCCGTGTTGGCTTGCCAAGAGCAAACTGTCACGAATGGCGGCGGCGGTTTCGCGGTCCTGAGGCACAAAATCGGCCAGATTCCCAATCGCCACAAACTCCACCCCGTCCCGGATGAACGGATTGGCAGCGGCGGTCAGATCGCGAAGAAACGCTTTCATCGAAGCAGGTTCCCAAAAGCCCGCAATCGAGAAATACAGCTCGCGCCGGTGAGTGTTGGCGTGAATGCGGGAGGTGGGGTCAAGCGCGCTCATGGTGCGATGTGCCCAACAAACGGGATCATGATCTCCCGGAAGGCCACGCTCGCCGGTTTCATCAGTCGGCGCGCAACCAGGTGAGCGCTTCGGCCTTGTTTTCGAACATACCGAGTTCGAGCGCATCGCTGACCCGCCGAAACTGCTGTTTCACCAGAACTGAAGAATACAGGATCGCCATTTTGTTGCCGCCAACCTTGGCTGACGTGTCCTGCGACAACTGGATCTTTTCCACCACTTCGCGGGTCTGTACACTGAAGCCGCGCAGGTCGCCCAACACGCGAAAGCCCTTGCGGTCCTCAACGAAGGGCTGTGCAACCCGCGCCAGCTCGGCGAACATCTCGTTGACCGTATCAAGCGTGAACAGGCCCGAGATCGTGTAATAGACCTCACGCAATTCGTCGTTGCGCGCAACACTGAACGAAGGTGTAAGCGTAGCCATAAACACGGCTTAGCGAGAGTTGGTAAATAAATCGCTGACACGGAAGGGCTGCGATCCGTGCCTCGTTGCGGACTGAAACGCGTTAGAGCTGCATCACCCAGCCGTGCTGATCCGGTTCATGTCCACGCTGGATGCCGACAAGTTTCTCACGCAGCTTGTTGGTCAACTGACCGATCCCGCCCGCGCCGATCTGGAACTCGCCATCGGGGGAGGCAACGGTGCCCACGGGCGTGACGACCGCCGCCGTGCCGCAGGCCATCGTCTCCAGCAAAGTGCCGTCTTCGGCCTCGCTGCGCCATTGGTCGATCGAATAGGGCTCCTCACGCACGTCGAGCCCTTCTTCGCGCAGCAACTGGATCAGACTGTCGCGCGTGATGCCGGGCAGGATCGTGCCGGCCAGTGGAGGCGTGATGACGCTGCCATCCTTGCGTGCAAAGAACAGGTTCATGCCGCCCAGTTCCTCGACCCACTTGTTCTCGACCGCATCAAGGAAGACGACCTGATCGCAGCCTTGCTCAATTGCTTGCGCCTGGGGGACGAGCGATGCTGCATAATTGCCGCCGGTCTTGGCCGCGCCGGTGCCGCCGGGGGCCGCGCGGACATAGCCTTGGGCGACCCAGATTTTGACCGGGTTCACGCCGCCTTTGAAGTATGATCCGGCGGAATTCATGATCACCATGAATTTGTACTGCTTCGCCGGGCGCACACCCAAAAACGCTTCATTCGCGATCATGAAGGGCCGGATGTAGAGCGAGCCGCCATCAATATCGGGCATCCAGTTCGCATCGGCTGACACCGCCTCGCGCACCGCTTGCAGGAACATCTCTTCGGGCAGTTCGGGCATCGCCATGCGCCGCGCGCTGGCGTTAAAGCGGGCCGCGTTGGCCTCTGGCCGGAACAGCGCGAGGCCGCCATCGGCGTGGCGGAAGGCCTTCATCCCCTCAAAGATTTCCTGCGCATAATGCAGGACGCTGGCAGCCGGATCGAGCATAATCGGTTCGCGCGGACCGATGCGAGCGGAATGCCAGCCGCCCGCGACGCTGCCTGGTGCGCCTTCGTCATAATCGATGGTGACCATGTGATCGGTGAAGGTCTTCCCGAAGCCGGGATCGAGGATAGCCTTTGCACGCACATCGTCGGGCGTTGGTGAGGCATGGGGGAGGCGCGTGAATTCCATATCAGATCGGGTAATCCCGAGCGGTTAAGAGAGCAAGAAGTGTGTGAGCAGGCGGACAAAACAAATGAAAAGGGCAACCCCTCGCCCGTAGGAGGAGTTGCCCTTTCATGGTCAGCGGCCGGAAGTGCCGCTCACGAAACCTTACTCGGTAAGGAGATTACCGAATATGCTCCGTAGGGATCTTCACCGACCTCGCTACTGAACCATGAGACATCGGATCACCTCCTTTCGCGCTTGAAAGCCAAGACCTCGCCGTATCATCCGGGGGCCGAGCCCTGCGTTAACCGCTGGCCTGACATCGTTTTGAATCATCTGGCTGCACGACACAAGACTTGAAATAATCTTTTCCCACGTCACTATGGTACTTCGTCGCGCATATCGTGGCAGAAACGCGCCCTCCGCAAAACGGAGGGCGCTTTTTGATTCAGGACGTGCCGCCACAGCCGAATGGGCCGCGCCTGTGGATATTAACTAAGGAATCAGATGAAATCGGCGCAGATGTGGGCGCCTATCGGCAATCCTCGATCACGCGGGTCACCTCGGCCCATGCCGGCAGGTAGAGAGTGCTCTCCCCTTCCACGCCGATAGCGAAGCGTCCTTTGGTAATGGCCATTGCATCAAACAGCGGATCACGTGGGTCGAGTTCAGCGGCGAAGATCGGCGGGCGTGCCTCGACCAGTTCAGCCTGCAATTGGCGGGTTGTTGTCTCAGTCGTCACGCTCATCACGCGCGTCCCCTGTGTCGGTGAGCTTACCACCCGACCCAGCCCGATTTTGCCAGTCCGCGTATCGCACCGAACGATAAACGTAACGCTGTCGAGGCTGCCCGCCTCCCCGAAAGTCGCAAGCGTTTCGGAGGGCTCAGGGGTGTACTTCCAGGTGCCCGCCGTCTGCGGCGCGTCGAGGTAGTTTTCGTACAGCGGCTCTCGCACAACCGGTGGCGGTGCGACCGGACGCGCGGCAACCGGAGCTGGCGTGGGTGCGGGTGTGGGCGCAGGGGGCTCAACTTCCGCCGAGCACGCGGAAAGCGTGGCGACGATAATCGTCAGAGCGGAAGCCGCTGCGGCGGCCTTTGAAATGGCGCGGGTGCGGGGGAATGACATGGTCGCTTTCATGCGGTCTAAATGCGCGCTAACGCTCTTCGCGTCCATGACAAAACTTACGAAATCCTCTGGCAAGATGCGGGTCGACCAATTGCTCGTAGAGCGCGGCCTCGTCGAAAGCCGCACGCGCGCGCAGGCTCTGATCATGGCGGGTACGGTGTATTCGGGCGAGGCCAAGGTGGCGAAGCCCGGGCAGCAAGTCGCCGCCGATGCCGATCTGGAAGTGCGCGGGCGCGATCATCCCTGGGTCAGTCGTGGCGGGATAAAGCTCGCCCATGCGCTTGACCATTTCGGGATTGATGCCAGCGGCGCGGTGGCGATGGATCTTGGCAGCTCAACCGGCGGCTTTACCGATGTGCTGTTGAGCAAGGGTGCAGACCATGTGTTCGCGGTGGATAGCGGAACGAACCAGCTCGCATGGAAGCTGCGCGATGACCCGCGTGTGACGGTGCTGGAGCAGACAAGCGCGCGGATCCTGACGCCTAAGCACATCAACCAGCCGTGCAATATGGTGGTGTGCGATGCGAGCTTTATCAGCCTGTCAAAAGTCCTGGAGCGACCGCTGGAGCTGGCTGCACAGCAATGCCGGTTGATCGCGCTCATCAAACCGCAATTCGAGGTCGCGAAAGCCGAAGTGGGCAAGGGCGGCGTAGTGCGCGACGCGGCCCTGCATGATCGCGTCTGCGGCAAAGTTCGCGATTGGCTACAGGGGCTTGGCTGGGACATCGAAGGGATTGTGACAAGCCCGATTACGGGACCAAAGGGCAATGTCGAGTTTCTGGTTTCGGCCAGGAGGTCCTAATTCCCTTCCAGCTCCATCGCGCCGATCTTTGCGTCAAGATCAATCGGGATCTGCGCCAGCACATCCTCGCCGCTCGCCTTTTCATAGCCCGCCTCACCATGCTCGGCGACCAACTCGGCCTGCCGCGCGTCGCGCTGATGCAGCAGCTCAGCGATCTCTTCGCGGTACAGCGCGACCATGGCGGTGACGAACCGGTTGACCAGATCATCCTGCCTTGTGTCGTCAACATTGAAGGCGGGCATGTGGTCGATCATGACATCGGCGGGATAGAGAAATTCGTTGGTGACAAAGCGGTTGGTGGCAAACCAGCTGCGCGGGATGCCAAGTGTGTCGATCGAAAGGCCGATAAGGTGGGTGACATGCGCCTTTGCCTCTTCACCCTGCGGTGGCCATACTTTCGGCTCCAGCCCCTCCGGCAATTGGTCACGGTGCAGAAACAGGTGAAAATGGCCGTGTTCATCGGCATCACGATCACCTGCAGCATGAACGTGGTAATACCAGCGCGCCTTGCATGAGGCAGAGCGCGCATCACCCTTGGGATAATGGGTCCAGAATGTCGCCCCGTCCTCCGGGATCACGCGCAGCATTAGAGGGCGCTGTTCCTGCGCCATTGCGGTGATGGTTTCGATCACTGTGTGAGCGGCTTGTTCTGGGGTCATTAGCTTGATTCGTCGTTCATTGTGGATGCTGATCGGGCGGCTTTACCGCGGGTTTGGTTGCAACGGCTTGAGTAAGATCAATAAGGCGCACCGGATCAACAAAAAGGGCCGGTGGCAACATATTCGTCGCCACCGGCCCCATTGTTACACGCTGATAATGGCGTGCGTGCGTTGCCGATTACTCAGCAGCTTCGCACTCAGCAGCGCCGCACTCGGCAGCTTCACAACCTTCGGCGCCGCATGCAGCAGCTTCGCAACCTTCAGCGGCGCAAGCGACGTCTTCAGCAGCTTCGCAAGCGGCGTCAGCAACTGCTTCAGCGCCTTCTTCGACCGACATTGCGTCAGCTTCGGTAGCGGCATCGTCAGCCGGAGCCGAGCAAGCGGCAGTGGTGATCGCGAGACCGCCGGCGACTGCCAGCATCGAAGCAAAGTTGGTTTTCTTCATGATGTTCGTTCCCTCAGTTGGCCCATAACGGACAGGGCCTGAATGTGGTGGGGCGCATTATATTTGTCGCCTCGCCGATTGCGTCCCGAATCGCGGCAAGATTGTGGCGACGCTAGCAGAAACAAAGGCGAGCGCTATTCCCTTTTGCGATTCTGGCGCGGTGTCCCTGGGTTTTTGTGGAAAAGTTGCCCGTGCGCGCCGCGCGCAAAAAAAACGCCTCACATTTCGGTACTGGCTCTCGAATGCGGACAACCGGAGGACGCATTTCGGCAGTTTAATGCTCGTTTCAAGGCCGGTCTGTCCCGTTTCTGGCCTGCGAACCGGCGGGATACACCATGTGAATTGGCGCTTTGCCATGGCTCGTGTATCGGCTCAGCGATGCGGACCGGGCACTGATTCATATCTGCGCAATCATGACTGCAGCAATCAGCACGCTTTTGTGAGGACGGTTTCTGGGATGGGGAAAAAATGAGCTTTCTGGCATCCAAAGCCCAGTTGCGCGCAAGCTTCCTGCGCTGGTCGCTGTTCTGCGTCCCTCTGATCGTATTGCTCGGCTTCTTGTCCGGCGAACTGGGCAGCCCGAACACGGTTTGGTTTCAGGGCCTGAACAAGCCTGCGATTTTCCCGCCGCCCGCCCTGTTTGGCATTGTCTGGGGTATTCTGTTCACAATGATCGGCTTTGCGCTGGCGCTCGTTTTCAGTGCGTGGGGAGCTTTTGGCAGGCCGCTCGCGATCATCGCCTTTGCGCTGCATTTCCCGATCACGCTGGCCTGGACGCCGGTGTTCTTTGGCACGCAGAACATGACCGGCGGGCTATATGTGCTTGGCGCGGCGATTGTGACACTGATCGTGGTGCTGTTCGCATTCTGGCGTGTGCGCAAATCGGCGGCGCTGCTGCTTTTGCCCTATTTTTGTTGGGTGTGCTTTGCGACCGCGCTCAATTATCAGTTCATCGTCGAAAATCCCGAGGGCGGCGCTGACACACAAAGCGGCGCCGCAGTTGAAGTAACACTCTAGACATTCGCCTTTGCGTCCACCAAATAACGTCCATGCAAAGCGAAAACCCGATCATCGCCGACTTCGTCAAACTCGCAAACAGCGCCGCTGGCACCATGGCCGGCATGACGCGCGAAGCCCGGGAGAGCGCGCGCGAACGGATGCGCGAAGCGATGGGCGGCATGGACTTCGTCAGCCGCGAGGAATTCGACACGGTCAAGGCGATGGCACAAAAGGCCCGCGAGCAGGCCGACGCTCTCGAAGCGAAAGTCGCCGAACTGGAAGCGAAGCTCAAGTAAGCTTCGTCGGGCTTCCGGGGGAGGGGGCAAATGAACCTCTCCGCCCCTGCCATCCTCATCGCATCGCGGCCCCATGCCGAGACCGCCGCTATTGCGCGGCTTTTGACCGAGGAGCACGGTCTGGTTGCGGGCTATGTTGCGGGCGGGCGCGGGAGGCAGCTTCGCCCGGTCATGATCCCCGGCAATCTGGTCGCGTTGGA
This sequence comes from Erythrobacter sp., assembly GCA_049647465.1. Lineage (GTDB taxonomy): Bacteria > Pseudomonadota > Alphaproteobacteria > Sphingomonadales > Sphingomonadaceae > Erythrobacter. The sequence continues at coordinate 14,190 of JBARXS010000168.1, forward strand.
ATTGCGGGCGAAATCCGCCAGTCAGCTCCCTTTTGCCAAAATTGAACTGGTCGAGAGCCGCGGGCCTTGGCTAAGCGAACCGCTGCCCGCCGCTGCGATCCAGTGGGCCTGCGCACTCACCGCCAGCACTCTGCCTGAACGCAATCCCTATCCCTCGCTTTACCAAGGGCTCAGCGCGCTTTTGGATGCGGTGTGCCATGCGCCATCCGCGCGCGGATGGCTCGCGGTGATGGTCGCATATGAGGCGATGCTGCTGAGAGAGATGGGCTATGGCGGCGAAAAGCCCGACATGCAGGCCGATTTCGAGGATCAGTTTGAGGCTTTCCGCCAATTGCACAAGCCGCTGGCGCGCTATCTGCTTGCCGACATGGCCCGCGATGTTATGGCCGCGCGCGTTGCATTGGGCGAACGGCTCGCCAGAATGATCGAATAACGCATGATCGAATAACGCATGATCGAATAACGCATGATCGAATAAGGCTCACCTCATGAAAATTACGGTTCTGGCAGGCGACGGTATCGGCCCGGAAGTCACGCGCGAAGCGGTCAAAGTGCTGGAAGCGCTCGATCTGCCGCACCTGACCCTGTTTGAAGGCGATGTCGGCGGTGCGGCCTATCACCGCCACGGCCACCCGCTTCCCGCAGAAACACTGGAGATGGCGCGCGCGGCGGATGCGGTGCTGTTCGGTGCGGTGGGCGATCCGTCCTGCGATGCGTTGGAGCGGCATCTGCGGCCCGAACAGGCGATCCTGGGTCTGCGCAAGGAACTGGGCCTGTTCGCCAATCTGCGCCCGGCCAAGGTGTTTGCGGGGCTGGAGCATCTGTCCCCGCTGAAGCCGGAGATTGCGCGTGATCTTGATGTGCTGATCGTGCGCGAGCTGACTGGCGATGTCTATTTCGGCGACAAAGGCGAGCGGCAGACAGCAGACGGCGAGCGCGAGGGCTGGGACATGATGGCCTATTCCGCGCCCGAAGTGCGGCGGATTGCCGAGGTCGCCTTACGGGCCGCGCAGGGGATGAGCGCAGGGCTCATCAGCGTGGACAAGGCCAACGTGCTGGAAACCAGCCAGGTCTGGCGCGACACCGTGATTGAGGTCGCGGCGGGCTATTCGGACGTGGCGCTGTCGCACATGTATGTCGACAACGCCGCGATGCAGATCATCAGCAATCCGGCCCAATTCCGGGTGATGGTCACGGGCAATCTGTTCGGCGATATCCTCTCCGATCTTGCCAGCGCGGCGGTCGGTTCGATCGGCCTGTTGCCCAGCGCTTCGATGGGTGAGCGGCAGGGCGATCATGGCACTTTCGGCCTGTATGAGCCGATCCATGGCAGCGCGCCCGATATTGCGGGGCAGGGCAAGGCCAACCCGATGGCGACGATCCTGTCGGCTGCGATGATGCTGCGCTATTCCTTCGGCAACGACGCGCAGGCCGCGCGGATCGAAGCGGCGGTCGAGCGCGCCTTGGCTGACGGCATTCGCGGCGGCGATCTGGGCGGGACGCATGGCTGCGAGGCAATCGGCGCAGCGGTGCGCGAACGGTTGTAAACGCGCCGGATCACGTGCCGCTCGACCTCGCCATTATCCTGCCGACCTTAAACGAGAGCGGCAATCTCGCGCCATTGGTCGCGCGGATTGATGGTGCGTTGGGTGACATCGGCTGGGAAGTTCTTGTCATTGATGATGACAGCAAGGACGGCACCGCCGATGAAGCGCGCGCTTTGGCGCTGACGGATAGCCGGGTGCGGGTGATTCAACGGATCGGGCGACGCGGTCTTGCCAGTGCAGCGATCGAGGGGTTTTGCGCCACCGCCGCGCCGTATGTCGCCGTGATGGATGCCGATCATCAGCATGACCCCGCACTGCTCCCGCAGATGCTGGAGGCGCTCAAAACAGGCGGTGCGGATATCTGCGTCGCCAGCCGCTTTGCCGACGGGGCGAGCACGGCAGACTGGGCGCAGCCCGAACGCGAGCGGCTATCCGGCTTTGCCAACGGGATCGCACGCCGCATCACCGGGGTGGATTTGACTGACCCAATGAGCGGATATTTCATGCTGCCAACGGATACAGCGCGCGCGCTTGTCCCGCGCCTGTCTGGCATCGGGTTCAAGATATTGCTGGATGTGCTCGCCACCGCCCCAAAGCAGACAGGCACGCCGATGCGGGTGCGTGAATTCCCGCTCAATTTTGCCGCTCGCCGCGAAGGAACCAGCAAATTGGACCGAGCCGTCTTGTTCGACTTTCTCGCCGGGCTTTATGACAAGACGCTGGGCCGGGTGATCCCCACGCGATTTGCGCTGTTCGGCACGGTAGGGGCGCTGGGGGTGGTTGTGCATTATGCCGTGCTCGCCGTGTTGCTCTTGGCGGCGGTGGCGGCGCCGTTCTGGCAGGCGCAGCTGGCCGCAGTGCTGACCGCGATGAGCTTCAACTTCTGGCTCAACAACTGGCTGACCTATCGCGACAAGCGGCTGGTGGGTTGGGGTGCGACCTTGCGCGGATGGGCGGGCTTTTGCCTCACTTGCGCCGTGGGCGGCTTTGCCAATGTCGCCGTCGCCACATTGCTGGAAGGACGCGGCGCGCACTGGGCGCTGGCGGCCCTATGCGGGATACTGATCGGCTCGGTATGGAATTATGCGCTCAGCAGCCGGTTCGTATGGGGGCGGTATTGAGGAAGATACTCATCGCCACCCTTCCAGCCACGTCCACTTGATGAAGCTCATCGGCCCTTCCAACTCGCTTGCCGTCAGGATCGGGAAGAACAGCGCGAATAGCCCCACGCTGCCCAGCGGGATGGCCCAGCTCAGCCAGCGCAGTTTCTCGTTCTTGGCGCAATCGCTTAAGGCCAGCGCGAGGGCAGCCAGCAAAAAGCAGCTTGGCATCATGTAGTGATAATAGAACTGCACCGGCTTGGGCGCGATCAGCCATAGGCCCAGCGCGACCGCATATCCGATCACTACGCCGAGATGCGCCCAATCGCTGCGGTAAAGCCCGATCCATAGGCACCACACCAGCGCGGGCAGACCCGCCAGCATCGTCAGCGGATTGCCAATCAAGAGCACCCCGCGCTGCGCATTGTCGATGAACTCGTACAGATACCAGATGCCGCGCGTGTTGCTGATCCACTGCGGCCATGTGCTTTGGTAGGAATGCGCCGCCATGACCGAGTTCTGCATTTCGAGAATCCTCTCATGCAGACCGTAAAACCCCAACTCGCTCAAGGGTGACGGGGTGATCGGCGTCCCGAGCCAAAATCCCGGCGCAAAAGTCAGCGCGTAGACTGCAAGCGGGGTCAGGCCGAGCCACACAAACGCCTCTGCCAAAGAGATGCCTGGTACCGGAATGCCCCGGCGGCTGAAGACGAGCCGGCGGCGTCCGGCGGAAAGGCGCGCAGCAAAGAAGGTGAGGCCGGGTACCATGGCGAGCGGAACCGCATTCCATTTCGAACCCATCGCCAAGCCCAATGCGATACCGGTGACAACCAGCCGCCAACGCGCAGTTTCAGGCTCGCGCATCGCGGCGGCAAATTGCCACGCCGCCAGCGCCAGAAACGCGGCCATGAAGATATCGAGCATTGCAATGCGGGCATGGACGAACAAGTGAAATCCGCTCGCGAGCAGAATGCCAAAGATGATGGTGGCAATGCGGTCCCCGCTCGCATGCCACAGCGCGCGCATACTCGCGCCCACCGCCACAGTGCCGGCAAGCAGTGGCATAATCCGCCAGCCCAGCGGCGCATCCCCGAATGTGGCCATTCCCAGCGCGATCAGGATCTTGCCCAACAGCGGGTGTTCCTGATTGAGATACTCACCACCCCCTAGCTCGCCGATCTTCAGGAATTCGCGCGCGGCGGGCAGATAATGCACCTCGTCAAAGAAGGGCGTTGTCGGGATGGTCAGCCGGATCGTCGCCAGCGCTGCAAACAAAGCGGGCAGGGCGATGCACCACAGCCACGGGTCTTCGACAACCGGTGCCGGAGAGAGGGGCGCGGACAGCTCAGGGCCGGATGGCGGCCCGCTGCGGTCGGTTTCCTGTGGGGATTGCGCGGCGGCCTCTGACATCGCTCACCCGCTTAGGCAGAGGCCGACGCGCGGGCAAGAGCGTTATGCCGCGTTTGGCGCCGGTTTCTGCGTGTCCCTGACGCCGGACCGGGCGCGCGCCTCCAGCCAGAACAGCCGCGCGCACATGGCCAGCAATCCGATGCTTGCCGTGCTTGCCACCAGCAGCGCCCACAGCGGCACGTTCATCCCGACAGCGCGGGCACGCGGGGCGATGAAAAACAGCGCGATTGCCCAGCACATCAACAAATCCCACCAGACCTGAATACCCGTCAAATTGTCAGAATGGTTGACAAAGAACATCATCACTCCTTCCTGTGCAATTTGGACCGTCGTGTATCCTGCAAACAGCCCGCACAATGCCGCCGCAAAAAGTGGGTTGCCCTTTGCTGGCTTGGCTATGAGAATGTATGCGGCTGCTATAAAAACCGCGCCGATGATAATGAAGAACAGGATTTGCAGTGTGTCCATTGGACGATCTCCCAGTTTTGTAGCAGTCGCTACACGCTTTTTTAACTCACTGTAGCGTCTGCTACAAGACCCTTTTTTGTGATGTCCAATTCTGTTCAAAAAGCCGCGCTCTCGAAAGAAACGCTGTTGCCGCTCATGGCAGCGCATGTGCTGGAGCATGGGCTGGGCGGGGCGAGCCTGCGTCCACTCGCCAAGGCGGCGGGCACATCTGACCGGATGCTGATCTACCATTTCGGCAATAAGGAGCAGCTGATCACGGATCTGCTGGGCTACATTGCCGGGGTGTATTCAACCGGCCTGAAAATGGCGCTGGGTGATGAGCGCCCCGCGAGCCGCCAGCAATGCTTTGCGCGGGTGCTGTCGCAGGGGCGGCAGCCAACCATGCAGCGCTTTATGGTGCTGTGGTGGGAGATTGTTGCAGGCTCGGCGCGCGGCCTTCCCGGCTATAAGGAGGCCGCCGAAGAGATGATTGCGCAGCAGCTGGTCTTTCTCGAAACGCTGATGCCTGAAGGCGATCCAGATCCGGCGGGCGGAGCGCGCTATCTGCTCACTTTGCTGGAAGGTACGCTGATGCTCGGCACGGTTGGCCATGCGCGCACCGCGCGTGACGGCCTCCTTGCGAGCGACCTGTCAGACGCCTAAGTGGCGCGCTTATGAAGAAGACAACCGGAATGGACCGCACCGCCACTGCCAAATGGCGGCCCGCGACCCGCGCTGTGCGCAGCGGCACATGGCGCAGCGAACATGGCGAGACGTCAGAGGCGATGTATCTCACCTCGGGCTACACCTATGATGATGCGCAGACCGTGGCGGATCGCTTTGCGGGCGAGGCGCTCGGCATGACCTATTCGCGCCTTCAGAACCCGACCGTTGCCATGCTGGAAGAGCGGATCGCCAGCCTCGAAGGGGCAGAGGCCTGCCGCGCTCAGGCGAGCGGGATGGCGGCGATGACAGCGGCGCTTTTGTGCCAGCTTTCCGCAGGAGACCACTGCGTTGCCGCGCGCGCCGCGTTTGGATCGTGCCGCTGGCTGGTGGACAATCTGCTGCCGCGTTTCGGGATTGAAACCACTGTGATTGACAGCGCGGATAACGCCGCGTGGGAGGCAGCGATCCGCCCCAACACCAGGGTGTTCTTCTTTGAGACCCCGGCCAATCCGACGTTGGACATTGTCGATCTGGAGCATGTCTGCGCCGTCGCGCGCGCGCACGGGATCATCAGCGTGGTGGACAATGCCTTTGCCACCGCCGCCCTGCAACGCCCGTTGGAATTCGGCGCGGATGTCATCGCGTACAGCGCGACCAAGTTGATGGACGGGCAGGGCCGCGTGCTCGCCGGTGCGATCTGCGGAACAGAGGAATGGATCACCGAAACGCTGATGCCGTTTCAGCGCAACACCGGGCCTACTCTGTCTGCGTTTAATGCATGGGTGGTGATGAAAGGGTTGGAGACACTGGACCTGCGCGCCCGCCGCCAGAGTGAGAACGCGGTTGCGCTGGGCGCTTTTGTGGAGCCCCGCATTCAGGGGGCGGGCGGCCATATGCTGCACCCCGGGCTTGCAAGCCATGCAAGGCATGATCTCGCCATGAAACAGATGGATGCAACCGGGCCGATCTTTGCCTTTGACGTGGGCACAAGGGCACGCGCATTTGCGCTGCTTGATGCGCTGGAGCTGATCGATATCTCCAACAATATTGGCGATGCGAAAAGCCTGATGTGCCACCCTGCCTCCAGCACCCATGCCGGCCTCACCGAGGAAGCGCGCACCGAAATGGGCGTCACCGAGGGGCTGGTGCGGATCAATGTCGGGCTGGAAGACATCGCCGATCTGACCGAGGATATGGACCAGGCTTTAAGCGCGGCGGGCATCTAATGATGCAAGGACTGACGCAAAAGGCCGAAGCGCTTTGGATCGCGCCCCGGCCTGATGCACATTGGTTGGCTTGTTACCCCAAGAGGTCACATTCCAGCCTGGAAACGACAGCAGGGACGAATGGTCCGGTCTGATAATGGACCATCCGCACCGCTCACCGACGATGCATTCTGATACACTGTGTGAGACTAACGCGGTTCTACCAATCGCAGGAAACGCGGCGTTAACCGCAGTCAGAACGGCCGAACGAGGCGGCTCTTGAACCATCCGGCGACTGCCGGTCGCGGCGTTTGGGGCACATTGCTGGCGCTATTCATGGCGCAATCGAGCCGGGTGGTTGCGCATCGTGCTCGCTAACTCTATTCGCACTTGCAACATAACAGGCGCAGTCACGGCGCCTTGCCCATTTTTTACAGGAATTTTCATGGTCCAGGACCGCTCTTTTGCGGCGACATTTCGCCGCGACTGGCTCGCTCAGCCGCGCGCCGATATCCTTGCCGGGATCGTCGTTGCGCTTGCGCTGATTCCCGAGGCGATCGGCTTTGCACTGATCGCGGGCGTCGATCCGAGCGTCGGTCTGTATGCCAGCGTTGCGATTGCGATGGTGATCGCGCTGGTCGGTGGGCGTCCGGGCATGATCTCTGCGGCGACGGCGGCGGTTGCGGTCGTCGTGGTGCCGCTGGTGAAGCAGCACGGCGTCGATTACCTGTTCGCTGCCACCATTTTGATGGGAGTGTTCCAGGGGATAGCAGCGTTGCTGCGACTGGACCTGTTGATGCAGTTTGTGTCGCGCAGCGTCATCACCGGTTTCGTCAACGCGCTGGCGATCCTGATCTTCGTTGCCCAATTGCCGCAATTGTTGCCCGGCAATGAGGGCGTGGGCGTTTGGACCTGGGTGATGGTCGCAGCGGGCCTTGCGATCATTTACGGCTTTCCGCGCATCACCAAGGCGGTGCCAAGTCCGCTGGTCGCGATAGTCGTGCTGACAGGTGTCGCGATCTATTTCGGTCTGCCGGTCAACAATGTCGCGGGCGAGGGCAAGCTGCCCGAGGGCCTGCCCAGATTCGCCCTGCCCGATGTCCCGCTGACATGGGAGACGCTGCAGATCATCCTTCCCTATTCGCTGACAATGGCGGCGGTTGGCCTGCTGGAAAGCATGCTGACAGCGCAAATCGTCGACGACATGACGCACACCGAAAGCAACAAACAGCGCGAATGCGGCGGTCAGGGCTTTGCCAACATTGTCGCGGCCTGTTTTGGCGGAATGGGCGGCTGCGCGATGATCGGGCAGTCGGTGATCAACGTGGCGAGCGGCGGGCGCGGGCGATTGTCGACCTTTACCGCGGGTGCGTTCCTGTTGTTCCTGCTCGCAGTGCTTGGCCCCTATGTAGGGCAGGTACCGATGCCCGCTCTGGTAGCGGTGATGATCATGGTCAGCATCGGCACGTTCAGCTGGAATTCGATCCCCAATCTGCGCCTGCATCCGCGGTCCTCTTCAATGGTTATGCTGGCGACGGTTGTGGTCACGGTGTGGACCAAGGATCTCGCCATCGGCGTGCTGATCGGTGTGCTGCTGTCGGGCATTTTCTTTGCCAACAAGGTGCGCGACCTCTTCACGGTTCAGCGCGTGCGCCGTCCGCATTCGGCGGTCTATCATGTCGAGGGTGAGATATTCTTCGCCAGCGCGGACAAATTTCAGCGCATGCTCGGCCCGGAAAGCGAGGAAGAGGACGCCGCGCACGACGTCATCATTGATGTGCACAAGGCGCATTTCTGGGACATTTCGGCCATCGGCGCGCTTGAGAAAGCGGTCGACCGTATGCGCCGCAATGGCCGCCATGTGCGCGTTGTGGGCCTGAACACTGCAAGCGCCGATCTGGTCGACAAATTCGCGCTGGAGGATCGCACGGGTCTGGAAACGGGTCTCGCGCCGCATTGATTGTTTCTCGCAGAGGCGCAGAGGAAAGGGAGACCCAGAGAGAGAGTGAGGAAGCGGTCTTTGGGCTGGCATTTGCGCTTGTCGTGGTTACTGGTTAGCACGAATGACGTAGTGGCTGCGCCGCAGGCACTCATTCTTCTTTGCGCCTCTCTTTCCTCTGCGTCTCTGCGAGAAACCCGAACAGGATTAAGCCCATATGGCAAACCGCATCGAGCTGATTTTCGATTTCGTCAGTCCCAACGCCTATCTGGTCTGGTGGCCCCTGCGTGATCTGGTCAAGCGCACGGGCGCGGAGCTGGATATTACGCCCGTGTTCCTTGCCGGTATGCACAAGCTGACCGGCAATGCCCCGCCGATGATCCGCAACGCCGATGTAAAAGGCAAGGTCGAGTATGACATGCTGGAGATGCGCCGCTTCATCGCCAAGCATCAACTGTCCAAATACAGGCTCCATCCCAAATTCCCGTTCAATTCGATCACGTTGCAACGCATGGCCTATGCCGCCGATCAGGACGGGCGCGGGGTGCAATTTGCCGAGGGACTGCTGCCTGCAATCTGGGAAGAGGGCGTGGACATCACCGATCCCGAAGCCTTGGGCCAGGCCGTCACCGCCGCCGGATTCGACGCCGCCGACCTGTTCGCCCGCTCGCAAACGGACGAGGTCAAACAGGGGCTAGTCGCCAACACCGATCACGCGGTTGAACGCGGCGCATTCGGCATTCCGACGATGTTTGTTGGGCCGAAGGGCGGCGATACCGAGATGTTCTTTGGCAAGGAACGCCTTGATCAGATTGAGGACGAACTCAGCCGGACCTAGAGGTCGCAGCGCTCGTCCAGTTGGTGAGTGACTCCAGAACTTCTGCGGCCAGCCGTTCACCGATTTCGTTGCGCCAGCACAGATAGGCGGGAAATTCGAATTCAGGGCTGTCGGGAATTGCTGCGATTTGCCCTGATGCGATCAGCGGATCGGCCAGACTTTGCGGCACATATCCCGCCATTCGATTGGCGAGCAGCCAGTCTACCGATCTTTGCCCCAGATCCAGAACCAGTCCGGCCTCTGGCGCTATTGCCAGGCGGGACGCGATTTCAAGTCCGATTGACCGCCCCCAATCGATGCGCACAAACGACTTTTTCCAGTGTTCCAGGTCGCCCGCTGTCACCAGGATCAACCTGTCTTCAAACAAACGCTTTGCGCTCAGATCGCGTCTGAAAACGGGGTCGTGCACCACGATCATGTCCAGCGCACCTTCCGCAACATCGCGGTTCAGTCTCGCCCAGGCGCCTGCCGTGACCCGCAAGGCGAGATCAGGGATATCCTTGCGCAGAGTGTCAATCCATTTCAGCAGCAGTCGGTCCCAGAGAAAATACTGTCCACCCAGCGCAAGGGATCGTTCAAACCGGTCGGGCAAGGCAACTTCATGCCGGGCAACCTCCCATGCCCGGACCGCCTGGCGCGCTGGCCCGGTGAAGCGTTCTCCTGCCGCAGTCAGCCTGCACCCGCGTTTGTCCCGGACAAAGAGTTGTGTGCCGAGCCGATACTCCAGCTGTTTGATCCGTTCCGTGACACTGGATGGGCTTGCGTTCACGCGCTTTGCCGCTCCGGCGAAGCTACCTGTCTCGGCGGCAGCGATGAAGGTCTGAAATGTCGGTATGTCCATTCAATTTGGATAAACCGAATTAAACCTTCTGACAATCGGAGTTCTATGAAGTCTCCAAAGCGCCTAGACACATTCTCAACACACAACGGAGCTTTGAAATGAAAAACATCCTTCTCGCCAGCGGCCTCGCGTTTGCCGCGTTTTCGGTGCCCACCATGTCTGTTGCGCAGGATACCGCGGGTGAGCCCAACATCGTGGTGTCGGCCGAACATCAGCGCGACTGGGATCGCGGCAACCGATTGGAGGCCGAAGGACTAAGCGATTTGCAAAAGGCACAGCGCGATCTCGTCCGCTATAGTGCCGATGTCGTCAACGCACAGGACTTGCGTGATACGTCGGTGAGCCGGGCACAAAATGCGCGCGAGGCCTTCGAAAACCTCACGGCTCGCCCGTTCTTCTCCGATCCTGCGGAGGCGCTCAAATGGGCCAAGCAGGTCGAAAAGGTGGCAGGAGACTGGCGAAAGTATGACCGTGACGGGGATACGGGCGTGAATGACCTCGAACGCTCCCAAAACCGTCAGGCGCGCGCACAGGAGCAGGTCGACAAGGCGCAAGCCAAAATCGACGAGGGACGTGCCATGAAGAACGATGCCGAACGCGCAAGCCAGCTACCGGCAAAAGCACGCTGAGCAGCCAACTCGCCCGCTCATAGCGTCAGGTTGGCCCGGAAGGGCGATTGCCGCCTGAGCACATAATGCCTGAACTCAAGATGTTCACAAAGAGACAGCCCATGATGATGATTGCAAAACGCAACAGGATCCAGCCCATGAAGACTGAAGAACCGGGTCAGCATCGCCAGGGTAGTGCCGTGGACCATATCGCCGCCGCAAGTGCGGTGCCGGTTTTGGCGATCGGGGTAAGCCAGTTGGTCACACCCTTGTTCGCTGCACCGTTCACGGGCTTTGAATCCGGGCCCACCAGTTTGATTCTTGCACTGCAATGGATCGTATTCGGAGGGATCCTGATGGCTGGCGGCGTGCTTCGGATCAGGGTTGTGGCCATGTTCGCAGCCGAGTTCCTTTTCGTGACAGGGCTGATTGCCGCGGCATTCATGGTCCTGACCACTCAAGAGCGGCTTCCCCTGCTGGTCCATTGCGGGATCACTATAATCGGCCTTGTCATTTCCGGCATTACCCGTCTTGCGGATTCGGCAGAGTTGAAGCGTGACCTGCGCTTTGCGCGGGCAAGCGCAGCTGACACTGCATCTGGCGAGATCGACCAACTAAATCCTGACGCACAAACCGACACTCGAGCGCAGTGATTTGCCAGCAAAAATTGCTTTTCGGGTCGCGAAAAGCCGCGCTTGCGATTGCGCTGCTATTCCTTGGAGCAAGTCATTCCGTATTCGCGCAAAGCGGAGAACGGGCTGACTCCGTTGGTCAGGATGCGATGGATGCTGTTACTCAGCCGCTCTCGGATCTGAATTTGCGAAATCGCGATATTCCCTTGATCCTGACGCTCGCTCAGGCGGCGCCGTATGATATCTCCCACCTGAAGACCTGCGATGATCTGCGGTTTGAATTGTCGCGCCTTGATGAGGTGCTTGGCCCGGATGCTGATGAGGCGCGAGAGCGGGGAGGGTTGGTCAATAAGGGCCTGCAGGCGGGTGGCGATTTCCTCGGCGGGATGATTCCGTTTCGCGGAATTGTGCGGCGTATATCAGGGGCGAAGGCGCAAGAGGCACGTTGGCGCTTGGCCATTTATGGAGGGGTGGCGCGCCGCAGCTTTCTCAAGGGATATCTGGCCGCAAGACCGTGTGACAACGCAGCCGACGACGCGGCGCGATCAGCGCGTGACATTCTGGGTATGTCTCCTTCGGAGGAATAGGTTCGATCCGGTTGGTAACCTGGTCTGCAATGTTGGGTATCCGTTGCTCAAAAGCCCGTCAGGATTGTGTTTCGACTGACGCACGCTGGCCGAACCCGCATCGTTGCGCAGATTGTGCCAAGCCTCAAGTTGCGGCCGTGGTCGCCGGGAAAATATTGTGACTTGCGGAACACTCCGTTGAAAGCCTGCGTTCTCCCTCTTGTCGATGCCCGTCAAATCGCTACTTTGGACCCCGATATGAAAGAGCTGTTCCAACACGCCGCCGTCACCGAAGGGGTTACCGTTCGGGTCGCTGTGAATTTCCTGCCCGAGCAATCGCACCCCGAAGCGGGCAAGTGGTTCTGGGTGTATCACATTCGTATTGAAAACGGCTCGCATGAGGCGCTGCAACTGCACACGCGCCATTGGCGAATCACGGATGCACGCGGGATGGTGAACCATGTGGATGGTGAAGGTGTTGTTGGCGAACAGCCAAGCCTGGCACCGGGCGAAAGCCATGATTACGTCTCGGGCTGCCCGCTGACGACGCCGCATGGGTCGATGGAAGGGTTCTACACTTTTCTGCGCTCTGACGGATCGCCGATTGAAGTGCGCATCCCCTACTTCCCGCTCGCCGCGCCTGAAACGGCGGATGGCCGGTCCTGAGAGGGCGCTGCAACAGCACCGCTTGGGTCTGGTGGATGCGCAGCCTTCTTGCCCTCTATCTTGCACCGCTGATTTCGCGCGCCTAAGCGGTTTTGCGTGAAACGCACGCACCTCCCCTTGAATGCCTTGCGCGTCTATGACGCGGCGGCGCGGCACCTGTCATTCACGCGGGCGGCTGATGAACTGGCGGTGACACCCGCTGCCGTGGGTCAGCAGATCCGCGCGCTGGAGGATCATCTCGGCGTGGTCCTGTTCCGCCGCACGTCCAAGGGGCTGGAGCTGACGCCGGAGGGCTACGCGGGCCTGGATTCGCTGCGCGAGGGCTTCTTGAGCTTTGAGGAAAGCGTGCAGGCAATGCAGGCGGGCCAATCCTCTGACCGTTATACGATTGCAGCCCCGCGCGAATTCTATGCCGAGTGGCTGGCCACCCGCTTGGCCAGTTTTCAGGCGCAGACACCGGGCATTCAGTATATCCTCACCGCTGACGAGAACGCCGATTTTACCGAGGCCAATCTCGATCTGGCGATCCGGCTGGTGGATGGCGCGGGCGATCTGGAGGGCGTGCAACTCGCGCCCGCCCAGCGCGTGACGGTGGCGGCACCGGGCGCGCGTGACGCGTGGATCGACTGGCCCGGCGCCGCTCTGCCTGAAGACGTGAAGCCCTGCATCAGCGCGGGCAGCGCGGGGCAGGCGCTGAGTTCTGCGATGGCGGGCATGGGGCGCACAGTGCTGCCGCTGCCGCTGGTCGAAACGGCGATTGCCGACGGGCGGCTGGAGCAGCTTGCAGGCCCCGATGAAAGCCGCCGCGCCTATTGGCTCCTCGCCCCGTTGCCGCAATGGCGCAGCAAGAAGGTGAAGGCGCTGGTGGCGCATTTGACTTCTTGATTTGCGGTTGCCCATCCGGGCAACCTCCTCGCTAGACGTCCTTCGCTGCGCTACGGACCTGCTGCGGGCGGGCCGTCGCCCTTGCGGTTTGCTTGGCAAACCGGGAAAGCGCCTGTCATGAAGTCTGTCCCCACTCTCACCACCCCGCGCTTTACCATGCGCCCGCTCCGGCGGTCTGACACGGCTGCGTTGCTGACGACTTTGGGCGATCAGCAGCAGTGCCTGTACTTGACCCGCCCGGCCTTTGCCTCGGAAGAGGAGCTGTGGGGCTGGCTGGCCGATCCCGAGTGGCCGGGCCGCACGTGGATCGCGGAGGGCCGGGGGATCGCTCAGGGTGCCGCCGGACAAGTGGCCGGGCGCTTCGTCGCGACGCCGGGGCATGAGGACGGCATTGTCGAGATCGGCTATATCGTCACCGCCGCCGCGCAGGGCAAAGGCGCCGCGTCCGAATGCACCGCCGCTCTGATCGATCACCTGTTCAGCGCGCCGAAAGACGACAACGCAGGCGACACCACGGGCGAGGGCTCCCCGCGCAAACTCACCGCCGAAGTGGACCCGCGCAACACCGCCTCTGTCCGCCTGCTGGAAAAGCTCGGCTTCACCCGCGAGGCGCACTTTCGCGAGCACGAAACCACCCATATCGGCCTGTGCGATGTCTATTGGTACGGCCTGCTCCGTTCGTCGTACGGCGAGCACGCCTGACACACCTGACACACTGTCCAGGACCAGAAATCCCCTCCCTCTCACTCCCGCCCGGCAAGCCGCGCAAACAAGCGCTCATTCGCCTCCCGCCGCTTGGCGACTTCAGGAGGGCAAGGGCGCTTTCCGTTCTCAAATAGCGAAGCGTTAGAACACAAATGCGCTCCTATTCGCCCCGCCTCAACATGGGCGAGCCACTGCTGAAAGTGCGTCTGCGAGTTCGGCTCCAACGGCGCAGGCATCGCCCAGGCCTTGGGTGGAGGCGGCACTTTGCGGAACGGCTTGGGCGGTGTCGGCGTGGCGGGGGGAGTGGAGGGGGCGGAGGTGGAGGGTGTGGAGGTCATCGAGGAGCGGTCCTTTTGAGTCGGTGTTTTCGGTCGCCGTTAGGCGACCGCAAGGCCGACTGGCCGCCCGAGCTTACGCGAGGAAAGCCAAGTGAGCGGATGCGAACGCCGGCGCTTGAGGCGAAAACAAACAATGGACCGGGGGATTAAGCAGGTTTTTGGCGAGTAGGAAAATGGAGCGTCTGAGCATCAACAGATCAAATATGTGCAGTTTGCAAAACATAACTGTTGGTAAACTGCTGAGCGCATTGGTGATGCATCGACACCACAGCTAGCAAGAAATTCAGCATTATCCGCTTTCGAATGCTTGAAAGCATGGCCTTTTTGGTTCATGGTTTGTTCTAGTCTTTTTGTGAAGGGTTGAGATGACAGATCTGACTGTAATCGATTTGTTCTGTGGCGCTGGTGGCTTGTCTGAAGGTTTCCGGCAGGCGGGGTTCTCGGTTTTGGCTGGAAATGACTTCTTCGCATCAGCGGGCAAGACTTTCGAACTCACTCACCCCGAAGCGAAATTTTTTGGCGAACCGATTGAACTGCTCTCAGCAGAGCGGCTACTCAATGGAGCTGACCTCAAACGTGGAGAGCTAACTTGCCTAGTCGGCGGTCCTCCTTGTCAGGCTTTTTCGATCTACAATCATCAGCGTGGTATGCACGATGCTCGCGCTAATCTGTTCCGCGAGTATCTCCGAATGGTGGAAGGCCTCCATCCTAAATGGGTGGTGATGGAAAACGTCACTGGTATTCTTTCGGCTGGCGGTGGTGAAGCGGTGGAAGCCATCATTGAAAGCCTCAATTCGCTTGACTACGCGGTCGAATTTCGAACGTTGAAAGCCGAGGAATATGGCGTGCCACAAGAACGCCGACGTGTGGTCTTTATAGGCAATCGAATTGGTGCACCGATCGTATGGCCAAAGCCGACCCACGGTGAAGGACGATTGCCGCTTGTCACCGTTTGGGATGCTATCGGCGATCTGCCGCCGCTGGAAAACGGCGAAGCGCCCAGCGAACGATTGAAGTATGTTTCACCCCCTCTTTCCGAATTTCAGCGAGAACTCCGTGGCAACGCGGCTTCGGTTGCCAACCATCAAGCGCCGCGCCTAGCTCCAATTAACGAGCAGCGGATGCAACACATTCCCGAAGGCGGAAGCTGGAGAGATATTCCGCGTGATCTCCTGCCCAACGGTATGAAGAAGGCTCGCCGGTGCGATCATACAAAGCGCTACGGGCGGTTGCGCCGTGAAGGTCTGTCTTCGACAGTGCTGACCAAATGCGATATTCACTGGGGTGCATACATTCATCCAGATCAAAACCGCTCGCTTACTGTTCGTGAAGCTGCGCGCTTGCAGTCCTTCCCAGATTGGTTTGAGTTCGCTGGGCCGCGTACCGAGCAATATGTCCAGGTCGGTAATGCGGTGCCGCCGCTTCTCGGTCGAAACATCGCCGAAGCGGTGTTTGAGGCGTTTGAGCGCATGAATGAGAGCGTGCTGGAAGCTGCTGAGTGATTATTCATGAGCTTTGATCCGACCGATGCGATAGAAGAGATTCTCGGACGGAGAGCGGAGCTAGGGTTCCAGCCAGCGGACCACAATTACCTTTGTCCATTTATGGACAAAACTTGTAATAAGCGCAGCACAGCTGACAAGACCAAACCCTATCCGGTATGCTCACTCCGGAAGAAGAATGGCGATGTGGTGGCTGTATGTCCCAAGCGCTTTTACGAGCGGGACTTCCTGCAAGACGTGATCGAACACGCTTGGATTGGGCCAAAGCCTGTCAATCCGATCATCACTAGTGAAGTGAAAATGGAAGGGTTCGGGAACGTCGATTTTGTCATCTCTGACGTCGCAGACGATGGTAATATCAATCAGTTCATGTCGGTCGAATTGCAAGCCATCGACATTACTGGCAGCGCTCGTCCAGCGTATGACGCGCTAATTGCCGGGGAGATGCTCACCAAACGTCCAACCTACAATTTCAATTGGAAGAACGTTTCCAAGCGGTACATGAACCAGCTCATTTCTAAGGGTTACTACCACCACCATTGGGGCACCAAAATCGTCGCGTCGATCCAAGACGAGGTGTATGACTACTTCCGCAAAGATGCGGATTTCATGACCAAAACTGACATCTCCGACCCGCAGGTTAATATCATTTTCATGGTTTATGGTTTCGAACCAGGTGGTAGCGATCGACGCGAACAGACGCTAGTTCTTAGAAGGGTTGAAGGAACCCCATCACTCTCTTTTGCAGCAAGCCGTGCTATACAAGAGCGCGCCAAGCCGGGACGCATTTATTAAGCGTATCAAGAAGGCGATGGACCGCTAATCCTTGACCCATACCCCCCACTCCCCTAAGCGCGACCCATCCGAGAGGGCTCTTGCGAGTCCCCTCACACAATAGAGCTGAACATTGGCGGTTCGTCCCGCAGGTCTTGCGCGCCCTTTCAAAGGGTCATGCAGGGCCTTTTCTATTGGCTCTTTTATCGGATGAGGTCCCCGCCTTCGCGGGGACTCGCGATGAAAGAGTGCGTGGCGACTGTCAAAGTAACCCGGTGGCCGGTGGGCTGGTTTGGGTGGAGTGATTTCAGGCTCGTCTGCTTTGTGATCCCCTGCGCGGCGCAGGGGTCCAGTGATCGCCAGCTTCGCAGCTGGGCTCCTGCTTTCGCAGGAGAGCACGGTCGGTGAAGCAGCGAACCCAACCTCTCCACATCCAAATCGTCTCACAGTGCCGCCATTCATTTGGTGCAGGGCATCTCCTTTACCGTTCGGCCAAGGGCGAACGGAAATGGGGCGGGCCTGACACCACAACGGTGAAGAGAAAGAAGTCTATGCCGACGATCAACCAGCTGGTCCGCAAGGGCCGCACTCCGCAGAAGGCCAAGTCCAAGGTCCCTGCGATGGAGCAGAACCCGCAGAAGCGCGGTGTCTGCACGCGCGTCTATACCACGACGCCGAAGAAGCCGAACTCGGCTTTGCGCAAGGTGGCCAAGGTGCGCCTGACGAACCAGCGCGAAGTCATCTCCTACATCCCGGGCGAGGGGCATAACCTGCAGGAGCACTCCGTTGTGCTGATCCGCGGCGGGCGTGTGCGCGATCTTCCCGGTGTGCGTTACCACGTCCTGCGCGGCGTGCTCGATACGCAGGGTGTGAAGGACCGCAAGCAGAGCCGTTCCAAGTACGGCGCCAAGCGGCCCAAGTAAGGTTTTTTGTTGGGTGCGCCGACGACGTCTGTCGTCGGCTAGTGCCGAGCCTACCCTCTCCCCCGCCCTTCCACCCGGATATTATATCCTCAAGGGCGGAAGGGCGCCTAAGGGACACGGGGGAGAGGGCTGGCAAGGCCCCCAACGACGAAGGAGTTTTGAATTATGTCACGTCGTCGTCAACCGCCCAAGCGGGAGATCCTGCCTGATCCCAAGTTCGGTGATCAGGTTCTGTCGAAGTTCATGAACAACCTCATGCTGGACGGCAAGAAAGCCGTTGCCGAGGGGATCGTGTATTCCGCGCTCGATACAGTCGAAGCCAAGGCCAAGGCCGATCCGGTGCAGATGTTCCACGATGCGCTCAACAATGTGAAGCCGCAGGTCGAGGTTCGCTCTCGCCGTGTGGGTGGTGCCACCTATCAGGTGCCGGTCGAGGTTCGCCCCGAGCGTGCCCAGGCGCTGGCCATCCGCTGGCTGATCACGGCCGCGCGCGGTCGTCCCGAAACCACGATGTCGGCCCGCCTTTCCGGAGAGCTGATGGATGCGGCCAACAATCGCGGCAACGCGGTGAAGAAGCGTGAAGACACGCACCGCATGGCAGACGCCAACCGCGCGTTCAGCCACTACCGCTGGTGACAGTGGTCAGGGCATAACGCCGCTGGTAAAGGGTCGGGCGGAACTGAGCGCACACCCGCTCCGTTGAACCATAATGTGGGGATATGGAGCGGGCGGCGTCTTCAACCCGTCACACTTGTACCTATATGGGGCGCGATCCATCCCGCCTCTAGAACACCGTTCTCTTGAACCAAGGAATTTGAACATGGCCCGCGAGTATCCGCTGGAGCGCTATCGCAATATCGGCATCATGGCGCACATCGATGCCGGTAAGACGACCACCACAGAGCGCATTCTGTATTACACCGGAAAGTCCTACAAGATCGGCGAAGTGCATGATGGCGCTGCGACGATGGACTGGATGGAGCAGGAGCAGGAGCGCGGGATCACGATCACCTCGGCTGCGACGACGACGTTCTGGACCGCCGAAGATCCGACAATGGACCCGATGAGCGATCCTGAAACGCTGCGCGCAAATCAGGAAAAGCACCGGATCAACATCATCGATACACCGGGGCACGTTGACTTCACGATTGAAGTCGAACGCAGCTTGCGCGTGCTTGATGGTGCGGTTGCTGTGTTTGACGGCGTTGCCGGTGTTGAGCCGCAATCCGAGACCGTCTGGCGTCAGGCTGACAAGTACGGCGTTCCGCGCATGTGCTTCATCAACAAGCTCGACCGGACCGGTGCCGATTTCTACTATTGCGTGGATTCGATCGTTGAGCGCCTCGGTGCAACGCCGCTGGTGCTGTATCTCCCTGTGGGTGCGGAAAGCGACCTTCAGGGCGTGGTTGATCTCGTGGGTAATCGCGCGATCATCTGGGATAACGAGCAACTGGGTGCAACGTACCAGCACACTGAAATCCCCGCTGACCTTGCTGACAAGGCTGCCGAATACCGCGAGCGCCTGATCGAGACCGTTGTCGAACAGGACGACGATGTCATGGAAGCCTATCTCGAAGGCAACCTCCCCGACGTGGCGACGCTGAAGAAGCTGATCCGCAAGGGCACGATGAACCGCGATTTCGTTCCGGTCCTGTGTGGCTCGGCGTTCAAGAACAAGGGCGTTCAGCCCCTGCTCGACGCGGTTGTCGACTACATGCCGTCGCCGCTGGATGTCCCCGCGATTAAGGGTGTGAAGCCGGACAGCGAGGAAGAAGATTCGCGCCCGTCGGATGACAATGCACCGTTCAGCGCGCTCGCGTTCAAGATCATGAACGATCCCTTCGTGGGCTCGCTCACCTTCACCCGCATCTATTCGGGTCAGCTGGCCAAGGGTTCGGTTCTGAACTCGGTCAAGGACAAGAAGGAAAAGATCGGCCGCATGCTGCTCATGCACTCCAACAACCGTGAGGACATCGAAGAGGCATTTGCCGGCGATATCGTCGCGATTGCGGGTCTGAAGGAAACCACCACCGGGGATACGCTGTGCGCCACAAACGCGCCGATCATCCTTGAGCGGATGGAATTCCCCGAGCCCGTTATCGAGCTGAGCGTGGAGCCCAAGACCAAGGCCGACCAGGAAAAGATGGGCGTTGCGCTTAATCGTCTGGCTGCCGAGGATCCCAGCTTCCGCGTGACGACCGACCACGAAAGCGGCCAGACGATCATCAAGGGCATGGGCGAGCTTCACCTCGACATTCTCGTCGATCGCATGAAGCGCGAATTCAAGGTCGAAGCGAATGTTGGTGCGCCGCAGGTGGCTTACCGCGAATCGCTGGGCCGTGAGATCGAAGTCGACTACACGCACAAGAAGCAGTCCGGTGGTACCGGTCAGTTTGCGCGTGCCAAGGCAACGTTCATCCCGGGTGAGCGCGGTCAGGGCGTCGTGTTTGAAGAGAGCATCAAGGGCGGTAACATTCCGAAGGAATATATTCCGTCGCTTGAAAAGGGCATCCGTGAGCAGGCCGATAGCGGCTATCTCATCGGCTTCCCGATCATCGACTTCACAATTCAGGTGACTGATGGTGCGTATCACGATGTCGACTCGTCCACCGTGGCGTTCGAAATCTGCGGTAAGGGCGCAATGCGTGAGGCGGCCGAGCGCGGCGGCATCAAGCTGCTTGAGCCGGTGATGAAAGTTGAAGTCGTGACACCGGAGGATTACCTCGGCGACGTTATCGGCGATCTCAACAGCCGTCGTGGCCAGATCCAGGGCACGGACACACGCGGCAACGCACAGGCGGTCGAGGCATTCGTGCCGCTGGCCAACATGTTCGGTTACGTCAACGAGCTGCGTTCGTTCACTCAGGGGCGCGCGCAATACTCCATGCAGTTCTCGCATTACGACGAAGTTCCGTCGAGCGAGGCGCAGAAGGTCAAGGAGAAGCTTGCTTAAGCGAGCAAGCACGGCTAGGGGCGGCGCCTGATTCAGCGGGCCGCCCTTTCTCCCGCAAAGAGATCAATTCAAGAGAAGGTAATTTAGAGAAATGGCCAAGGAAAAATTCGAGCGGAACAAGCCGCACTGCAACATCGGCACCATCGGTCACGTTGACCATGGCAAGACGACGCTGACGGCGGCTATCACCAAGGTGATGGCGGAAGTGTATGGCGGCGCAGCTGTCGACTTCGCAAACATCGACAAGGCTCCCGAAGAGCGCGAGCGCGGCATCACCATCTCGACCGCGCACGTCGAGTATGAAACCGAAGCGCGTCACTATGCGCATGTCGACTGCCCGGGTCACGCCGACTATGTGAAGAACATGATCACCGGTGCCGCCCAGATGGACGGCGCAATCCTGGTGGTGAACGCAGCAGACGGTCCCATGCCGCAGACCCGCGAGCACATCCTGCTTGCCCGTCAGGTCGGCGTTCCGGCTCTGGTCGTTTACATGAACAAGGTCGATCAGGTTGACGACGAAGAACTGCTTGAGCTGGTTGAACTGGAAGTCCGCGAACTGCTCAGCGCCTATGACTTTGACGGCGACAACATCCCCATCGTCAAGGGTTCGGCCCTGGCCGCTCTTGAAGGTCGTGACGACGAAATCGGCAAGAACTCCATCATTGAACTGATGAAGGCCGTTGACGAGCATATCCCGCAGCCGGATCGTCCGGTTGACAAGGACTTCCTGATGCCGATCGAAGACGTGTTCTCGATCTCGGGTCGCGGTACGGTTGTTACCGGCCGTGTCGAAACCGGCGTCGTGAACGTGGGTGACGAAGTCGAAATCGTCGGCATCAAGGACACCTCCAAGACGACCGTGACCGGCGTTGAAATGTTCCGCAAGCTGCTCGATTCGGGTCAGGCTGGTGACAACATCGGCGCTCTCATCCGCGGCGTTGGCCGTGAAGACGTCGAGCGTGGTCAGGTTCTCTGCAAGCCCGGTTCGGTCAGCCCGCACACCGAGTTCAGCGCAGAAGTCTACGTGCTGTCGAAGGACGAAGGTGGCCGTCACACGCCGTTCTTCGCCAACTACCGCCCGCAGTTCTACTTCCGCACCACCGATGTGACCGGCGAAGTGATCCTTCCCGAAGGCACCGAGATGGTTATGCCGGGTGACAACGTGACGATCGGCGTGAAGCTGATTGCTCCGATCGCCATGGACGAAGGTCTGCGTTTCGCTATCCGCGAAGGCGGCCGCACCGTCGGCTCGGGCGTGGTTTCCAAGATCACCAAGTAAGCCGGCCGCTCCTCAACGGAGCGACTGAAGAATTCGGGGCCCGGTTCTCATGGCGAGAGCCGGGCCCCAATTTATGTGAGACCAATTTGTCGCGGAAACGGGTCAAGTCAGGTCTCACTTGGAATATGGCGGATTGGTGACGGTTTATGGGTTGCAACGAACCCGCCTCACCGATATAGGCCCATCCGAACGGGACGAGGATTCGATCTCGACATTGAAATTTTGTTAGGCCGCCCGCTGAAAGGCATAACCTAGGCGGGGCCGGCCTTTTGTTTTTGAGGTGGGGAAACCCGCCTTTGGCTCTTTCGCATCGGTGTAGGTAATGGAAGCTCAGAATATTCGTATTCGCCTCAAGGCGTTTGACCACCGCGTTCTCGATCAGGCAACTGGCGAGATTGCTGATACGGCCCGCCGGACCGGCGCGCTTATTCGTGGCCCCATTCCCATGCCGACGCGTATCGAGAAGTTCACCGTGAACCGCGGCCCGCACATCGACAAGAAGTCGCGCGAGCAGTTTGAGGTGCGCACATACAAGCGTTTGCTGGACATTGTTCAGCCGAACGCCCAGACGGTCGACGCGCTGATGAAGCTCGATTTGGCTGCGGGCGTGAATGTCGAGATCAAGCTCGCATAAGCTTAGCCGACCTGTCTCTCTGGTGAGACATTAAACAGGCCAGACGAATTGGGGCTCCAAAAGGCCCCGTTGATCCGCCGCCCATTTGGGAGCGGATCGGCAAGACATTTGGATACCGCCGGTCACGTCTTTGGACATTCGACCGGGCTGCGTCCTCCGTCTCCGCCAAACCCCGCCATCAGGCGAGGGGAGGCACTAGCCCGGACGGGGCGCAGCACTAAAATTTGGGCCGCCAGCAACATCCGTTGCCGGTTTTTGGTTTCACGCACCTCGGGGATGGTCCTCTGGGTGCCTCTGTGAGGAGTAGAAGACGATGCGCACTGGCGTGATCGCAAAGAAGGTTGGGATGACCCGCCTCTTCCAAGAGGACGGACGGCACGTGCCGGTTACCGTTCTCGCTCTGGAAGATTGCCAGGTTGTTTCACACCGCACCGCAGATACGGACGGCTATTTCGCTGTTCAGCTGGGTGCAGGCGAAGCGAAACAGAAGAACGTGGCGAAGCCGCAGCGTGAGCACTTTGGCAAGGCCGGAGTTGGCCTCAAGAAGCGCGTGGCGGAATTCCGCGTTGAGAACGAAGATGGTCTGATGCCGGTTGGCGCGATGATCAGCGCAGAGCACTTCATCGCTGGCCAGAAGGTCGACATCACCGGTCACACGCAGGGTAAAGGCTTTGCCGGCGCCATGAAGCGTTGGGGCTTTGGTGGTCTGCGCGCAACGCACGGCGTCTCGCTCTCGCACCGTTCGCACGGTTCGACGGGTAACCGTCAAGATCCGGGCCGCGTGTTCAAGGGCAAGAAGATGGCCGGTCACATGGGTGATCGCCAGCGTACCCAGATGAACCTCGAAGTGGTTCGCACTGATGCGGAACGCGGCCTGCTCTTCATCAAGGGTTCGGTTCCCGGTTCGAAGAATGGCTGGCTGCTGGTTCGCGACGCGATCAAGCTGCCGATGCCTGCGGACGTTCCGTTCCCCGGTGCCGTGCTCGAGACCGCCGTTCCGGCCAATGACGAGCCTGCTGTTGAGACCCCGGTCGAAGAAGCCGCAGTCGATACGGTCGCTGAAACACCCGCTGTGGAAGCTGATGCTCCCGCCAGCGATGACGGTAAGGAGTCCTAAGCCATGAAGGTGAAGGTCCAGAAAATCGACGGGAAGGCATCAGGCGACATCGAACTGAACGATGACGTCTTTGGCGTGACCCCGCGCGCGGATATCCTGCACCGGGTTGTGACCTGGCAGCTGGAGAACCGCCGTGCCACCGCCCGCCCGACGCGTGAGCGTTCGGACGTGGCTCGTACCGGCAAGAAGTTCGGCCCGCAAAAGGGTTCCGGCGGCGCTCGCCACGGTGACCGCGGCGCTCCGATTTTTATCGGTGGCGGTAAGGCTCATGGTGCGCGCAAGCGTGACTTTGAACAGTCGCTCAACAAGAAGATCCGCGCATTGGGTCTGAAGATGGCGCTTTCGACGAAAGCTGCCGATGGCCTCGTGGTTGTCGACAGCCTCGATATCGCTGATGCCAAGACGAAGGTGCTCAAAGCCCACTTCGAGAAGGCTGGTCACAGCGGCAAAGTCCTCGTGATGGACGGCGACAGTGTGAACGACGCCTTCACAAAGGCTGCTGGCAACCTGCCGGGTGTCAATGTGATGCCGGCCGCTGGTGCCAACGTCTATGACATTCTCAACCACGACACGCTGATCCTCACAAAGGACGCTGTCGCCAAGCTGGAGGCGCGCTTCAATGGCTAAAAAAGACAGCATCGATGCGCGGCACTATGACGTGATCCTCGCGCCGCACATCACCGAAAAGTCGACTATGGCTTCGGAGAACAATGCGGTTGTGTTCAAGGTCGCCAACAGCGCGACCAAGCCGCAGATCAAGGAAGCGGTCGAGGCGATCTATGAAAAGAAGGTCGTTTCGGTGAACACCATTCTCACCAAGGGGAAGACGAAGCGCTGGCGGGGCAAGCCCTACAAGCGTTCGGATTTCAAAAAGGCTGTCGTGAAGCTCGCCGAAGGCGAAATGATCGACATCACCACCGGTATCTGAGGCAGCACGAAAAATGGCACTCAAGAACTACAAACCAACAAGCCCGGCGCGCCGTGGCCTGATTTTGATCGACAAGACCGGCCTCCACAAAGGTGGCCCGGTCAAGTCGCTCACGGAAGGCAAGCGCAAGACCGGTGGCCGCAACAACAAGGGCCACGTGACTTCGCGTGGCATTGCTGGCGGTCACAAGCAGAAGTATCGCTTCATCGACTTCAAGCGTCGCAAATGGGATGTCCCCGCGACCGTCGAGCGGATCGAATACGACCCCAACCGCACCGCTTTCATCGCTCTCGTCAAGTACGAGGACGGCGAACTCAACTACATCATCTGCCCTCAGCGTCTGGCTGTTGGCGATACGGTGGTTGCCGGTGAAAAAGTCGATACGAAGCCGGGCAACGCCATGCTTCTGGGTCAGATGCCGGTCGGCACGATCTGTCACAATGTCGAGATGAAGCCGGGCAAGGGTGGCCAGATCGCCCGTTCGGCAGGCACCTATGTCCAGCTTGTCGGTCGTGACCGCGGCATGGTTATCGTGCGCCTCAACTCGGGCGAGCAGCGTTACCTGCGCGCCGATTGCATGGGCAGCGTTGGCGCGGTTTCAAACCCCGACAACCAGAACCAGAATTTCGGCAAGGCCGGTCGCACCCGGTGGAAGGGCCGTCGCCCGCTGACACGTGGTGTTGCAAAGAACCCGGTCGATCACCCGCATGGTGGTGGTGAAGGCCGCACCAGCGGTGGCCGTCATCCGGTTACCCCGTGGGGCAAGCCGACCAAGGGTGCTCGCACCCGCAAGAACAAGCAGACGGACAAGATGATTATCCGTTCGCGTCACGCGAAGAAGAAGAGGTAAGGCACGATGGCACGTTCCGTCTGGAAAGGTCCGTTTGTCGAACTCAGCCTGCTGAAGAAGGCAGAGGACGCGCAGGAAGCGAGCAGCACCAAGCCGATCAAGACCTGGTCGCGCCGCTCAACCATCCTGCCGCAGTTCGTTGGGTTGACGTTCAACGTCTATAACGGTCACAAATTCATCCCGGTTTCTGTTTCGGAAGAAATGGTCGGACACAAGCTTGGTGAGTTTTCACCCACGCGCACCTTCCCCGGTCACGCGTCCGACAAGAAGGGCAAACGGTAATGGGTAAGGCAAAATCCCCCCGCCGCGTTGCGGACAATGAGGCTCTGGCAGTCGGCACGCAAATTCGCGGCTCGGCCCAGAAACTGAACCTTGTTGCCCAGCTGATCCGTGGCAAGAAGGCCGAAGAGGCTTTGAACATCCTGTCGTTCTCAAAGAAGGCGATGGCCAAGGATGCGACTAAGGTTCTCGCATCGGCGATCGCGAATGCCGAGAACAATCACGATCTGGATGTCGACGCGCTCGTCGTGGCGGAAGCTTCGGTTGGCAAGTCGATCACCATGAAGCGTTTTCACACCCGCGGTCGCGGCAAGTCGACCCGCATCCTGAAACCGTTCAGCAAGCTGCGCATCGTGGTTCGCGAGCAGGAAGAGGAAGAGGCGTAAGATGGGCCAGAAGAGCAATCCGATCGGTCTGCGCCTGCAGATCAACCGCACCTGGGACAGCCGCTGGTACGCCGAAGGGCGCAACTATGCAGGTCTGCTCAAGGAAGACATCGAGATCCGCAAGTACATCACCAAGAACCTGCCCCAGGCAGCGATCTCCAAGGTGGTTATCGAGCGTCCGGCAAAGCTGTGCCGCATTTCGATCTATGCTGCCCGTCCCGGTGTGATCATCGGCAAGAAGGGGGCAGACATCGAAAAGCTGCGCATGAAGCTTTCGTCGATGACTGACAGCGAAGTGAAGCTTAACATCGTTGAGATCCGCAAGCCGGAAATCGACGCCAAGCTCGTCGCTCAGGGCATCGCCGATCAGCTGATCCGCCGTGTGGCTTTCCGCCGTGCGATGAAGCGCGCCATGCAGTCCGCCATGCGTCTGGGTGCTGAAGGTATCAAGATCGTTTGCGGCGGTCGTCTTGGCGGTGCGGAAATCGCCCGTGTCGAACAGTATCGCGAAGGCCGCGTGCCGCTTCATACGCTGCGCGCCAACATCGACTATGCCGAAGCCGAGGCGCTGACCGCTTATGGCATCATCGGCATCAAGGTGTGGGTCTTCAAAGGCGAGATCCTGGGTCATGATCCGACCGCACAGGACCGTCTGATGATGGAATCGCAAACTTCGGGAGTGCGTCCGGCCCGTTGAGGTCTGGACCGCTGAACTAGGTAAGAGACAATGCTGCAACCGAAGAAAACAAAATACCGCAAGGCTTTCAAGGGCCGGATCAAGGGCGAGGCCAAGGGTGGCACGGCTTTGAACTTTGGCTCCTATGGCCTCAAGGCACTTGAGCCTGAGCGGATCACCGCGCGTCAGATCGAGGCGGCACGCCGTGCGATCACCCGCGCCATGAAGCGTCAGGGCCGTCTCTGGATCCGCGTCTTCCCCGATGTGCCTGTGTCGAAAAAGCCGGCAGAAGTGCGTCAGGGTAAGGGCAAGGGTTCGGTCGAATACTGGGCTGCTTGTGTTAAGCCGGGCCGCATCCTGTTCGAACTCGACGGTGTTCCCGGACCCGTTGCTGCACTCGCTTTCGAGCGTGCGGCGATGAAGCTTCCGATCAAAACCAAGGTCGTCGCGCGCTTTGGCGACACCTCGCACCTGGGAGGCCAGAAGTGATGGCTGATTTCGCAGACCTTCGTACGAAGACCGACGACCAGCTGAGCGTGGAACTTGTCGAGCTTAAGAAAGAGCAGTTCAACCTGCGCTTTCAGTCGGCAACCAACCAGCTTGAAAAGCCTTCGCGCATCCGCGAAGTGCGTCGCAACATCGCGCAGATCAAGACGCTGCAGAACGAGCGCGCCGCGGCAGCCGCTGCTGCGAAAGCGTAAGGAGTAGACTATGCCCAAACGTATTCTGATCGGGACCGTCACCTCCGACAAGACCGACAAGACAGTGACCGTCAAGGTTGAGCGCAAGGTGAAGCACCCGCTGTACGGGAAGATCATCCGTCGCTCGAAGAAGTATCACGCCCATGACGAAGCCAACGAGTACACGATTGGCGATGTAGTGCGGATCGAAGAGACGAAGCCGATTTCCAAGACCAAGACGTGGGCGGTGAAAGACCGCGTTGTGTCTGGCGGAACTCAGGCAATCGAAGCTGATCTCGATGTTGAGGCAGCTGGAAACTAATTAACTAGCCTCTGCTGTTGCAGGGGCAGGCGTTAACGGAACTCCCGGGCGGGTTTCTGGCCCCAAAGCCAGAAGCAAGTCCCGGAAAGCCAAGAGAAGGAAACGGATCCATGATCCAGATGCAATCCAATCTCGACGTCGCGGACAATAGCGGCGCAAAGCGCGTCCAGTGCATCAAGGTGCTGGGCGGGTCAAAGCGCCGGTTTGCCTCCGTTGGCGACGTGATCGTGGTCTCTGTGAAAGAGGCCCAGCCGCGCGCGAAGGTCAAGAAGGGCGACGTTCACCGCGCTGTGATCGTTCGCACCAAGAAGGACGTTCGCCGTCCCGATGGCAGCGTGATCCGCTTTGACAGCAACGCCGCTGTCCTGGTCAACAAGAGCGAAGAGCCGATCGGCACGCGTATCTTTGGCCCGGTGGTTCGTGAACTGCGTGGCCGCGGTTTCATGAAAATCATCAGCCTCGCTCCGGAGGTGCTCTGACAATGGCATCTGCAAAGATTAAGAAGGGCGACAGCGTCGTCGTGCTTTCCGGCAAGGACAAGGGCCGCACCGGCACTGTCCAGCAGGTTCTGCCCAAAGATGGCAAGATCGTTGTCGAAGGTATCAACGTGATCGCCCGTCACCGCAAGCCCAGCCAGCAGAACCCGCAAGGTGGCATCGACCGGTATCCCGCGCCGATGAACATCTCCAAGGTTGCTGTGGCTGATCCCAAGGATGGCAAGCCGACCCGCGTCCGTTTCGAAGAGAAGGACGGCAAGAAGGTTCGCGTTGCTGTGAAGAGTGGGGAGACGATTGATGGCTGATTATACACCCCGTATGCGGGCCAAGTTTGACGGTGAAATCGTCAAGGCCATGACGGAAAAGTTCGGTTACACGAACCGTCTTCAAGTCCCGCAGATCGAGAAGGTCACACTCAACATGGGTGTGGGCGAAGCGAGCCAGGACAAGAAGAAGGTCGCAACCGCGGCTGAGGAAATGGCGCTGATCGCTGGTCAAAAGCCGGTTATCACCAAGGCGAAGAAGTCGATCGCACAGTTCAAGCTGCGCGAAGGCATGCCGATCGGTTGCAAGGTCACCTTGCGCCGTGAGCGGATGTACGAATTCATCGACCGTCTCGTGACTGTTGCCATGCCCCGTATTCGTGACTTTCGTGGTCTGAACGCTAGGTCGTTCGATGGCCGTGGAAACTACGCAATGGGTCTCAAGGAACAGATCGTGTTTCCCGAGATCAGTTACGACAAGATCGAAAAAGTTCGCGGGATGGACATCATCGTCACGACAACTGCGAACACCGATGAAGAGGCGCGCGAATTGCTCCGTCTCTTCGGCTTCCCGTTTGAAGGCGAAGCCGGTCAACAAAAAGAGGCGGCGTAAGCCGTGCTCATGAACAAGACACGAAAGAAGAGAGCTTAAGTCCAATGGCGAAACTGAGTTCGATCAACAAGAACGAGAAGCGTAAGGCTCTCGTCAAGAAGTATGCAGCGAAGTATGAAAAGCTGAAGGCAATTGCCGATGACGACACGCTTGATGAAAGCGAGCGTCTGATTGCGCGCCTGAAGATGGCCGAGATTCCGCGTAATGCGA
This sequence comes from Erythrobacter sp., assembly GCA_049647465.1. Taxonomy (GTDB): domain Bacteria; phylum Pseudomonadota; class Alphaproteobacteria; order Sphingomonadales; family Sphingomonadaceae; genus Erythrobacter. The sequence goes on from JBARXS010000168.1 coordinate 43,472, forward strand.
ATCCGACCCGCGTGCGCAATCGCTGCGCCACCACCGGCCGCCCGCGCGGCTATTATCGCAAGTTTGGTCTCAATCGTATTGAGCTCCGTGATCTGGCCAACAAGGGCCTTATCCCGGGTGTGACCAAGTCGAGCTGGTGAGGACCTGACAAATGGCTATGACCGATCCTCTGGGTGATATGCTCACCCGTATCCGCAACGGCCAGCAGGCGAAGAAGGACTCTGTCCTCTCGCCCGCTTCCAAATTGCGTGCGAATGTTCTCGAAGTGCTTCAGCGTGAAGGCTACATCCGTGGCTATTCCGAAGACAGCACGGGCAAGCACGCTGCATTGCGGATTGAACTGAAATATTTCGAAGGCGAACCTGCGATCAAGCATGTCAGCCGCGTTTCCAAGCCGGGTCGCCGCGTCTATTCGGGTTCGAAAGAGCTCCCGACGGTGCGCAACGGCCTTGGTATCACCATCGTTTCGACCCCGCGCGGTGTCCTTTCGGATGCTGAAGCTCGTGAGAGCAACGTCGGCGGCGAAGTGCTCGCGGAGGTGTTCTGATGAGCCGCATTGGTAAAAAGCCTGTTGCGATCCCTGGCGGTGTTACCGCTTCGGTCGACAATGGCACGATCAGCGTGAAAGGCCCCAAGGGTACTCTCACGATGGGTCTTTCCGATCTCATCGACTACAAGGTTGAGGGTGACGAGATCAAGGTGAACCCGGCCAACGATACCAAGCTGGCGCGGTCCTTCTGGGGTATGCATCGCACATTGGTTGCCAATCTGGTTGAAGGCGTCACCGACGGTTTCACCAAGACGCTGGAAATCACCGGTGTTGGTTACCGTGCCAAGGCGCAGGGCAAGACGCTCAAGCTGGAGCTTGGCTTCAGTCACGATGTCGATCTGGCCGTGCCCGAGGGTATCGAGGTGAAGACCCCGGACCAGACCACTGTCGAAATCAGCGGCATTGACAAGCAGGCCGTAGGCCAGTTCGCTGCCGAGATCCGCGAATTCCGCAAGCCGGAGCCGTATAAGGGCAAGGGCATCAAGTATCGCGGCGAGTATATCTTCCGCAAGGAAGGGAAGAAGAAGTAAGATGGCAAAGCTTTCCCTCTTTGAACGCCGTCGCCGCCGTGTGCGCACCGCTTTGCGGGCGCGTTCGGGCGACAAGCCGCGCCTGTCGGTTCACCGCACAGGCCGCCACATCTACGCGCAGATCATCAATGATGCCGAGGGCCGCACCGTGGCCGCCGCATCGACGCTCGGCGTGAAGGTTTCGGGTGCGAATGTTGATGCTGCAACGCAGGTCGGCAAGGATATCGCCGAAGCTGCCAAGAAGGCTGGCGTCACCACTGTCGTGTTTGATCGCGGCGGGTTTCTGTTTCATGGCCGCGTGAAAGCGCTGGCCGATGCCGCCCGTGAAGGCGGGCTGGAGTTCTGATGATGGCTGACGAGAACAAAACGCCTGAAACGGCAAATACGACGGACACCGCAACGGATGCCGCAGCAGCGCCTGCTGCGACTGAAACACCTGCGGTTGCCGAAACGCCGAGCGAGGCGGCCGACAATCAGTCTCCTGCGCAGGGTGCTGAAGGTCGACCCCGTCAGCAGGGAGGGCAACAAGGTGGCCAGGGCGGCCAGGGTGGTCAGCGCGGTGGTCGCGGTGGCGGCAATCGTGGCGGTGGCAACCGTGATGGTGGCGGTCGTGGTCGCGGAGGCCGTGACGGCAACCGTGGTCGCCGCGAGGAAGAAGATGATGGCATCATCGAAAAGCTCGTGCACATCAACCGCGTCTCCAAGACGGTGAAGGGTGGTAAGCGTTTCGGCTTTGCAGCCCTCGTCGTGGTCGGTGACGGTCAGGGCCGCGTCGGCTTTGGTCACGGCAAGGCGCGCGAAGTGCCCGAAGCCATCACCAAGGCAACCGCTGCTGCACGCAAGAAGATGATCCGTGTCCCGCTCAAGGAAGGCCGCACTCTGCACCACGACGTCAACGGGCGTTTCGGCGCGGGCAAGGTCACCGTTCGCTCGGCACCCCCGGGAACCGGCATCATTGCCGGTGGTCCGATGCGTGCCGTGTTCGAAAGCCTTGGCGTGGCAGACGTTGTCACCAAGTCGGTTGGCACGTCGAATCCCTACAACATGATCCGCGCCACTTTCGAGGCATTGCAGAACCAGACTTCGCCGAAGTCGGTTGCGCAGCGTCGCGGCAAGAAAGTTGCCGACCTTCTGGGTCGTGGTGGTGCGAGCGCAGTTGAGGCGGAAGCCGACGCTGCGGCAATTGCGGAGTAATCCCGGATGGCTACCATCAAGATCAAGCAGATCGGTTCACCGATCCGTCGCCCCGAAAGTCAGCGCCAGGTCCTTATCGGTCTGGGTCTGAACAAGATGCACAAGGTCGTCGAGCGTCAGGATACCCCTGAAGTTCGCGGCGCGATCGCCAAGGTCTCGCATCTGGTGCAGGTGGTTGACT